>JBNJEU010000009.1:0-52698 GCA_051746205.1 Pseudomonadota bacterium
GCTCAACGGTGGAAGGTCACCCGCTGATGCCGGGAATCCACCCCGGCATTGGCGCAGAACGCCGTCTCGTGGCCGTCGGTATAGAGGGCGGTGACGTCGTAGCCGAGACCCGGCTCCTTGTTCAGGTGGATGCGGCGCCGTTCCCCCGGGGCCAGACGCAGCAGGGTAATGGTCTCCTGCAGATCGGCACTGCCGTGGTTCACCGTCAACGACTGGATCGGTTCTTCCCCGGCGTTGATGAAGGTGACCCGCAGCGCCCCTTCTCCCGGTCCGCGCAGCAGCCACGCCGCCAGCAGCAGCCCGATGACGAAGGCGCCCGTCGCCAGCAGCCCGTCCCGCTTTGGATAAAGGATCATCGGTCTCCCTCGGTAATGACGCCCTGAACGCATCGGGCTATGCTCTGAAACAGGCCCGCGCGACAAGGATGTCGAGCATGCCCACGCTGAGTGTATTCTATGGCATCGTGATCCAGATGTACTGGGAAGATCATCCGCCTCCCCACTTTCATGCCCTCTACGGGGAATACGAAGCACTGGTGGCGATCGATGAACTGAGCGTCATCAGGGGTGGACTGCGCCGGCGAGCGCTGGAACGGGTCAGGGAGTGGGCCGGGAGGCATCAGGCCGCATTGATGGAGGATTGGCAGCTGTGCGCGAAACGGCAACAGCCTTCGAAGCTCCCGCCACTGAGGTGATACCGGCCTGCCCGTGGCGGGTGGCCGATGTCGTGCTGCGGGAACCCCCGTGCCTCCGGTCCCGAACCCCGCCCTCCGAATCAGCGATACCGGAACCGCGCCTCCAGCGCCGGCAGATCCACTCCGGCCACCCGCAGCGTCAGTTCATCGTTGAGTTCGGTTCCACCCGGCAGCTTCATCATCGTTTCCAGCCCCAGCTCCGGGATGAAGATTCGACTCTTGCGCTCGCCCAGCTCCACCACGACGCCGGCTCCCTCCCACTCCGGGTGCTGCAGCAGCCAGACCAGCTTCCAGTGCTGATTGGAGAGCCGCTCGCTGCGGCGCAGACCGCCGACCACGGCGTCGAAGGCGGCCACCCGCTCCAGCAGGGCCTCCTGACCCAGCGGCGTGCCGCCGCCGAGATGGGCGCGGATCTGCTGGTGGGCGACCAGGTCCAGGTAGCGCCGCAGCGGGCTGGTGACCTGGGTGTACTGCGCCAGGCCGACCCCGGCGTGGGGCTCCGGCGCCGAGCGCAGTCGCGCCGGCCGCATCTGTCGGCGCAGGGCGAACTGGCTCGCCAGGTCGTCGCCCTCCGGGCGGGTCTCCGGCGGCGGCTGGGTGGAATAGGGGAAGGCGAGCCCCTCGGTCTGGGCGAAGCGCGCCGCCGCCTCGCCGGTGAGCAGCATCGCCTCGGTGACCAGCTGGCGACTGGTCAGCGGCGGTAGCGGGCGCAGGCTGACCACGCCGTCGCGCACCTTGACGCTGACCTCCGGGATCGAGATGAAGGTGGCCCCCGCGGCGGCGCGGCGCGCCTGGAAACGGTCGGTGAGGCGGCGCAGATCGGCCAGCGGCGCTGCGTCCAGGCGCTGGTCCGCCTCGCCGTAGGAGAGGCGGGTCACTCGCACCCGGCTCGGGGTGACCTCGAAGTCGGTGATGGTACCGTCGGCGTCCAGCCGCACGCCGAAGGAGAGCGCCGGCGACTCGCTGGCCAGACCGAGCCCCAGCCGTTCCACGGCCGCTCCGGGGAGCATCGGCGCGATGCCCTCCGGCAGGTAGAGGGTGGCACCGCGCTCGCGGGCGGTCCGGTCCAGCGCGTCGTCGGGCGAGGCGACGGCGCCGGCGTCGGCCACGTGGATCCAGAGCCAGTCGCCGTCGACGCTGATGGCGTCGTCCGGGTCCTGATTGCCCTCGTCGTCGATGGCCAGGGCGGTCAGGTGGGTCAGGTCGCGGCGACCGGTCTCCGACGGCGTCGGCACCTCCAGTTCCGGTGCGCCCTCCGGGGCGCCGAAGCGGCGCGGATGGGGATTGTCGTGCTCCCAGTAGCCCACGCGCAGCAGCAGCCGATGGGCCGCCTCCGGCTCCTCCGCCAGTTCCAGCTCACGCAGGATCCGGCTGTGCTGGCTGGTGCCCAGGGCAACCCGTTCCACCTCCGCCAGCGCCTTGACGTCCTCCGTCTCGTGGCGTCCCTCGCGCAGCCGGGCGATGAGTCCGTTCCACTCCTCGGCGGCCTCCGCCTTCTCGTGGCGGCGCGCGCGTTCGGCAGCCACGGCCTCGTCGTCGTGGACGGCGACGGCCTCTCGAGCGCCGGAGAAGAGCAGGCCGTCGGCCACCGCCTGCCACGTGGCCCACGCGGTGGCCGGGGTGAAGGCGTCGAAAGCGAGCTCGGCCAGCTCCGGCAGGGTGGTGGTCTCGCCGGCCAGCAGCTGACGCGCTTCGTCCAGGGCGCCGTCGGGGGCGGTGGCGGCGGGGTCGGCCTCGGTCAGGTCACCGGGGGCCGGCGCCGGGCCGGGGTGGAGCGGGACGATGTCCTTGGGCCGGACCCGTTTTTCGCCGCCGTCGGGCAGTTCGATGGCGATCTTGTCGCCGGTTGCGGTGACCCGGGCGGGGCGCCCCTTGTAGAGGACGAGGCTGGCTTGCGGGATATCGGACATGGATTGGGCGACCACTGCGGCATTCGGCGCTGCATTCTAACAGAAGGGCGCGGGTCCCGTGCCGGGGGGATTCGGGTGATGAGCAGGACTTGTGTCAAACCTGGCATGAGGTCCGGGCGCGATCGCGGCTGCGACTGCCATTGATGGCCTGAAATGGCCGGTCCGGGGTGGGTTAATGGTCTTCTGCGCGCCAATACGGGCTGGTCAGGGGAGGTCGGCACGTTCCATGCAAAGGTTGCATCGAAACGTTGTTCCACCATTCGAGCCGGGGTCTGCCCCGGAGAGCCCGGGCCCTGGAGGTCGGCTGTCGCCGCTACATTCCGGGGCCTTCATGACGGGAGGTCAGTATGGAGCTGGATCCACTTTTACTCTCACGCATTCAGTTCGCGTTCGTGGTCTCTTTCCACGCGTTGTTCCCGGTGTTCACCATCGGGCTGGCGGCCTTCATCGCCTTTCTGGAGGCGCGCCTCTACCGGACCGGCGACCCGGTCTACGAGCAGATCTCGCGTTTCTGGACCAAGATCTTCGCCGTGGTCTTCGGCATGGGCGTGGTCTCCGGCCTGGTGATGTCGTTCCAGTTCGGCACCAACTGGAGTTCGTTTTCCTACGCCACGGCCAATTTCCTCGGCCCGGTGCTCTCCTACGAGGTGGTGACCGCCTTCTTCCTGGAGGCCGCGTTCCTCGGGGTACTGCTGTTCGGTCGGGACAAGGTGCCCCAGGGGGCGCATCTCTTCTCGGCGTTGATGGTGGCCATCGGGACGTTCATCTCCTCCTTCTGGATCCTGGCCGCCAACAGCTGGATGCAGACGCCGGCCGGGTTCGAGATCCAGGACGGCATCTTCCACATTACCGACTGGATGGCGGCGATCTTCAATCCGTCGTTCTGGCCGCGCTTCTTCCACATGGCACTGGCCTCGGTTCTGACGGGCGGCTTCGTGGTCGCCGGTGTCAGCGCATGGTACCTGTTGCGCAACCGGCAGCCGGCGATCCACCGGAAGGCACTCTCCATGACCCTCTGGGTTCTGGTGGTGGCCGCGCCGGCTCAGCTGGTGGTGGGCGATACGCACGGTCTGAACACCTTCGAACACCAGCCGATGAAGGTTGCGGCCATGGAGGGGGCGTGGGAGACGAAGGAAGGGGCACCGCTGCTCCTCTTCGCCATTCCCGATGCGGCCAACGAGACCAACCACCTGGAGATCGGCATTCCCCATGGCGCGAGCCTGATTCTGACCCACGAGATGGACGGCGAGGTGCACGGTCTCAAGGATGTCCCGGCGGAGGAACGGCCGCCGGTGGGCCTCGTCTTCTGGGCCTTCCGGATCATGATCGGTCTGGGTGTGGTGATGATCGGTTTCGCGCTGTGGGGTCTGTGGCTGCGCTGGCGAGGCCGGATGACCGAGTCGCGGCCCTTCCTGAAGGGATTGAGCTGGATGATCCCGGCGCCGTTCCTGGCGGTGCTCGCCGGCTGGTTCGTCACCGAGGTGGGGCGCGCACCGTGGCTGGTGTACGGGATCATGACCCACGCGGAGGGGCTGACGCCGAGCCTGACCGGCGGCATGGCCCTGTTCACCCTGCTCGGCTACGGGGCCGTCTATACCGTGGTCTTTGTCTCCGGCCTCTACTATCTGTTCCGGATCATCCGTTCCGGCCCGGAAGAGGAGAGCCACGAGCAGCTGTCGGCTCACGCCAAGCGGCCGCTGTCCGCCAGCGATACGCCCTTTGACGACCCGGTCGCCGATCCGGCCCGGTCCTGAACAGCCGCAAGGAGGTAGTACACGATGTTCGACCTGACGATACTCTGGGCGGTGATCATCGCCGTCGGGATATTCATGTACGTGTTGCTGGACGGCTTCGACCTCGGGGTCGGCATCCTCTTTCCGTTCGCCCCCGGCGAGGGGGACCGGGACGTGATGATGAACTCCGTCGCCCCCGTCTGGGACGGCAACGAGACCTGGCTGATCCTCGGCGGCGCCGGGCTGTTGGGGGCCTTCCCGCTGGTCTATTCGGTCTATCTGCCGGCCCTGTATATCGGTGTCTTCCTGCTGCTGGCGGGATTGATCTTTCGCGGGGTGGCGTTCGAGTTCCGCTTCAAGGCGGGCGAGCGGTCGCGAAGGTACTGGAACTGGGCCTTCTTCGGTGGCTCGGCGGTGGCGGCCTTTGCCCAGGGGGCGGTGGTCGGAACCTTCATCCAGGGCTT
Organism: Pseudomonadota bacterium; assembly: GCA_051746205.1. GTDB lineage: Bacteria > Pseudomonadota > Gammaproteobacteria > Thiohalospirales > Thiohalospiraceae > Thiohalospira. Next base: position 4,802 of record JBNJEU010000009.1, read on the forward strand.
CGAGACCGAGGGTCTGGTCTACGTGGGCGGCCCGCTGGACTGGCTGACACCGTTCACGGTGCTCACCGGGCTTGGACTGATGGCCGGCTATACCCTGCTGGGCCTGACCTGGCTCATCCTCAAGACCGAGGGCGAGACCCAGGAGTGGGCCTATCGGTTGGCGCCGCGCGCACTGGCGGTGGTGGTGGCCCTGTTCGTGCTCGTGAGCTTGTTCACGCCGCTGATCGACCCGCGCGCCTTTACCCGCTGGCTGGAGACCCCCCTGATGTGGTTGTTGCCGCTGGGAGCCGCGCTGGCGATCTGGCGGCTGTGGCGGGCCCTGAAGAATCGCCACGAGGGACAGCCGTTCGTGGCCACCATGGCGATCTTCGTGTTCACCTACGGCGGTCTGCTGGTCAGCAAGTGGCCCTACATGGTGCCGCCGGACCACACCATCTGGGATGCCGCCTCGGCACCGGAGAGTCAGCTCTTCCTCATCCTCGGGGTGCTGTTCGTGACGCCCATCGTCATCGGCTACAGTGCCTGGACCTATTGGGTCTTCCGGGGCAAGGTGCGCGTCGGCGAGGGCTACCACTAGGAGCCGTGAGTGAACGAGTCGATGTCCCCCGGACGCTGGCTGTCGGAACAGACGACCCCGGCCCGCGCTCCCCTCGTCCTGGCCACCGTGGCCGGGGTCGTGGCGGGGTTGCTGACCATCGCCCAGGCCGGGATCCTGGCCTGGTTGCTGGCCGGGTTCCTGGTCGAGGCGCGGCCGACCCCGGCGCTGGTCCCGACCCTCGGGCTCCTGCTGACCGTGGTCGCGGCGCGCGCCCTGACCGGCTGGCTTCGGGACGTCGCTGGACTCCGAGCGGCGGATCGGATCATCGGCACCCTGCGTGAACGCCTGTTCGACCGTCTGGCCGCACGGGGACCGGTCCATCTCGCCGAACACCCGCCCGGCCGGCTGGCCGCCGCGCATGTTGAACAGCTCCAGGCCCTGGAGGGGTACTACGCTCGTTTCCTGCCCCAGACGTGGCTCGCCGTGGTGGTCCCGCTGGCCATCGGCGCGGCGGTCCTGCTGCTGGACTGGCTCGCTGCGGCCCTGTTGTTGCTCAGCGCGCCGCTGATCCCGGCCTTCATGGCCATCATCGGCATGGGGGCGGAGCAGATCAGTCAGAGCCAGCAGGCGGCGGTGGCGCGAGCCAGCGGCCACTTCCTGGATCGGGTGCGCGGGCTCACCACCCTGCGGCTGTTCGACCATGCCGAGGCGAGTGCCGCCGAGGTGGAAGCAGTGGCCGATGACTACCGGCAGCGGACCCTGCGGACCCTGCGGGTCGCTTTCCTCTCCTCGGCGGTGCTGGAGTTCTTCGCCGCCGTGGCGGTGGCCGTGGTGGCCATCTACATCGGCTTTGCGTTGCTGGGCTATGTCACCTTCGGGCCAGCGGGTGAACTGGAGCTGTTCACCGGTCTGTTCGTCCTGCTGCTGGCCCCGGAGTTCTTCATGCCGCTGCGCCAGCTCGCCAGCCACTACCACGACCGCGCCGACGCGGTGGGGGCGGCGGCGGAACTGCACCCGCTGTTCGGGGGCGAGACGGTGGGCCGCTCGGCGACGACGACGGGGCCGGGGAGCGGGGTGCACGCCAGCGCGCCGATGGTGGAGCTGTCGGGGGTCACTGTGGACTACCCCGATGGCCGGCGGGGCCTCGAGGGCGTCGACCTGCGAGTGAGTCCGGGTGAGCGGGTGGTGCTTGCCGGCCCCTCCGGGGGCGGCAAGTCGACGTTGCTGGCCCTGCTGGCCGGTTTTGTGGCGCTGGCCGGTGGTCGGTTGCACATCGGCGAATCCGACGGGGCGGATGTCGACGCGGTGGCCTGGATGGGGCAGCGGACCCACCTCTTCAGCACGACTCTGCGGGAGAACATCCGGCTGGGGCGTCCCGACGCCGATGACGCCGCCGTGGACGAGGTGGCGGAACGGGCCGGTGTCGCCGAGATGGCCATGGCCCTGCCGGAGGGCCTGGAGACCGCCGTCGGCGAGGGTGGCGTGCCGCTCTCCGGCGGCCAGGCCCAGCGGGTGGCGCTGGCGCGGACCCTGCTGAAGGGGGCGCCGGTGCTGCTGCTGGACGAGCCCACGGCGGGTCTGGACCCCGAGGGCGAGGCGGGCCTGGTGGCGGCGCTGGAACGCACGCTGTCGTCCACCGGGGCCACGGTGATCATCGCGACCCACCATCCGCGTCTGCGGGAACTGGGTCGGCGTGTCGTCCGCGTGGAAGCGGGTCGGCTGACGGAGGTGGTCGTTGGCTGAACTTCGCCCCTATCTCGCCCTGCTTGGCCGTTACCGGTGGGGGATGGTCGCGGGCTCCCTGCTCATTGCCCTGACGCTGGTGGCGGGAGTCGGCCTTCTGGCCACCTCGGGCTGGTTCATCACCGCCACCGGTCTGGCGGGGCTCGCCATTGCCGCCGGCATGGCGGTGAGCCTGGAAGTCTATATCCCCTCGGGACTGATCCGCTTTTTCGCCATCGGCCGGACCCTTGCCCGGTATGCCGAACGCCTGGTGAATCATGCGGTGATCCTGCGGTTGCTGGCCGACCTGCGTGGTCGTTTCTTCCGCTGGCTGACGCCGCTGGATCCCGGCGCACTGGCCCGTTTCCGCTCGGCGGACCTGCTCAATCGGATCACCGCCGACATCGATACCCTGGACGGGCTCTACCTGCGCGTGATCGGGCCGACGGTGGCCGCCGTGTCGGTACTGGTCCTTGCCGCGGTGGTCGGGAGTATTCAGGCCCCGACGGTGGTGCTGCCGGTGGTGGTGTGGTTGGCGCTGGCGGGAGCGGGGCTGCCGGCTCTGGCCGCGTGGCTCGGTCGGGCCCCCGGCGAGCGGTTGGCCGGTGCGCAACGGCGGCTGCGCACTCTGGCCCTGGACGGCTTTGGTGGACTGGCGGAACTGCGGGTCTTCGGTGGACTGGCCGCGCACCAGCGCGAGCTGGCCGAGGCCGACTCCGAGTATCGCCACTGGCGGGAGCGTCAGGCGCTGGCCGAGGCCGGCGGCACGGCGGCAGCGACCCTGACCGGGCAGGTCGGGGTCGCGCTGGCCGCCGCTCTCGGGGTCGTGGCGTGGGAGCATGGCGACCTGACCGGACCCGGCCTGGGTCTGGTGGTCCTCGGTGCCCTCGGTCTGGCCGAGGCATTGACCCCCCTGCCCGGCGCCTGGTTCCAGCTGGGTCGCACTCGGGCTGCCGCCCGCCGGCTCAATGAGGTGGCGGCTACCGAGCCGCTGGTGCCGGAGCCCGCCACACCGTGTTCCGTGTCCGGAGAACACAGCCTTGCTCTGGCGGGGGTCAGCCTGCGCTGGTTCTCCCACGCGCCGCCGGTTCTCAATAACCTCGACTGGCACCTTCCGGCCGGCGAAACGGCCCTGCTCAGCGGCCCCTCGGGGGTCGGCAAGTCCACGGTGGCGGCGCTCTTTGCGCGCCTGGTCGTGCCGGATGAAGGGACCGTTCGTCTGGGGGGGGTGTCGGTTACGGAACTGGCGGCGTCGACCCTCTATCGGGAGCTGGCGGTACTGACCCAGCGCAGCGAACTCTTTGCCGACACCATTGCGGGGAATCTCCGGGTCGCCCGGCCCGAAGCCACCGCCGGTGAGCTCTGGCAGGCCCTGGCGATCGCTGATCTGGCAGATACGGTGGCGACCCTGCCGGAAGAGCTGGAGACTCTGGTTGGTGAGGGGGGGGCGCGTCTGTCCGGGGGACAGGCTCGGCGCCTTGCACTGGCTCGCGTCATCCTGCGCGATGCCCCGGTGGTGATCCTCGACGAGCCCACCGCCGGTCTCGATGCCGATGGCTGTCGTCGGCTGGCGCAGCGGCTCGATCCCTGGCTGGCCGGACGGACCGCGTTGGTGGTGACGCACGAGCCGGAACGCCTGCCGTTGGCCGGTACTCATTACAGCCTGCGCGACGGGATGATGCATCGGGTGGAACCGGTCACGGAGTAGCTTTTCCATCTCATTCTGTGGTGGAATCAGCGCCATTCCACTGAACCGGCCGTGAAGCCGGCTCCCCGATGGAGGGGCCATGACCACACAGGAAACCCGGCATCTGCAATCGCGGATCCTGCTGCTGGCATTGGTAAGCCTGCTGCTTACCGGCCTGCTGGCCGCCGGCGTTACCGCCTTCGCCTACTACGAGCAGGCGCGCGAGCGCGCCGAGCTGGCGCGGGAGATGAACCTGCGCCACCACTCCCTGGCCATCGAACAGTATTTCCAGCGTCTTGAGGACATCGCCTGGCAGGTGGCCAGCCGCTCTCGCATCCGCGATGAGCTGGCGGCCTATCAGGAAGACGAGACAACGCTCGCCGATCTGCGCACCTTCACCTCCGGCAAGCTGGCCGATGCCCTGGCGCCCTCCGGGGCCGCCGGGATCATCCGTCTGGATGCTGAACTGGACCGCGTGCTGGCGGTGGGGGATGTGGAACCGGACGCGGCCCTCTGGCCGGAACTGGAACAGGGCCAAACGACCATCAGTCGGCGCGGGCCTGTGGAATGGGAGGGCAACGGCTATCTGATTCTGGCGGTCCCGATCATCGACCGGGACGATCGCTGGCTCGGCGCCGATATCATCGTTTTCCCGGTCGAACCGCTGGCCGGGATCCTCGCGCGCGCGGGGGACGCCGATACGCCGGCGCATCTGAGCAGTCCCGAGGGCGTGGTCCTGTCGGCGGCAACGGGACGACAGGAACTGCGCGACGGGCTGCCCGACGAAATCCGTGCCAGGCTGCCGTCACCGCCGGCGGATGAATGGGAGGTCCAACGCGACAATGGCAAGGTGCTCTTTGTCGGTCCGGTCAACGGGGACTGGAGTCTGGTGAGCCAGGTGCCCAAGCGCGCGCTCTATGCCGAGGTGGGCGTGGAACTGGGGATGCCGGTCGGGCTGGTACTGGCCATGGCGATGCTGGGCGGGCTGGCCATGCTGCGCATGATGCGCCCTCTCTCGAGCCAGGTGGTTGAGCAGGCGGCGGCGCTGGAGCGGGCCACGGCGGAGCAGGAGGACCTGCTGGAGTACGCCCACGGTTTCGTCTACCGCTTCGACAACCATGGCCAGAGCGCCTATGTCTCCCCTGGTGTGCAGGGCGTTCTGGGCTATCCGCCATCGGTGTTGCCGGAGGCGATCCATGAGGCGCTGATGAGCCCGTTCCTGCCGTATCTCAGTGGCGCAGCGGTTCCGGTGTCCGGAGAGGGGGGGGCGGAACTGCCACCGGCGCGCGTGACCGTGGAACGGCGCGGCGGCGAGATGGTGGTCCTGGAGCTCAATGCCCGGATCCAGTATCGCGCGGATAGTGAGCAAGTCATCTTCGGTGTGGCCCGCGACGTGACCGATCGCGAGCGTGCCGAGCGCCGGGTGCAGCATCTGGCCCACTACGACACCCTCACCGATCTGCCCAACCGGGCGCTGCTCGACGACCGGCTCAAGAAGGCGTTGCAGCGAGCGCAGCGGCGTGATGCCCGGCTGGCCCTGTTGTTCGTCGATCTGGACGGCTTCAAGTACGTCAACGACAGCCTCGGCCACCATCGCGGCGACGAACTGCTGCAGGCGGTGGCCGAGCGGCTGCGGGGCGGGCTTCGCGCCGAGGACACCATCGCCCGCCAGGGGGGCGATGAATTCGTCATGGTCGTCGAGTCCATCGACGGGCCCCGGGAAGCGGAACAGGTGGCGCAGAAGGTCCTCGGCGCTCTGGGCGAGCCGTTCCGGATCGGCGGTGACGAACTGTTCGTCGGCGCCAGCATCGGCATCAGCCTCTTCCCGGATGACGCCACCGAGGCGGAGACCCTGATCCGCAACGCCGACTCGGCGATGTTCCGGGCCAAGGCGCGGGGACGGAACAACATCCAGTTCTACACCGAGGAACTGACCTCGGTGAACCAGCGGCGCCTGATCCTGGAGGCGGGCCTGCGCCGCGCAATCGAGGGTGGCGAGCTCGAAGTGGTCTACCAGCCCCAGTGGCACCTCCCCGGGCGGGAGCTGGCCGGGGCCGAAGCCCTGGTGCGCTGGCGCCATCCGGAATTCGGCGTGATCAGCCCGGCGGAGTTCATCCCGGTGGCGGAGGAGAACGGCACCATCGGTCTGCTCGGCTGCTGGGTCCTGCGCCGGGCACTGGAGCAGGTGATGGCGTGGGGCCCGGAACGGGTCGGCCGCATCGGGGTGAACCTGTCCGGCTACCAGATCCTCTATGGCGACATCGTCGCCACCGTGGACGCGGTGCTCGAGGAGACCGGTTTCCCGGCAACGCGGCTGGAGCTGGAGATCACCGAGGGGTTCGTGATGGACCACGCCGAGCGCGGCATTGCCGTCCTCGAGGAGCTGCGCGATCGGGGTGTGCAGCTCGCGATTGACGACTTCGGTACCGGCTACTCTTCGTTCAGCTACCTCAAGCGTCTGCCGGTTCACCGTCTGAAGGTGGACGCCTCCTTCGTTCAGGGGGTCGACCACAACCCCGCCGATGCATCCCTGACCGCCTCGATCATTGCCATGGCCCACAAGCTGGGTCTGGAAGTGGTGGCCGAGGGGGTCGAGACGGCCGAGCAGCTTGCTTACATCATTGGCGAGCAGTGCGACGAGGCCCAGGGGTACTATCTGGATCACCCCCTTTCCCCCGAGGACTTCGCCAACCGGTTGTGACGGGGAACGATGTTCGGCGAACGCCCCCTAGGCAAACGGGTGGCGGTGGACTATAGCTTTAAGTGAGGACCCCCAAACAGGAGGAGAGAAGAACCATGGCCGAGAACCGCACCTACCAGCCGCTGACAATGGTCCCGCTGTCCCGGGGGCCCGGCTTTTGTCGTCCTGCCGCGCCGCCGGTTGACCGGGTCGAGCTGGATGACCCGGCCGAACGGGTGATGACCGACCTCGATCGCGTTGCCGCGGCCACCATCTACCCCAAGGCCACCCTCGAGGAGGCCGAGCAACGGATGATCGCCAGCGGTGTGCGCATGCTGCTGGTCAATGACGCCGAACGCTGCGTGGTCGGTGTCATCACCGCCACCGACATCCTCGGCGAGAAGCCGATGCAGATGATTCAGCGCACCGGCGGCCGTCGTGAGGACCTCCAGGTCGAGGATCTGATGACTGCGCTCGGCGATCTGCAAGTGATGCGGCTCTCCGACGTCAAGCGTGCGCGCGTTGGCGACGTGGTGGCCACTCTCAATGAGGCGGGGCGTCAGCACCTCCTGGTGGTGGATGATGCGGATGAGCTGGAGGACATTCGCGGGATCTTTTCCTCCACCCAGCTTGCGCGGCAACTGGGGCGGCCGGTGGAGATCGACGGCCGGGCCCAGAGCTTCGCCGAGCTGGAGGCGGCACTGGCGGAGTCGGCCTGAGGGCACCGGCCCGGCTCCTCGGGTCTAGAGGCGTCCGCGCATGTCGCGCAGGGCGAAGCCCTGGAGGGAGGGGAGCGCGTCTCCCCGGGTCAGGGCCAGGACCTTGAAGAGCTCCCCCATCTCCTCCGGCATGGTCAGAGTGCGCATGGCGCGGGCCAGTTCCGCCTGAGCGCGCTGATCCACCGGATTGACATCCTCCATGGCTTCGGCGAGGCCGGTGGCCAGCAGGTAGTGGGCCTGGGTGGCGAAGCCGGCGACCTCGAGGCCCGCCTCCCAGGCCGCGGTGGCGATGGCGGTGAAGTCGACGTGGGCGGTGAGATCGCTCAGGCCCGGGTAGAGGAAGGGGTCGGTATGGCTGTGGTGGCGGTAATGGCCCATGAGGGTGCCGCCGTCACGCTGCGGGTGGTAGAACTCGTGGCGCGGGAAGCCGTAGTCGATGAGCAGGATCAGTCCGGCCTCCAGTGACCCGGCCAGGGCGGTGGTCCAGTCCTCGGCGGCCAGGCCGATCTCCGATTCGTAGCCCGGGGGCAGGGACCCCACGGCCTCCTCGATGGTGGCCAGTCCGGCCCTCAGGCGCGGGTCGTCCAGTGGTTGTTCGACCTCGACGAAACCGCCCTCCGGGGTGGCGGCCACGGCCAGTTCGCGGGGGCCGGACTCGGTCTTCCGGAAACGGTGCACCGGCAGGGCATCGAGGACCTCGTTGGCCAGCACCACACCGCGCAGCCCCTCGGGCAGGGCCTCTTCCCAGACCACCCGCTCCAGCAGGTGGGGACACTCCGCGGTCAGGATCTCGCGCTGGCGCTCACGCAAGTCGGCGCTGACTTCCAGGATGCGGTAGTGCTCGGGCAATGCGTCCAGCCGCTCCAGTTCGGCCAGCACCGCTACCGCCATGCGCCCCGATCCGGCGCCCGGTTCCAGCACGTCACCGCCATCGAGCGCTCGGAGTACCGGCGCCGCCTCGCGTGCCAGGCAGCGTCCGAACCACGGCGAGACCTCCGGCGCGGTGATGAAGTCGCCGGCAGCACCGAACTTGTGGCTGCCGGCCGAGTAGTAGCCGAGACCGGGCTCGTAGAGCACCCTGCGCATGTAGTCGTGGAACGGTAGCGCGCCACCGGCTGCTTCGATGGCGCCGGCGATCCGGTCGACCAGCGCCGCGCTGAGCGCCAGAGCGTCGTCGTCGGGACGGGGGAGTTCGGGATTGGCGGCGGCCATGACGGGATTCCTCGCGCCGGTTCGAGTCGGTAGAGTGGAAGGACGAACGGCGCGGAGGATAGCATACCCCGCCCCAGGGCGACGGGGGGTCAGGCCGTGGCGGCGCCGGTGGTGGATGGGCGCGGTGCGAAAGTCCGCAGGGCCGGAGAACCATCGAGCTCGACGGTGATGCGGGTGGTGTCGAAGGCCACACGGTGGCCGATGGCGGCGACGGCTGGTGTCGGGTTGCGGTAACACCAGGCGATGTCGTCGGGGCCGTTCACCATGGAGTACCAGATGGCCTGACCCTTGTGGGGGCAGCTGGTGCGGGTGGGGGAGAGAATCAGGCTGCCGGCGACAAGCGACTCCACCGGCAGGTACCAGACCGGCGGCCGAGGATCCTCTTCCAGCCGCAGGGCGTGCTGGCTGACGGCCAGTTCGACGCCGTCGAGGCTGACGCGAACGGTGCGCGCCTCCGGCTCGATCCGGATCAGGGTGTCGTCGTCGTGCATGGACCTTTCCTCCCCTCTTTACGCTCAGATTAGCCGCGAATCCCCCCGTTGGCTACGTCGAGTTGGAGGGGAGATGATGGACATCAATCAAATGGCAGGACGGAACCATCGTGAGCGGACGAGATGACAGCGGCGTGACGGCCATTGCCACGGAACTGCACCGATATGCCGCCATGGCGCGCCAGCGTCGCTGCCTGGTGCTGGCCGGATCGGCGGTCTGGGGGCGTGTCCTCGCCGGCGGTCTTGAACAGGGGGGGGCGAGCAGGGCATGGCTCTGGGTCGGCTCTCCGGACACGGCGCCCACTGGCGTGGCGTGGGAGGTCGTCACACGCGATGCGGCGACGCGTGTACTGGGCCGCGAGTTCGCGGGGGTCGTGATTGATGGTCACGCGGGACTCGACCCCGACGCACTGGGGGCGGTGGCCGGAACCGTCCTCGCCGGTGGCCTGCTGGTCCTGCTGATGCCCCCGCTGGATCACGACTGGCGCGACGCACCGGACCCGATTGCCGCGACGATCACTGTTCATCCTTTTCCTCCCGAGGCCGTGGCCCGGCGCTTTCTGACCCGTGCCGCCATTCTCGTCCGTGGTGATCCACAGGCTGTGGTGGTGACAGAGGGGGCGCCCGCGCCCGAACTCCCGGCGGCGCCCAGTCCCGCCATGCCGGAACGGGTTCCCGATGAGGTCTGCCGCACCGCCGATCAGGCCGAGGCCGTCGCGGCGCTTCAACATGTGGTTACCGGGCAGCGGCGGCGGCCGGTGGTTCTGGTCGCTGATCGCGGACGTGGCAAGTCGGCAGCACTGGGCATCGCTGCCGGTCGACTGCTCGCCGAGGGATCGCGCCGGATCGTCATCACCGCCCCGGGCCGGGAGGCGGTGGCGCCGGCCTTCGAACATGCGCGCGCGGTCCATCCCGAAATCGCTCGCGCCCACGACGGCGCTCTCTTCTGGCCCGATGGCGGGGCGCTGGTCTTCCGGGCTCCGGAAGACCTGGTGAAAGACAACGGCGAGGACGCCGCCCTGGTGCTGGTGGACGAGGCGGCCGCGATCCCGGCGCCGTGGCTGGAGGAACTGTTGCGACGCCACTCCCGGATCGCCTTCGCCACTACAGTCCACGGCTACGAGGGCACCGGCCGTGGTTTCGAGGTGCGCTTCCGCCACGCCCTGGACGAAAACACCCGGGGATGGCGGCGGCTGGCCCTCGCGACGCCGGTGCGCTGGGCCGACGGGGACCCGGTGGAGCGGCTGGTGAGCCGTGTCCTGCTGCTGGACGCCGAGCCAGCGGAACCGGGGAGCGAGGGGCCGCTGGACGTGGCCTCGCTGGACCGTGATGCCCTGGTCGCCGACGAGCCGACCCTGGCCGCCGTCTTCGGCCTTCTGGTGCAGGCCCATTATCGCACCCGACCCCGGGACCTGCGCCACCTGCTGGACGGTCCCAGTGTCCGCGTGGTGGTCGCCCGGCGTGGCGGGGCCGTGGTCGGGGTCGCACTCTGGGCGCTCGAAGGCGACTTCCCCGAAGCGGACTCCACCGCCATCCTGCGCGGCGAGCGCCGCCCCCACGGCCATCTGCTCCCCGAGACGCTGGCCGCCCACCTCGGCCTGTCCGCGGCCCCGCGACTGCGCGCGGCCCGGGTCCTGCGCCTCGCCGTCCACCCCGAGGCGCGTCGCGCGGGGATCGGTCGCGCCCTGCTGGGCGCCGTGGAAGCGGCGGCGCGGGCCCATGAGTGTGACTACCTCGGCGCCAGCTTCGCCCTGGATGCGCCGCTGCTCGCCTTCTGGCAGCGATGCGGCTACCGTGTGGTGCGTCTTTCCCAGCGACGCGGTGCTGTCTCCGGCAGCCACTCGGCGGTCCTGCTGCGCCCCCTGAGCCCCGACGGCACCGTACTGGTGGACGCCGCCCGCGCCTGTTGCGCCGATGACCTCCCCCTGGAACTGGGCGACCGCTTCCGCGATCTGCCACCGGGACTGGTCATCGCCCTGCTGCGCGATCTCCCGGTCCCGGAACCCGACGCGTCCGACTGGGGCGTAGCCGCCGACGTCGCCGCCGGTTACCGCCTCCCGGAGGCGCGTCCGGCCCCGTTGTGGCGCATCGCCCGCTGGCTCGTGGCGGGCGGGGAGCCCGCTCTGGATGAACAGGGCCGCGAGGTGCTGGTGCTGCGCCTGCTGCAACGTCACCCGTGGAAGGGGGTCGCGGACGCCATGGGGTGGAATGGCCGGCGCGAGGCGAGCGACCATCTGCTGGCCACTCTCGCCATAGCCTCCTACACTGCGGGAACACCCACCAGAGACAGGAGAACACCATGGGACGCATGAACAAACGCGTGGTCGTGATCACCGGCGGCGCCAGCGGCATCGGCGAGGCCACTGCCCGCGACATCGTCGCAGAGGGGGGGCGTGTGGTCATTGTCGACTGCAACGACACCGCCGGCGAGGCCCTGGCCAAATCCCTCAACACCGAATGCGCCGACAGCGCCATCTACCATCACACCGATGTCACCGATGAAGCGGCGGTGAAAGGGCTGTTCGACACCGCCAATGAACGCTTCGGTCGAGTCGATGGCGTATTCAATAATGCCGGCATCGGCCACATGGCCGCCACCGAGGACCATCCGCTGGACGATTGGCAGCGGGTCATCGATGTCAACCTGAACGGTGTCTTTCTGGTGGCCCGCGAGGCCATCGCACGGATGCTGAAGGGGGGCGGCGGCAGCCTGGTGAATTGCGCCTCCATCCTCGGCAACTTCGGCCAGTCGCAGACCGCTGCCTACACCGCGGCGAAGGGTGGTGTGGTCAATCTCACGCGGACCCTCGCCCTGGAGTATGCCGAGCGCGGCATCCGGGTGAACACCGTTTCGCCCGGCTACATCGAGACGCCGCTGCTGGAGGTCCTGGACGAGGAGACGAAGTCGTTCCTGGCCGGCCTTCACGCCATGAAGCGCATGGGGCGGCCGGAAGAGGTGGCGCGCACGGTCACCTTCCTGCTGTCCGAGGACGCCTCTTTCGTCACCGGCGCCCAGCTGCTGGTGGATGGTGGTTTCACGGCCGGGAAGAGCTAGTTCTCTACAGCGGCCAGCGGTCGATGGCGATGCTGCCGTCGAGCAGGCGGCGCCAGAGTTCGGAGCTCGCCGTGAGATGTTCGTCGAGGATGGCGCGCGCCTTTTCCTCGACGTCGGCGCGCTCCACCCCCGGCGGCGCGTCCAGTCGGACGTGGCTGGCCTGGGGGTCGGAGACCGGGTTTCCGATGCGGCTGACCAGATAGACCTCGGCGGTCTCGATGCCCGGCAGGGAGTCGACCATGTCCTGGGCGGCGCGACCGGCGATGAGGTTGTAGACCTTGCCGACGTGGGTCACCGGGTTCTTGCCGGCCACCGATTCCAGAGTCATGGGCCGGTAGGGGGTGATCAGGCCGTTGACGCGGTTGCCACGACCGGCCTCGCCATCGTCCCCCGCCTCGGCGGAGGTGCCGGTGACCGTGAGAAAGACCGATTCGTGCTCCGGCACATCGGCGGCGTTGACGGCGACTTCCACCGGCAGCCCTCCGGCGGCCTGGCTCGCCGCATCGTGGGCAGCGGCGGCCACGGCATCGCGAGCGGCCAGATAGGCGTCGATGTCGGCGAGGTGGGAATCCACCATGGCGCACCCGATGGTGAGGCGGATGTGGTTCTCGCGACGCACTCCCATGACCTTGATGTCCTCGCCCGCGGCCGGCTGGGCCGCCTTGAAGTCGGGGTGGTTGAGGCGGCGCTCCACCGCATCCACTGCTCGTTCCAGTGGCGACAGGCTGGCGTAGCCGACGCCGATGGAGGTGTCGTTGGCGTACCAGACCCCGCCGCTCTCGCGGCGCAGGAAGAGTTCGGTGAGGTCCGCCGAACCGGGTCGGATCAGGGAGTGGGTGCGCACGTGGCGTTCCGGGTCCAGGTGGCGGACATTCTCGCGCAGCCAGCGCCGGGTGACCTCGGTGACCAGCTCGTCCACCGGCAGCGCCTTGCCCCGGACCTCGCGGGTGGCCCGTCCGGCCAGGTAGATCTCCAGCGGTTCCACCACCTCGCCGCCGCCGAAGGCGGGGCGAGCGGAGCCCCCCCAGAGCAGCGCCTTGTCGACGTTGTGATGGAGAATGGTGCCGAACTCCTGTTCATAGAGCATGGAGAGTTCCAGGCTCAGCCGTTCGGTCAACGCGTCGCAGATGGTGTCGGGGTGGCCCGTGCCCTTGCGTTCGACCACTTCCACCGGTGAGGCGGGCGGCGTCTGCAGGTCCAGATACCATTCCATAGGGGGTCTGTACTCCGGTCTTGGCTGAGAGGCAATGATCGTCGCCGTGGGCGGGCGGCGCAAGTCGTCGGCGTCGCTCAGGACTCCAGTGGCCGCAGGGCGCGCACGACCGTCCGTTCGTCGTCGCAGTCCATCACCACGTCGAATTCACCATAGCGCATGCGGTACTCGCGCGCCCCCTCCATCTGGTGGGCCGGGCGCGGATCGAGGGCGAGCACCGCCGCCAGTTCCCGGCGCAGCCGGTCGCCGTCGACGAGGTCGGCGAGGACGAGTTCCGCCTCGGGGGTGAAGGTCACCGGATGGGTCCCGGGGGCCTCGCCGGCGAAGCCGGGATCGGCTTCGGGGAGGCTGTCGGCGTAGGGGACGTACGGCTTGATGTCGAGGATCGGGGTGCCGTCCAGCAGGTCGGCTCCCTCCACCCGCAGGTGGCCGGTCTCGGCGTCGACATCGAGCAGCCGCACCGCCGAGAGGCCCACCGGGTTGGGACGGTGGCCGCTGCGGGTGGCGAACACCCCGCGCCGCTCGCGGCCACCGAGACGCGGGGGACGAACGGTGGCGCCGTCGTGCGGTCGGTGGGCGTGGAAGAGGAAGATCAGCCAGAGGTGGCTGAAGGCTTCCAGCCCGCGCACGGCGTCGGGGTGATCATGGGGCGGATGCAGAACCACCTCGGCGACCACCGGCGCCAGTCCGGGCTGGCGCGGGATACCGAATTTCTGGTGGAAAGGGCCGCGCAGGGTCGCTACCGGTTCCAGAGACCATGCCTCAGAGTTCACGCACCACCCGGAAGCCGATGTTGGTGTCCAGCTCGTCCCAGACCCGGCGCATGCGTGCGGCGCTGCGGGCGCGCACCGCCATGTCGAAGAAAGAACCGCCGCGCACCACGATGTTCTTCCCCGTCATCAGATTGGTGACATGGGCGTCGGAGTCGGCACCGACCTGATTGTCGGTCCAGCGGCTGGCGGTGAACTCCCAGACGTTGCCGTGCATGTCGTGCAGACCCCAGGCGTTGCACGGGTAGCGACCGACCTCCAGCGGCAGACGCGTCGGCAGACAGCGGGGCAGGAACCAGCGCCGCCCCTGCTTCTGTTCCTCATAGGGGAAAGAGGGGTTGAAGTGGGCCTGGGCACACGTAACCGACTCGCCGAAGTGGAACGGCGTCAGGTTGCCGGCTCGGCAGGCGTACTCCCACTCCGCCTCGGTGGGCAGGCGGTAGCGGGCGTTGGTCTGTTCCGAGAGCCATTCCAGATAGTCGAGAGCCTGCTGCAGACGGATGTTGATCACCGGCTGTTCTCCGGAGGTGGTGATCAGATCGCGGCGGAAGCGGAACCCGGTGGCCGCCTGATAGCGGGCGAACTGCTCGGCGGTGACGGTGAAACGACCCATGGCGAAGGGGCGGCTGACACTGATCCAGCGCCGGGGGGCCTCCGACGGGTCGTGGCCGAATTCCAGTTCGGTCGAGCCCATGAGGATGCGTCCCGGCGGGATCACCGCGAGCTCGGGGCCCCCATGGCCGTCGGCGCAGAGATCGCGGAAGCCGAAGCCCATCTCGGCGGCGTCGGCGGCTTGCTGCTGGAGGGCCTGGATGGCGTCGCGATCGAGATCGCTGACACAGGGCGTGGCCGCCTCGGTCTGTTCTCGGAGGGTGAGTTGTTCGCTCATGTTCCGGTGTCACTGAAGGCTGCGGGTTCATCGGGATTATCCGTCACCGGCCGGCCATCGGCCAAGGGGCGGCGGGCCTGGAACCGGATTGGACCATCCGTGCCGGGACTCACCTCGCGGGTGGAGGTGCATTGGGTCTCCGCCAGCCAGGCTTCCACCTCGCCCAGCTCGGTCCGGCCCTCCGCATGGCCGCGGTAGGCCACGATCGAGAGACCACCCCCGGGGCAGAGCCACTGCCAGGCGGCGGACAAGGCTCGACGCGTGGTTCCCCCCATGGTCGTTGGACCATCGGGGGAACCGGGCAGGTAACCGAGGTTGAAAACCGCCGCTGCCAAGCGGCCACGGGCGGTGGTGGGCAGGGCCGCGTTCAGTTGGCTGTGGCAGCGTGCGGCCAGGGTCAGGGTGATCTCCGGCCTCTCGGAGAAGATGCGTTCCCGGGTCTGTTCCAGGGCCGCCTCCTGGATGTCCAGAGCGAAGACGCGGCCACCGGGGGCCACCGCTCGGGCCAGGGCAAGGGTGTCGCGGCCGCCGCCAGCGGTGGCGTCAAGAACCCAGTCTCCAGGGCGCAGGCGCGGACGGAGCCAGGCGTGGGCAGCATCGGTCATTCGCACAGTGCCTCCTCCCGCCAGTAGCGTGACGGAACCACCGCTTGCGGTATCGGAGTGCCGTCGAGCCAGTGGCCAACCAAGCATTCGGCGTAGTGTGGTCCCCAGAAGGCACCGCGTCCACCGAAGCCGTTGAGGACCAGCAGGCGCGGATGGCGCGGGTGGGGCCCGACCACCGGAAGACGGTCCGGCAGGGTTGGACGCCAGCCGGCCCGGTGGTCCAGGACCGGTGTTGGCGCGTCGGTGCCGAGCATGGTTCGGGCCACTTCCAGTAAACGGTCGTACCCACCGGCACTCGGTCGCGCATCCCGCGGGGATTGTTCGTGGGTCGCCCCCACGCGCAGAGTCTCGGCATCTCGAGGGACCAGCCACTGGTGGCGGTTCAGTGGTAGGGGGGGAGGATGAGCGGGGCGGGGCAGGGTCAGGACCTCGCCCTTCAGCGGGAAGACCGGGAGCCAGCGAAACCAGGGGTTGTCGACCACGGCGGTGCCCTCGCAGAAGAACACGGCAGCAAACTGCTCGTTGTCGAGGGTGACGTGGTCGTCCGCAACGAGCAGAGCGGCTCCTGTCGCCGGCGTGGAACGCAGGGCATCCCGGGTGTGCAACTCGTTCAGCAGCCCGTCGAGCAGGGGTTCGACGTCGATATGGCCGCCCCCGAGGATGGCCCCGCTGCCCTCGGGATCCGCGCACCCTCTCAGGGTACTGGCGGGGTCCACCGGGGCGAGCCAGGGGGCGTGGGAGGCCTCCCGTCGGCGCTTCTCCCACCGATCGCGTTCGGCAGGGTTGGCGAAGAGTCGTCGGATCGGCGCGGGATGCCAGAGCCGTTGCCCGATACGGCGCTCCGCTTCCGTATAGAGGCGGTGGGCGGCCTCAAGGCAGACCGCTGTGTTTTCGAGCAGCGTCAGACGCGGACCGGTGACCGGGGAAACGAGTCCGGCGGCGACCCGAGAGGCCGACTCACCGGGTCGATGGGCGACGACGACGGTCTGGCCGCGCGCCTCCAGGGCAAGCTGGAGACAGGCGCCGGCGAGCCCGTGGCCGACGATGAGCACTGGAAGGGCTGCGGACATCGGACGGCGTCTCGTTATTGATCCAGATCAAGAACTCAAATTATCACGATCCACTTATGAATGAGCCGCAGTGCGATACGCGCGGTGCGCGACAGGCGACGCTGCGGGCTGTCCGAGACGATAGCAGGTGCCGAGCCATGCCGACATGCCGGGGGTGCATTCATGCAAGATCATGCGCCAATGCGAAGACGGGGGGTGGACAGCCCCATCGCATTGGTGCAGATTCGATCAGGGCTGTCCACGGGACGGCATGAACAGAATCAGAGAATACAACGCCACCCATTACACACAGGAATCGAGGAGATTTCGCATGGCAAAACTGCGCCTTCCTCTCATCGCGCTTGGCGCCGCTGCCACCTTCATGGTGAGTGCGGCTCAGGCCGAAGTGACGCACGGCCAGCTGATGGCCAGCACCTGCTTTGCCTGCCACGGTGATCAGGGCATGAGTACCGGAACCATCCCGAGCATCGGTGACTGGGACAAGGACGATCTGGCCGAGGCAATGCACGCCTTCCGCGCCGACGAGCGCATGTCCACGGTGATGGGACGCCACGCCAAGGGCTATACCGACGAAGAAATCGAGGCCCTCGCCGAGTACATTGGCGGTCTCAACTAAAACGGAATCCGTGGATACCGACTGAACACAGGGGGATGCAAGAATGTTTGAACTGACTCGTCGTCAGATGCTCAAGACAATGGGTGCCGGTGCGGCCGCCAGTGGTCTCACGCTCTCCGGCTGCGCAAGCAGCGGCGGCGGCGCCAAAGGAGCTCACGTGGTCGTCATCGGTGGCGGCTTCGGCGGAGCCACCTGCGCCAAGTACCTGCGCACCTTCGACTCCGACGTCAAGGTGACCCTGATCGAGCCGAAGAAGAGCTACACCACCTGCCCGGCCTCCAACTGGTATCTGGGCGGTGTCCGGAAGAACCTGGACAGCATTACTCACGACTACAGTGCCCTGAAGGACAAGCACGGCGCCAACGTGATCCACGACAAGGTGACCGGTGTCGATGTCGACAGCCGGAGCGTGCGTCTGGAGGGTGGCGACACCCTCTCCTACGACCGCCTGGTGGTCTCGCCCGGCATCGACTTCCGCTGGGACGAGATCGAGGGGCTCGATGCCTCGACCACCGAGCAGGTCACCCACGCCTGGAAGGCCGGCGACCAGACCCGCTTGCTGCGCAAGCAGCTCGAGGGGATGGAAGACGGCGGCACCTTCGTTCTGGTGCCGCCGCCGAACCCCTTCCGCTGCCCGCCGGGACCGTACGAGCGGGCCAGCCTGATCGCCCACTACTTCAAGGAGAACAAGCCGCGTTCCAAGGTCCTGATCCTGGACCCGAAGGACGGTTTCTCCAAGCAGGGTCTGTTCGAGCAGGGCTGGGACGAGCTGTACGGCGACATGATCGAGTGGGTGCCCGCCTCCGATGGTGGCGGTGTGAACCGCATCGACGCCGACAGCAAGACGGTGGTCCACAACGACAGCTTCGACGAGGTCAAGGGTGACGTGGTCAACTACGTCCCGGCTCAGAAGGCCGGCAAGCTGGCCTTCGACATGGGTCTGACCAATGACAGCGGCTGGTGCCCGGTCAACCAGGAGACCTTCGAGTCCGAGATCCATCCGGGCGTGCACGTCATCGGCGATGCCAGCATCGCCGGCGCCATGCCGAAGTCGGGTCACTCCGCCAACAGTCAGGGCAAGATGGCGGCCGCCGCCATCGTCGCCCAGCTGCGCGGTGACGATGTGGTGACGCCGTCCCACGTCAACACCTGCTACAGCCTGGTCGGCCCGAACTACGGCATCACCGTGGCCGCCGTCTATCGCCACTCGGATGGCGAGATCGGTGGTGTCGAGGGGGCCGGCGGTGTCAGCCCCACCGACGCCGGGACCGATTTCCGGCAGCAGGAAGCGGTCTACGCCCGCGGCTGGTACAACAGCATCTCCAAGGACGTCTGGGGCTGAGGCTCCGGGTAGCCGGTGACCCTTCGGGGTCGCCGGTGCTCCCCGGGCAATAAAAAGGGGACGCGTCCCATTGGGCGCGTCCCCTTTTTATTGCCCGGGGACGTATGAAACGAGCATGCGAATTGCATCAATTGTCCCGGATTGTACGGAAATTGTTCATAATGGGTTACCATTGGCCATCCAGGAAGAGGTCTGGGAGACGGGATGTCGGGACTGGTGATCGAATTGCTGGGCGAACCGCGTGTGAGCCTTGACGCACTTTCGCCGGTGGAGGGCGGCTTCGATCGCGCTCATCTGATCCTCTATTATCTGGCCGCGCACGCCGGCACTCCCCTGCGCCGGGCGCAATTGGTGGAGCTGTTCTGGGGCGGGATGGCCGCCGATGCCGGGCGCCTGAATCTCCGTCAGGCGCTTTACCGACTGCGCCGTGCCCTGCGGGAACCGCCTCAACTGGAGGTGTCCCGCTCCACCGTCTGTCTCCATCCCCACGGGATCGACATCGATCTGCTGGCCTTCGAGGGGGGTGGCACCGAGGCGAGTGCCCCGGAGGACGTTGTGGACCTCTATCGCGGTGACTTCCTTGATGGCGTGCCGTTATCAGGTCGGCTTCCCGACTACGAGGCGTGGGTTCTCGAGAGGCGGCGCCGGGTCCGGCATCGCCAACTGGGTTTTCTGGAGCGTTGCGCGCGTGGATGTGCGCAACGCGGTGATCTCGCCGGAGCTCTGATCCATGCCCGGCGTTATCGCGGATTCCTGGAAGGGCACGGCACCACCGAAGCGGAGCTGGATCGTGCCGATCGCTGGATCGCGGAGCTGGAAAGCGGCTCTCCGGGCGGTGTCGGTGAACTTCCCGTGACGGTGGTCCAGTTCGATGTGGTCTGGGACCGCGACCCGGAAGAGATGCAGGAACTCCTGAGCGCGTCCCTTCCGGCGATCCAGGAGCGGCTGGAGGCTCGCGGGGCCCATGTCATCCCCTTCCCCGGTGGCGGGATCACCGCCTATTTCGGCTATCCGGCGGTACGGAGTCACAAGGTGGAGGAGGCCGTGCGCGCCGCACGGGAGGTGATCGAACAGGGGGAGCCGACCCTGCGCGCCGGGATCCACACCGGTGCGATGGCATCCGTCGGCGCCGGAGGTCCGCCTGACCTGATGGGAACGGTCAGTGCCACCGCCTTCGACCTGGCGCGGGCCGCCGCGCCGGGCGAGATCCGGATCAGCCAGGCCGTCCGAGCCGGGATGTCGGGCTGAATGCCAAGGGCGGCCGGTGTCCATGCCAGTGCGGGCGAAGGGAAGACTCTGCTGCGCCTGCTGGGTGAGCCGGTACTGGACGATCCGGTCCTGGTCCGGCCCCTGGGGGGGTGTGACAAGCGACTGCTGTTGATCGCTCTGGTCGCCCTGGAGGGCGAACTCTCGCGGGAAGATCTGGCGGGTCGACTCTGGCCGGAACTGGGGTCGGGGGCGGCCCGCAACAATCTGCGTCAACTCCTCCACCACCTGCACACCCTGGAGACCGGGCCCGCCCCGCTTCTGGCCGTGAGCCGCCGAAGTGTGGCCCTGGACCCGTCACGGGACGTGGGTATCGACGTTCCGCGTTTCACCCGCCTGGCCGCTTCCAGGGAGCCGGCCGACTGGCGTGCGGCCAGTGAACTCTATCGCGGCCCGTTCCTCAACGATTGTCTGCCGCCCGAGGGGCTGGATACTCTCGAGGAATGGGTGTTCGGCTGGCGGACATGCCTGGAACAGCAGTATGTCGCCGTTTTGCGCGCCCTCCTGGAAGCGGCTCAGGAAACGCGCGATCCCACAGCCACCGGCGAATGGGCTGCCCGGCTGGTGGCCCTGGAGCCATGGGACGAGGCCGCCCATTGCGCCCTGATCCGTGCCCGTCTGCGGCGCGGGGAGTACTCGGCAGCGCGGGCCGATTACCGGGCCATGGTCGATTCTCTGGACAGGGAGCTGGGGGTCACTCCATCCCGTGAGGCCGAGATGCTGCTCGAGGAACTGGATTCGGAACCTCCGGGCCTCGCATCGACGCCCCGGCCGGTGGAGCGTGTTGCAGGTCCCAAGGGTCGTCGCCGGGTGACTGCCGTCTACCTCGAATTCGAACTGGAAGATGGCCGGGAACTGGCGAGTCTGGCCGAAGGGTTGCGCGAGCGTCGCGAGCGAGTCCGGGCGCGGTTCGAACGGGCCGAAGGCTACGCCGTGAACTATTTCGGTTCGGGACTGTTGGTCTACTTTGGCTATCCGATGGCTCGTGAGGATGCCGCGCAACGGGCGGTGGCCACGACTCTGGCCGTCGTGGGGGAGGTCCCCGGCGTACGTGCCGCCATCCACGCGGGGCTGGTCGTCTCCGGGATCAGCGCGGGCGCGGAACTGGCCGGGGAGACTCCCGCCCATACCCTTTGTCTGCGTCACCGGGCCACATTCGGCGAAGTGGTCATCAGTGCGTCGGTGCATGCGCTGGTGAGCGGCTACTTCGACTGCGAGCGTCTTTCCGACGAGCAGCCGGTGTGGTGCGTACGGGCCTCCTCGGGGGCTCGGGACCGTATCGAGGCGCGGCAGGCCCCCCTTTCGCCTCTGGTGGGGCGAGGGGCGGAGCTGGAGACGCTGCGCCGCTGGATGGCGGAACTCCAGCGAGGGGTTTCACGGATCGCGCTGGTGGAAGGTGAGGCCGGTGTGGGGAAGTCGCGTCTTTTGCATGTTCTGGCGCGGGAATGCCCGAGCGGCAGCGTGGCGGTCCGCCATATGCGCTGTCTGGAGAGCATGCGCGGGAGCCCCTTCTGGCCGATCATCGATGGTCTGGCGCGTTTTTCCGGCCTGGATCCCACCGCCACCGCCGCGGAACGACGGAGCCGGTTCCGGGGGTATCTCGCCACCTACTACACCGATCCGGAACCGGTTCTGGAGACCCTGTGGCCGTTGATGCAGGCCGATGCCGAGCGCATCGACAGCCCGAGGCCGCCGGGCGAGATCCAGAAGACCCTGATCGACCTGCTGGGTCGGTTGCGCGCGCGTTACCCGGTGCTCTTCTTCATCGAGGATCTGCACTGGGCCGATCGGGCGACCCTGGAACTGCTCCGGCGGCTGGCCGGGGTGATCGCGGACGGGCACGGTCCGTTGCTGGTCCTTGCCTCCACCCGGGCTGCCGGGGAACTGGCCGGGGGAGCGATTCCGGGCGAACGCGTGGTGCTCGAACCCCTGTCCACCGATGCCGCCCACGGCCTCGTGGCGGCCATCGCCGGTGGCCGGCTGGGCCGGGATGAAGCCGAACACCTGGTGCGCCGCTGTGACGGCGTGCCTCTGTATCTGGAAGAGGCCGTGCGCATGGTTGTGCAGACGGGGGAGTCGCCGGAGACCATCCCCGCGACCCTCCAGGACCTGCTTCTGGCCCGGATCGATGCCCTGGACGAGTGGCGTGGATTGGCCCGGATCGCGGCCACCCTCCGTTACGAGTTCGATCGGTCGCTGCTGGCCGCCGTCAGCGGGTCCGATCCGGAAACCGTCGAACAGGGACTGGAGCGGCTGCTCGACGAAGGGGTCCTGGTCCATTGCGCCGACACGGAAAACGGGGCGCTGCGTTTTCGCCATGCCATGCTGCAGGACGCCGCCTACCGTTCCCAGTTGCGCCAGGACCGGGTGCGGACCCACGGCCGCATTGCCCGGGTGGTCCGGGAACAGTTCCCGGACTTGGCCGAACAGCAGCCGGAATGGCTGGCCCACCACCTGGAGGCCGCCGGCGAGCGCGGGGAAGCCCTGCGGGAGTGGCGCCGGGGGGCGGAACTCGCCACGCGGCGTTCGGCCCACGGCGAGGCGATGGGCCACATCCGCCACGCCCTGACCCTGCTCGACGCCTTCCCCTCCGCCGCCGAGCGCGACCGGGAGGAATTGCTGCTGCGCATCGTCGAGGGCGCGCTGTATCTGGAACGGGACGGTTTCGGCTCCGAAAGCGCCGGGGAGGCCTTCGGTCGCGCCTGGGCGCTCTGTCAGGAAACCGGGACCGAGGGCTGGCCGCGCTTCTTTTCCCTCTGGGGTCTCTGGCAGGGCAGCAGTTCGCGGCGGGCGGGACGCAGCGCCAGCTTCGAGATGGCGCGGGAGCTGGAGGCCATCGCCAGGGCCAGCGGCGAGAGCGGTCTTCTGGCTCAGAGCCACTACGCCCTGGCTAACAACCACTTCTTCCGGGGCTGTTTTCACGAGGCGTGCGACTACGCGGAGCGGGCCATGAACGCCCTGCCGGAGGGCGGGGAGACCTTCTTCGGTGAGGACCCGCGCATCCTGGCTCGCGCCTTTATGGGGTGGGGGCTCTGGTATCGGGGGCGTGTGGCGGAGGCTCGCGAGCACGCGGAGCGCGCCGTGGAGGATGCCCGTGCGCGTCGGCGCGGCCACGATCTCGGTATGGTGCTGACCTTTCAGGCGACCACCGGATTCCGGGAACGGGACCCGGAACTGGTTCGACGGGCCACCGATGAACTCCTCGGGCTGGCCGGAAGCCAGGAACTGGCCCTGTGGCAGCTTAGCGCCCGGGCCTACCGGGCCTGGCTGGCGGCTCTGGCGGGGGATCCGGCGGCACTGGACGGGATCCGCGCCTGCCGGGAATCGGTGCGCGAGGCGATGGCCAGTGTCGAGGGCTTCTTCATTACCATCGAGATCGCGATCGCCCGGCAACTGGGTGAGTTCGACGCGGTCCGGCGGGCGCTGGACGAGGCCGCCGTGGTGGAGGCGCGCTTCGAGGATGCGCACGACAGCGCCGAGTTGCGCCGCCTGCGGGGTCTGAGCCGGGCCCGCGATGAAAACGGGCGAACAGAAGCGCGCGCCTGTCTGTATCAGGCTCACGCCATCGCAGAGCTGCAGGCGGCGTGGCAGACCGGTCTGCGGATCGCCATCGATCTCTGCGAGGCGCCCGACGCGGGCGACGCGGAATGGGCCCTCCTGCGGAGCGACGCGGAACGGGTAGCGGCGGCGAACGGTCACGATCCGCAGCGGCTGGCGGCGAACCGGGACTGGCGGCGTGCCCGGGCGCTGCTGTCGAGTCCGGTTTGACAGTCGACCACGCAACCCTGTTACTCTGCTCTTATCGATCGATCAGCGAGGTGGAACAGCATCATGAAGAAGTTCAGTCAGATTGTGGTCTTTGCCGGAGCCCTGGCCCTGGCGCCCGTGCTTGGTGCCCAGACTTTCGGCAACGGAGGCCACGGCGGTGGTGGAGAGGACCAGCAGGCCTTCGATGAGGCACGGCAGAAGGTGATGCAGCTGGGTCAGGAGCTCACCGAGATCGAGGAGGCCGCTGTGGAGGAGAATCCCGAGCTGCAGCAGAAGCGCGAGGAGCTCCAGGAACTTCTCATGGAGACCATGGCCGAGCAGGGCGCAAAGCCGCAGGAGCGGATCGATCGCCTGCAGGAGCTTCAACCGAAACTTTCGGGCTCCGGAGCCGGGGGCGAGGATCGGGAAGGGCTGATGCAGGAGTTTCGCGAGGAGCAGCAGGCCCTGATGGAGGCCCAGAACGAGGCGCTGCAAGTGCCCGAGGTGCGCGAGGCGCGCCAGGAACTCCAGCAGGAGACCTTCGCCGCCATGAAGGAGATCAATCCGGAGACCGAGGAGCTGGTGCAGCAGCTGCGCGAGGCGCAGCAGCGCGCCCAGGAGCTCCAGGGCGGGGCCGGCGGCCTGCGCTGATCACCGCGTGAGTCATGCCTTCCATACCGTTCTCCCTCGGGGCGGGGGCGGAAGATGACGTCCCCCGTTCCCGCCCATGTGGTCTGCGGGCCACTGGGCTCCGGCAAGACCAGTACCATCCGGGGACTGCTCGCCCAGCGCCCGGCCGACGAGCGCTGGGCGGTGCTGGTCAACGAGTTCGGCGATCTGGGGATCGACAGCGCCAGCCTGGCCGACGCCACCGGTGATCTCGCCGAGGTCTCCGGCGGCTGCATCTGCTGCACCACCCGCCAGCAGCTCCGCGTGACCCTGACCCGCCTGCTGCGTGAAGCGCACCCGGATCGCCTCTTCATCGAACCCACCGGGCTGGGCCATCCCGCCGGGATCATCGATCTGCTGCGCGAGCCGGGTCTGGGCGAGGCGGTCGACTTGGCGGCGACCATCGCCGTCTTCGATGTCGGCGAGTTCACCGCCGAGCGGTTGCACGCCTCGCGGCCGGCTCGAGAGGCCTTCGAGCTGGCCGACATCCTGTTGCTGAACAAGGCCGATCGCGCCGACGAGCGGCGCATCGCCGAGGCGCGTGAGCTCGCGACCACGGCGTGGCCGCCCAAGGCGCGCGTGGTGATCGGCGAGAACGGGGCCCTGGATGTCGCCGTGCTGGAAGAGGTGGTGGCGGAACGCGGTGTGCCCAAACAGCATGGCGACCACGACCACGACCACGACCACGACCACGACCACGACCACGACCACGACCACGACCACGACCACGACCACGACCACGGGGAGTGCGAGCTACCGGGGGACACCGGACCGCTGGTGGCGCCCGCGGAGGGCCATCGGCGCGTGGTGGGCGGTGACGCCGAGCACACCACAATGGCCTGGCTCTTCCCGCCGGAGACCGTCTTCAACGGCCCCGCCGTGCGGGTCTGGTTCAACGGCCTGCCATCCGGCGTGCTGCGCGCCAAGGGCGTGGTGCGCACCGGCCCCAACCGGGTCCTGTTCAATCGCGTGGGGGAGGCCACCGGCGAGAGCGACAGCGCCTGGCGCCGCGACAGCCGGGTGGAACTGATCCTCGAATCGGGGTACGAACTCCCCGACGCGGTGGAACGGGAACTCCTCGACGCCGCCGGGGCGTAGGCCGGCCACCGATCCGACGCGCCGCGCGTGCTAGAATCGGCGGATACAGTCCCGATCCCGGAGTCGTGGAAATGAATGCCGAAACCCGCCCGCGGAACGCTCCCCTCCAGCCGTTTCTGGATACCAGCACCCTGCCCGGCCCCGGAAGCGTCGCCGCGGAAGACCTCACCGATGCCGAACGGGAGCGACTCCGCCAGTCGATTCGCGAACGGCTGCGCGCCGAGGACGCCACCCTCATCGCCCACTACTACACCGACGAGGCCCTTCAGGAACTCGCCGAGGAGACCGGCGGATTTGTCGGCGATTCCCTGGAGATGGCCCGGTTCGGTGCTCGAAGCGAGGCCTCCACACTGGTCATTGCCGGTGTCCGTTTCATGGGCGAGACGGCGAAGATCCTGAGTCCCGAGAAGCGGGTGCTGATGCCGACGCTGGCGGCGGAGTGCTCACTGGACCTCGGCTGCCCGGCCCCGGAGTTCCGCGCCTTCTGTGACGAGCATCCGGAACGGACCGTGGTGGTCTACGCCAATACCAGCGCCGAGGTGAAGGCGCGCGCCGACTGGGTGGTGACCTCCTCCATCGGATTGCAGGTCGTGCGCCACCTGCACGAGCGCGGCGAGCCGATCCTCTGGGCCCCGGACCGCCACCTGGGGGCCTACATCCGCGACCAGACCGGGGCCGACATGCTGCTCTGGCCGGGGAGCTGTGTGGTCCACGAGGCCTTCAAGGCGCAGCAGTTGCGCGATCTGAAGGCGGAACACCCGGAGGCGGCGATCCTGGTCCACCCCGAGTCGCCCGAGGATGTCATCGCCCTGGCCGACGTGGTCGGTTCCACGACCCAGCTCATCAATGCCGCCCGCGAGCTGCCGCAGGAGACGATGATCGTCGCCACCGACAGCGGGATCTTCCACAAGATGCGTCAGGCGGCCCCGGAGAAGACGCTCATCGAGGCGCCCACCGCCGGCGCCGGCGCTACCTGCCGCAGCTGCGCCCACTGTCCCTGGATGGCCATGAACGGTCTGCGCAATCTGGACGAGACCCTGGCGACCGGCGCCAACGCCATCGAGGTGGATCCGGAGGTGCGCGAGGCGGCCCTGCGCTCCACCCAGCGGCTGCTGGATTTCGCCGCCGAACACGGCAAGGGGTGAACGTCCCGCGCACTCGCGAGTGCGCGGGGGTCGACCTCAGAAGGTGATCATCAGGCTCAGCGAGGGCTCGAAGAAGAGTTCGTCGGTATCGGTCCCACGGGAGTGCGGGATGCCGGAGATGCCCTTGATCGCGGTGGAGATCGCGATGTTCCGGGCCAGCCGGTATTCGTGGCCGACCCCGAAGGCCAGCCCCGTCTGCGCGTCGTCGGCGCTGTAGTCGTCGTCGTAATAGGCCGCGCCCACCAGCCAGAACAGCCCGTCGCGGGTCTGCGCGCGGTACGCCTTCAGGCCGACATCGATGATCGTGTAATCATCGGCGGCGTGATTCTCCCACCGGGTGCTCTCGGCATAGCCGGCGTAGACGTCCAGCGTCCGGCCGATCTGGTGCTGGTAGAAGACGTTCTGCATCTCGTCCTGGACCGGGTTGAGCCAGCGCACGACGTCGACGCCGATGGCCTTGCTGGCTTCAGCGGTGGCCAGCCCCGGGCTCGCGACCAGCAGAGCCAGAACGGCCCCCTTGATGGCGGTTTTCATGATTCGAATCCTCGGTGTCGGTGGAGAGTCGCCCCGTCGATCTCGACGCGGTGCCTTCCGTCTCAGGGTAGAACCCGTTACCGAAGTTTAACGACTCGTTGCGGGAAAACTTGAGCGAGCCGGGCATGGTAGCATGAGGCCATGATTCGAGATGAAGACGAGCGGGACCCCGCCCGCGGCGACTCGGAACCGGATTCGTCCGACGAGACCCCCTACGCCGATCTCGGTCCCGACACCGTGCTCGACGCCGTGGCCGCTCTCGGCTACTCGCCGGACGGCCGTCTGCTGCCGCTGAACAGCTACGAGAACCGGGTCTACCGTGTCGGCCTCGAGGAGGGTCCGCCGCTGGTGGCGAAGTTCTACCGTCCGGGGCGCTGGAGCAGCGCGGCGATCCGGGAGGAGCACGCCTTTGCCGCGGAGTTGGCGGCGGCCGAGATCCCGGTCGTGGCGCCGCTGGAGGTGGACGGGACCACGTTGCCGGTCCACGCGGGCTATCGCTTCGCGATCTTCCCCAATCGCGGCGGTCGGCCGCCGGAACTGGACGATCCCGAGGTTCTGGAGCGCATCGGCCACTTCATGGGGCGGCTGCACGGCGTCGGCGCCGGGGCGCGTTTCGAGCATCGACCGGCACTGGAGCCGGCGACCTTCGGCGAACGGGTGGTGGAGCGGCTGTGCGCCGGTGACTGGATCCCCCCGCACATGGAGCCGGCCTATACCAGTGTGACCCGCGACCTGCTGGATGCCGTGAACGAGCGCTGGGAGGCGGTGGCGCCACGCCCCATCCGTCTCCACGGCGACGCCCATCCCGGCAACATCCTCTGGCGTGACGGCCCGCACATCGTCGACCTGGACGATGCCCGCACGGGCCCGGCCATCCAGGACCTCTGGCTCTTCCTCGGTGGTGAGCGCGGCGAGCAGGAGGAGCGGCTGCGCCATCTCTGGCGCGGCTACCGCGCCTTTCACGACCTCGACCCGGTCGAACTCGGGCTGGTGGAGGCGCTGCGCGCCCTGCGGCTGATCCACCATGCCGGCTGGATCGCCGCGCGCTGGGGCGATCCCGCCTTCCCCCGGGCTTTCCCCTGGTTCGACAGCCCGCGCTACTGGGAGGAGCATGTCCTCGCCCTGCGCGAACAGCTGGCGGCCCTGGGCGAGCCCGCCCTGCCCCTGCCCATGGACTGACACCATGGACCACGGTCTGATCCTCGGCGCCCTCGCCATCGGCCTCGTTGTCGCCTTCTGGATGGCGGCGCTGCGCACCCGCGAGCAGGCCCTGCGGCTCGCCCGCATGGCCTGTCGCCGCGCCGAGGTTCAGTTTCTCGATCAGACCGTGGCTCTTGAACGCCTGCGGCCGTACTGGGGAGAGAGCGGTCTGGTGCTGCGGCGCACCTACCGCTTCGAATTCAGTAGCGCCGACGGGGGCCGGCGCGATGGTTACCTGACTCTGCTGGGCCGCCGCCCGGAACAGGTCTGGCTCGACCTCCCGGACGGCGGCCTCTGGGAACGCGATGATGCCGCCGGCCCGATGAACTGACCGGCGGCATCGGTTTTCCAGGTCCGCTCCGAACCTGGTCGGCGGTTACCGATTATGCATGGGCATGGTGCCGCGACGGCCTCCCTCCGTGGACATCGGGCCCCACATCTCTTGCATCTGTTCGCGCTGCTCTTCGGTGAGGATCTGCATCATCTGTTGCTCCATCGCCGTGCGATCCCGCATGAGCTGGCGGCCCTGCTGGTGTATCTCCAGAAACAGTTCGCCAACCCGTTCGGCATCGGGATCGTCCCGGGACAGCTCCCGGTTCAGCCGGTATTGCAGGGCGGGCAGGTCGGCCATCCTTTCGGCGTGCTCCCGGACCCTCTCCTCGTGCATCTCGGTCATCTGTTCGACCTGTTCATCGCTGAGATCGAAGCCCATCATGGGCCCCGTCATGCCCATGCCACCGGACATCATGCCGGGGCCCATCATGCCGCCGCCCCACATGTTCCCGCCCGAATTCATCATGCCGCCCATGGGGTCGTAGCCGCCCATGGCGCCACCCATCATGCCGATGCCGCCCTGCTGCTGGTACATGGGCATCCGTTGCGTGTCGGCGAGGGCCGGAGCCGCGAGACCGACGGCGGCCAGAGTGCCGATTGCTGTAATGGTGATCCGAATCGTCTTCATCATGGCGTTTTTCCTCGTGTTACTGCATAGGGGAGATTGACGGGGATCGGGTTGCTCGGGTCGCCCCCTCGGTTGGTGTTCAAGCCGGCGCACCGATCGGACCCTTGGGTCGGAACCGTTCCAGCAGCTTGGCGTTGATGGCCACGATGACCGTGGACACCGACATCACCGCC
This sequence comes from Pseudomonadota bacterium, assembly GCA_051746205.1. Lineage (GTDB taxonomy): Bacteria > Pseudomonadota > Gammaproteobacteria > Thiohalospirales > Thiohalospiraceae > Thiohalospira. The sequence continues at coordinate 34,204 of JBNJEU010000009.1, forward strand.
GCGCCCACCGCCGGCGGCATGAGAAAGCCGACGCCGTAGAGCACGCCGGCGGCCAGGGGGATGGCGACGATGTTGTAACCGGCCGCCCACCACAGATTCTGGATCATCTTGCGGTAGGTGGCGGCGGACAGCTCGGTGATCGCCGCCACGTCTCTCGGATCGGAATTGACCAGGACGATGTCCGCCGATTCCACCGCCACGTCGGTGCCGGCGCCGATGGCGATGCCGAGGTCGGCCTCCACCAGCGCCGGGGCGTCGTTGACCCCGTCGCCCACCATGGCCACCGACAGACCACGCGCCTTGACCTCGCGGATCCTGGCCGCCTTCTGGTCGGGCAGCACCTCGGCGAAGAAGTCGTCCAGACCCAGTTCGGCCGCCACCGCTCGAGCCACTGGTTCCGAGTCGCCGGTGAGCATCATGCACTGGATGCCCATGGCCTTGAGGCGGTCGATGGCCTCGCGCGATTCCTCGCGCACGATGTCGGCCAGGGCGATGGCGCCCACCGCCTCGCCGTCGCGCACGACAAAGACCACGGTCTTGCCCTGACCGGCCAGTTCCCCGGGACGATCGCTGGGGATGGTCAGACCCTGGCGCTCGATGTAACCGGGGCTGACCACGCGGACATCGGTCCCCTCCACCCGGGCCTCCACGCCCTCGCCGGGCAGGTTCCGAAAGTCGGTGGGCCGCGGCATCGACAGCCCTCGATCGCGGGCGCCATCACGGACCCCGCGGGCGATGGGGTGCTCGGACTGTCCTTCCAGAGCGGCTGCCAGACCAAGGACATCGTCCTCTCCCGTGGTGCCGCCCAGAGCCACCACCTCGGTCACCCCGAAACGGCCCTCGGTGAGGGTGCCGGTCTTGTCGAAGATGACGGCATCGATGTCCCTGGCGCGCTCGAAGGCGGCGCGATCGCGGATGAGCAGACCGTTCTGGGCCGCCTTGGTGGTGGAAACGGCCACCACCAGCGGCACCGCCAGCCCCAGGGCGTGCGGACAGGTGATGACCATGACCGTGACCATGCGCTCCAGCGAGAAGTCGAAGGCGAAACCGGCGCCGAGCCAAACGGCCAGGGTTGCCGCGCCCACGGTGAGGGCGACGTAGGTGAGCCAGGCCGCGGCTCGATTGGCCAGGTCCTGGGTGTGCGAGCGCGACCCCTGCGCCTGGCGCACCATCTCGATGACCTGGGACAGATAGGTGTCCGCCCCGGTCTTGCGGATTTCCAGGGTCAGGGCCCCTTCACCGTTGACCGAGCCGCCGATGGCCTCGTCGCCCGGGCCCTTGCTCACCGGCCGGGATTCGCCGGTGAGCATGGACTCGTCGAGGCTCGATTGACCGTCCACGATCGAGCCGTCGGTGGGGATCTTCTCCCCCGGCCGGACCAGTACCCGGTCGCCCGGGGACAGCTCCTCCACTGAAACCTCTTCGGTTTCGCCGGCCTCGCTCAGGCGGAGGGCGGTGGCCGGCATGAGCCTCACCAGGGCCTCCAGGGCCCCGGAGGCGCCCATCACCGAGCGCATCTCGATCCAGTGGCCGAGGAGCATGACATCCACCAGGGTGGCCAGCTCCCAGAAGAACACGCGGCCGGCAAGGCCGAGCACCACCGCGGATGAATAAATGAAGGCCACGCCGATGGCGAGTCCGATCAGGGTCATCATCCCCGGGCGGCCCTGTTTCAACTCCGAGGCCAGGCCGGTCAGGAAGGGCCAGCCGCCGTAGAAGAAGACCGTGGTGGACAGAGCCAGCAGAACGTGGCGGTCACCGGTGAAGGCGAGGAGTTCGGTCAGACCCAGGAAGCCCTGGATCATGGGTGACAATGCCAGGATGGGGGCGGTCAGGGCGAGCGAGACCCAGAGCCGCCGCCGGAAGTCGGCGATCATGGCCGCATGGTCGTGACCTCCGTGGTTGCCATGTCCCTGGTGACCCTCGGCCGGTCTGGAATGGTTTGCAGTCATCCTGTTACCCTTATCGTCTCAGATCCTGGCGCTTGCGCTCGAATTCCTCGCTGTCGATCTCGCCCCGGGCGTAGCGTTGCTCCAGGATCTCCAGGGCTCGCTCCGGTCCGTCCCCGCGGTCGTTCCCGCCTCGGTTGCTCTGCCCCACGAGCCGGGCGACCAGGGCGACGAGGGCTGCGATGATCACGATCCAGAACAGGATCATTACGGGGCCGCCAAACCCCATGCCGTACTCCCAGTTGCCCATCATGGCCCTCTCCCGTTGTTTGGGTGTTACACCAGCATAGAACCACACGAACCTGAATTGAAGCTGACGAAATACCTCTTTTCTACTGCGCGATCGCGCTCGGCAACCACGGTCGGACGCAGAGTCCTCCCATGGTTCCGGTGCTGAACGCCACATCCCTGCCGTAACGGGAGACCGTGTCCCGGACAATGGCCAGTCCCGGTCCATGTCCCGGCGCCTGTTCGTCCAGCCGCAACCCGCGGGTCCCCAGGCGGCACGGTAGCGGGTCAACCGGGTCCGGCCCGGTGGCGACGATTCGGTGTGACGACTAGACTGGGCGCATCGATCCGCGCCACGAGGAGTCGCCCATGAGTACGGAAGCAAACGGCCCCGGTTCGATCACCGAGGTCCGGATCCACGGTCGCGGCGGCCAGGGCAATGTCGCCGCCGCCTACCTGCTGGCGGCCGCCGCCATCCGCGAGGGCCGCTTCGGCCAGGCGTTTCCCGCCTTCGGCGCCGAACGGCGCGGCGCCCCGGTGGCCGCCTTCGTGCGCATCGCCGACCGCCGCCTGCGCCGCCGTTCCCAGATCCTGCGCCCCCATTTCCTCATCGTTCAGGACGCCGCCCTGCTCGGCGTGCCGGGGACCCTGAGCGGGTTGATGCCCGGCGGCGCCGTGCTGGTGAACAGCACCGAGGAGAGCGCCGCCCTGAGCGAGCGGCTCGAGGTCCCGGCCGTGAGCCTGCCGGCCGGCCGCATGGCCCAGGAGATCCTCGGTCGGCCGGTGCCCAATACCGCGCTGCTGGCGGCCTTCATGGAGCTCACCGGGATCCTGTCGCTGGACTCCCTGGACGAGGAGATCACCGCCCGCTTCCAGGCCAAGGGCGGGGCGGTGGTGAACAAGAACCGCGAGCTGGTCCGCAGTGCCGCCGATGCGGTCGAGACCGGCGCCTGGAAGGAGGCCGCCCATGCCGCAACCGCTTGAAGGATCCCAGGCCATCGCCCGGGCCGTGGGTCTCTGCCGGCCCCAGGTGGTGGCCGCCTACCCGATCACGCCGCAGACCCACATCGTTGAGGGGCTGTCGAAACTGGTGGCCGACGGCAAGCTGGCGTGCGAGTACGTCAGCGTCGAGAGCGAATTCTCCGCCGCCTCGGTGGCCCTCGGCGCCGCCGCCGCCGGCTCGCGGGTCTACACCGCCAGCGCCTCGCAGGGGATCATGCTGATGAGCGAGGTCCTCTACAACATCGCCGGACTGCGCGTGCCGGTGGTGATGACCTGCGCCAACCGGGCGCTGTCGGCGCCGCTTTCGATCTGGAACGATCAGCAGGACGCCATGGCGGTGCGCGATGCCGGCTGGATCCAGCTGTTCTGCGCCGATATCCAGGAGGCGGTGGACACCACCATCCAGGCCTACCGCATCGCCGAGGCCACCGAGCTGCCGGTGATGGTCTGCGTCGACGGTTTCACCCTGACCCACACCCTGGAGCCGGTGGAAGTCCCCGAGCAGTCGGCGGTGGACGAATTCCTGCCGCCGTACACCTTCAGCCGCAGCCTGGACCCGCGGCAGCCCCTCTCCATGGGGACGCTGGTGAGCCCCGACCACTACACCGAGGCGCGCCAGGACCACCACGACGCCCTGCTGGCGGCGCAGCCGGTCATCGAGCGGGCCGATGCCGACTGGGCGGCGGTCAGCGGCCGTCCCTGCGGTGGACTGGTGGAGACCCTCGGGGACCCGGAGGCGAAGGTCGGCATCCTCGCCATGGGCGGAGTGGTCGGCACCCTGAGCGACGCCCTGGACGAGGGGCTGGCCGACGAGCCGGTCCGCCTGCTGAAGCTGCGCAGCTTCCGGCCCTTCCCGGTGGAGGCGCTGTGGGCCGCCTGCGAGGGGCTGGAGACCCTGGTGGTGCTGGAGCGCGCCATGAGTCCGGGTGGTGTCGGCATCCTGGCCGCCGAGGTGCGCGCGGCGCTGTTCGAGCTGGAGCGGCCGCCGAAGGTCCACGGCGCCGCCGCCGGCCTCGGTGGGCGCGACATCCCGCTGACCATTCTGCCGCGCCTGCTGGAACTGGCCCACACCGCGCCGCGCCGCTTTACCCTCATCGATCTGGAGTCCGAGCGGCTCCCCGAGCATCCCATCGGTTCCGAAACGCGCGGACAGGAGTCGGCATGACGGCAGAACAGCGCATCCCCATCGAACAGCTGCGGAACAAGCAGCCCCGCTTCACCGGTCTGGCCCCCGGCCATCGTGCCTGTCTCGGCTGCGGCCAGGCCCTGGCAGCACGATTGGTGACCGAGGCCACCGGGCCCGATGTCGCCGTGGCCAACGCCACCGGCTGCCTGGAGGTCTTCACCACCGCCTGGCCGGAATCGGCGTGGCGGGTGCCGTGGCTCCACTCCCTGTTCGAGAACGCCGGCGCCGTCGCCTCCGGCATGGAGGCGGCGTGGAAGGCGCAGGGGCGTGATTCCAAGGTGCTCGCCTTCGCCGGCGACGGTGGTACCTTCGACATCGGCTTCCAGGCGGTCTCCGGGATGCTGGAGCGCGATCACAACGTGCTGTTCGTCTGCTTCGACAACGAGGCGTACATGAACACCGGGATCCAGCGCTCCGGCTCCACACCCCACGCGGCGATGACCACCACCTCGCCGCCGGGCAAGGCGCGCATCGGCAAGCGGCACCTGAAGAAGGACCTGCTCTCCATCATCGCCGCCCACAACATCCCCTACGCGGCGACCGCCTCGGTGGCCTACCCCTCCGACCTGCGCAAGAAGGTGCGCCGCGCCATGGGGGTCGACGGGCCGTCGTTCCTCCAGGTCTATTCTCCGTGTCCGCTGGGCTGGGGCCACGAGGGGGACGTGAGCATCGAGGTGGCGCGGCTGGCGGTGCAGGCCGGGATCTTCCCGCTGGTGGAGCTGGAGCGCGGCCATGTCACCGGGGTCATGCCGGTGCGCGAAAAGCGGCCGGTGACCGAATTCCTGAAGCCCCAGGGCCGCTTCCGCCACCTGTTCAACGACAAGGATCCGCGCGCCCGGGAGGAACTGGAGCATCTCCAGGCACTCGCCGACTACAACATCGAACGCTGGGGGCTGGCCAGTGCCGGCGCCGAGCGGATGGACAGCGAAGGGGCCGACACCGTACAGCGTGGCGGTGCCCGCTGGGCCTGAGGAGGATCGAACATGAGTCAGCGTTACACCCGCGGCGGCTACGCCCTGCCGGGGACCAGTCAGAACTTCCACACCGGCGACTGGCGGGTCGATCGTCCCGAGCATCGGTACCGGGCTGCGCCCTGCCACGCGGCCTGTCCGGCCGGCGAGGACGCCCAGGCGTACCTGGCCGCGCTGGAGGGAGGCGATCCGCGCGCGGCCTGGTCGATCCTGGTGGCGGCCAACCCGCTCCCGGCGATCACCGGGCGGGTCTGTCATCATCCGTGTGAGTCGGCCTGCAATCGGGGCGAGTTCGACGAGGCCATCGCCATCCACGGGGTGGAACGCTACCTCGGGGACGAGGCCATCGCCCACGGCTGGGACTACGAGATCGGCCGTCCCGCCAGCGGGGCAAAGAAGGTAGCGGTGGTCGGGGCCGGTCCCGCCGGCCTCGCCGCCGCCTACCACCTGACCGCCCGTGGCTATCGGGTGACCCTGTTCGAAGCGAACAGCGAGACCGGCGGCCTGTTGCGCAGCGCCATCCCGCCCTACCGCCTGCCGCGCAAGGTGCTCGATGCCGAGCTCGAGCGGCTGCTGGCACTCGACTTCGAGACGCGGTTGCGCCATCGGCTGGGGCGCGACTCCAGCCTGGAGGAGCTGCAGGCGGACCACGATGCGGTCTTCGTCGCGCCGGGGACCCAGCAGCCGAAGCACTGGGATGTCGCCGGGGCGACGCCGGGGGACCTGACCTCCGGCATCGAGACCCTGCGCGAGTGGGTCGACGTCGGCAAGGCGCCGGCCGCGCGCCGGGTCGCGGTGGTCGGCGGCGGCAACACCGCCATGGACCTGGCCCGCGCCCTGCGGCTCAACGGCGCCGAAGAGGTCCACGTCATCACCCATGAGTCCTTTCCGGGCCCCGGTGTGTCCGAAAAGGAGGCCATGGGCGCCATCCCTCGGGAGATCCGTCAGGCCGAGGAGGAGGGGGTGACCATCCACGAGCAGCGCGGCGTGCGCCGGCTCATCCTGCGCGGCGAGCGGGTGGTCGGTGTCGAGCTGGTGCGGATGAAGTCCCTGGATCGCGGCGATGGTCACTGGGAGCGGGTCGCTTTCGAGGGAACCGAAACGGTGCTGGACGTCGAGCAGATCATCCCTGCCATCGGCCAGCAAGTGGAACCCGAGGGCCTCGGCGGTCTGGGGCGCGACGGGGTCATCCCGGCCGACGGCTGGGGTCGGGTGGACCAGGGCCCCGGCGCGCGCGGGTTACTGTTTACCGGTGGCGACGCCCGCGGTGATCGCGGCACGGTCAGTGCGGCCATCGGCGACGGTCGGCGGGCGGCCAAGGCCATCGACGACCATCTGCGCGGACGGGAGCAGCCGGCGTTCGGTCTGCCGGAGGGTGTGCCGTTCGCGTCGCTGAACACCGCCTATTTCGACAGCGCACCGCGCCCGAAGGAGGTCGTGGCGCCGCCCTCGAAGCGTGGCGGCAAGGTGGAGGTGGAACAGGGCTATCCCGCTTCGGTCATCGCCGGTGAGGCGGGGCGCTGCCTCTCCTGCGGCAACTGCCTGGCGTGCGACAACTGCTGGACCTTCTGCCCCGACAGTGCCGTTCTCAAGAGCACGGCGCAGGCCAGTGATGGCAGCCATTACCTGTTTGACTACGACTTCTGCAAGGGGTGCGGGATCTGTGCCAACGAGTGCCCCACCGGGTACATCGTCATGCGTCCCGAGGTTTCCTGAACCCGGGTCCGGGGGCTGCTTCGGTCCGGGTACGACTCACTCCGAAGAGGTGTCCGGCAGTGGCTCCCCCGTCAACGCCCGATACAACTCATCCAGCCGCTCCCCGAACGGCGGCACCAGCCGGATCTGCCAGCGCGGCTCGGGCTCCCCGGGATCCCATTCGCTGTAGAGGACCAGCCCGGACCAGTCGTCGGAGAGGCGGATCAGACCCTCGGTCAGACGACCGTCGTCACCGGCGGCGACCTTCAGTTCAATGGCGGGGTGTGGCGCGGGGAGCTGCCAGAAGCCGTTGCGACCGGACTCCCGGAAGGCTTCGTCGGAGGGGGTGGCCAGGGTGCCGAAGTGGCGTTCCACCAGCGGCCGGGCGAGGACATGGGGCAGGCCGAGGACGCTCTCGATGGCGCCCCGACCCTGTTCGATGCCCCGCAGGACCCGCCGAAGCGGGCGCTGGTGGAACCAGCGGAACAACCGGAAGCCCGTTTACAGGCTGATGCCGCTCTCCTCGAGCATGTAGCGCACGGTGGCCTCGATCTCCTCGTCGCTGAGATCGGAGTTGCCGCCACGCGGGGGCATGGCGCCATCGCCGAAGCCGTTGATGGCGTGGTCCACCAGCGTTTCAAAGCCCTGCTCGGCGCGCGGGGCCCAGTCGCCGTTCTCCCCGGTGATGGGCGCGCCGGCGGCACCGGTGTCGTGGCAGGTGGTGCAGGTCTGGTCGTGGACTTCCGCTCCGGAGAGCGTTTCACGCTCCTCCGGCTCGTCCTCGACCTCGCCGGCGCGCACGGAGCCCACAGGGGTGATGCGCTCGAGGATGGCGCTCTCCCGCATGGGGTCCTGCTCGGTTTCGTCGAGGGCGGCCCATGCCGCGCCGCCCGCAAACGTCATGCCGAGCAATGCCGTCGCCCACTGCTTCAGACCCTTGTTCATGCCGGAAACCTCGCTTCTGATGTCTATGGTGTGTTCGGGGGTGGCTGGAACGCCGCCGAAATCGTACAAGTGAATCCGTGAGTATATCCTTAATCGTGTCGCGGTGAAAACCAAGGCGACGGCGATGGTGGACGCAACGGGTCAACGGCGTTATCCTGAGCAGCTTGATGCGCCCGTAGCTCAGCTGGATAGAGCGCTGCCCTCCGGAGGCAGAGGTCAGAGGTTCGAATCCTCTCGGGCGCGCCATCTTCCCGGACCCTTCCCCGTTGTCCCCTGGAACGTTTGCACCGACTTGTCTACCCTGAGACCATGAACGGGTACTTGAATGGACAGGGCCGTCATCGCGAGTCCGCTGGCGCCTGAACCCCTTCCCTCGTCAGAGACGCCCATGACAGACAAGATCGTCGTCGAGAACCTTTACAAGATCTTCGGACCCGACCCGGACCACGCCTTCGAGCTGCTGGAGCAGGGCCTGGACAAGGACACCATCTTCGAGCGCACCGGCAACACCGTCGGCGTGATGGACGCCAACTTCACCATCCGCGAGGGCGAGGTCTTCGTGGTCATGGGGCTGTCGGGCTCCGGCAAGTCCACCCTGGTGCGGATGCTCAACCGCCTGTTCGAGCCGACCCGCGGCGCGGTGAAGGTCGATGGTCAGGACGTGACGCGGATGAGCCAGAAGGAACTCATCGAGCTGCGCCGGCGCGACATGTCCATGGTCTTCCAGTCCTTCGCCCTGCTGCCGCACCGCACGGTGCTCGAGAACACCAGCTTCGGGCTCGAAGTGGCCGGCGCCGAACGCCACCGACGTGAAGAGCGCGCCCTGGAAGCGCTGGAGACCGTGGGCCTGAAGAGCCACGCCAACAGCTACCCCCAGGAGTTGTCCGGCGGCATGCAGCAGCGCGTCGGTCTGGCGCGCGCGCTGGCCACCGACCCGTCGATCCTGCTCATGGACGAGGCCTTCTCCGCGCTCGACCCGCTCATCCGCACCGAGATGCAGGACGAGCTCATCTCCCTGCAGCAGGAAAAGGCCCGCACCGTGGTATTCATCTCCCACGATCTGGACGAGGCCATGCGCATCGGCGACCGCATCGCCATCATGCAGGGTGGCGCCGTGGTCCAGATCGGCACGCCGGAGGAGATCGTCACCAACCCGGCGAACGACTACGTCCGCTCCTTCTTCTACGGGGTCGATGTCAGCCAGGTGTTCTCCGCCGGCGACATTGCGCGCAAGAACGCGGTGACGGTGATCGAGCGCCCCGGGGTCGATGTCAACGCGGCACTCCAGCAACTGCGCGCGGGCCACGGCGACGCGGGCGTGGTCATCGACCGCGACCGGCGCTACCAGGGGACGATCAGCGTCGAGAGCCTGATGGCGGCCATCGAGAACGAGGGCGAGACGCGCTATGCCGACGCCTTCCTGAAGGAGGTGGTGTCCGCCAGCCACGACATGCCGCTCAACGAGGTCCTCTCCCTGGTCGCCGAAAGCCGCTGGCCGGTCCCGGTGATCGACGACGACGGCCGCTATCTCGGGGTGATCTCCAAGACCGCATTGCTCCAGACGCTGGACCGGACGGGATAACGCGCCATGAACATCAAGGAACTCTTCAGGGACACCATCAACATCGGCGACTGGGTCGAATGGCTGGTCGACTGGATCCTGATGAATCTGGAGCCGGTGCTCGACGGGATATCGGACTTCATCGGTTTCCTGGCCAACGGCTTCGAGGACCTCCTGCGCGGGACACCGCCGGAGCTCATGGCCCTGGTCATCATCGCCCTGGCGTGGTGGCGGGTGAGCTGGCGCTTCGCCGTGTTCGCCGTGATCGCCGTCGCCCTGCTGTTCGGGATGGAGCTGTGGGAAGAGACCATGTCGACCCTGGCACTGGTGCTCTCCGCCAGCCTCATCGCGCTGGTGCTGGGGCTGCCGGTGGGTGTCGCCATGGCGCGCAGCGAAAAGGTGGAGGCCATCGTGCGACCGGTACTCGACCTGATGCAGACCATGCCGCCGTTCGTCTATCTCATTCCGGCGGCGATCTTCTTCGGGCTCGGCAAGGTGCCGGGGACCATCGCCACGGTGGTCTTCGCCATGCCGCCGGCGGTGCGCCTGACCAACCTCGGGATCCGCCAGGTCTCGCGCGAGCACGTGGAAGCGGGCCTCGCCTTCGGCTGCACCGAACGCCAGCTGCTCTGGAAAGTGCAGCTGCCGCTGGCGATGCCGTCGATCATGGCGGGGATCAACCAGACCATCATGCTCGCCCTCTCCATGGTGGTCATCGCCTCGATGATCGGGGCCGGCGGCCTTGGCAACACCGTGCTGACCGGGATCCAGCGGCTGGACGTCGGCCTCGGCTTCGAGGGGGGGCTCGGCGTGGTCATCCTCGCCATCCTGCTGGACCGGATTACCCAGAGTTTCGGTGGCCGGGCGCGAGAGAACGGCCTGTCCGGTTTCCTGCGCCGGTTGTTCGAACGCGTCAGCTCGGCGGCGCGGAAGAGTGATTAGCATCTATCTTGGAGCCACAGAGGAGTAGCGGCATGATGAAACAGACCTTCAAATGGGCCATTGCTGCCATGGTCGGCATGGGAATGGCCGTGGCGGCTCAGGCGGAGCCGGTGAAGATCGGCTGGACCGCCTGGTCGGACGCGGAGTTCGTGACCAAGTTGACCAAGCGCATCATCGAGGACCGGCTGGGACAGGACGTGGAGCTCACCCAGACCGACATCGCTCCGCAGTATCAGGGCCTCGCCGGCGGCGACATCGACATGATGCTGATGTCCTGGCAGCCGGGCACCCACGAGGACTACATCGAGAAGCACGCGGGCGATTTCGTCAACCTCGGCCCGCTCTATACCCACGCTCGCCTGGGCTGGATCGTCCCGGAGTCCATCCCGGAGAGCGAGCTGTCCTCCATCGAGGATCTGAAGAAGGACTCGGTGCGCGAGAAGCTCGGCGGCACCATTACCGGGATCGACCCGGGCGCCGGACTGACGCGGCTCTCCCGCGAGGCCATCGAGGCGTACGACCTGGGGGACGACTATGAACTCCAGATCTCCAGCGGATCCGGCATGACCGCCGCGCTGGACCGCGCGGTGCGCCGCGACGACTGGATCGTGGTCACCGGCTGGAGTCCCCACTGGAAGTTCGGCGCCTACGAACTGCGGTATCTGGAAGACCCGCGCGGGGCCCTGGGTGGCGCCGAGCACATCGACGCCCTGACCCGCAACGGCTTCTACCAGGACAACGTCGAAGTGGCCAGCATGGTCTCCCGGATCCAGATCCCCATCGAGATGCTCCAGAAGTACATGTACCAGGCGCGCGAGTCCTCCTACGAGGAGGCGGTGGACGCCTTCATGGAGGAGCAGTCCCGGTATGTCGACTACTGGGTGACCGGCGAGCTCTGAGCCTCGGCCTCAGTCCGTGGCGTCATCGGCCCCCGGGCGTTCACGTCCGGGGGCCAGTTCGTTGATGGCGGCGACGCGCGCCCGCTTCAGCGCGGCGGCCATGGCCTCGCCCCGGTAACCCTCCGCAGCCAGCGGTCGCGGGTCGACCGCGGCGGCGGCGGCGCGCGCGCGGCGCAGGAAATCGGCCTGCGGATAGGGCGCCTCCTCGTACCCGGGGCGGCCGCGCGAGTCGGCCTCGCAGGCGAGCAGGAAGCGCTCGAACCGTTCCGGACGTCGCAGGGCGTCGAGGCGGGCCAGCAGATCGTGACAGGTGGTCGGGCGCAGCTCCAGCGCCCGATGGGCATTGGTATGCTCGCCCGCGGTAAGCCGGCCGAGGTCCCGGTACGCCTTCGGCGCGCGCAGACGGGCACAGAGCGCCTCGACCCGCTCCGTGCCGCGCGCCTCGTGGCCGATGTGGCGCGGCCATTCCGCCGGCGGCGTGGTCCCCTTGCCGAGGTCGTGGACCAGCGCGGCGAAGCGCGTCTCCGGTTCCGGACTCAGCCGCGCCGCCTGTGCGAGGACCAGCAGGGTGTGCACCCCGGTGTCCACCTCCGGGTGGTGCTTCTCCGGCTGTGGCACGCCGAACAGCGCGTCGATCTCCGGGAAGACCACCGCCAGCGCGCCGCAGTCGCGCAGTACCTCGATGAAGGCGCCGGGGTCCGGCTCGGCCAGCGCCTTCTCCAGCTCCGCCCAGACCCGTTCCGCCACCAGGGCGTCCACCTCGCCGTCTGCGACCATGGTCCGCATCAACTCGCGGGTCTCGTCGGCCACCTCGAAGCCCAGCGGGGCGAAGCGGGCGGCGAAGCGGGCCAGACGCAGGATCCGAACCGGGTCCTCGGCGAAGGCCGGGGTCACGTGGCGCAGACGCCCGGCCGCCAGATCGGCCTCGCCGCCGTAGGGGTCCACCAGCTCGCCGTCGGCGGTCTCGGCCATGGCATTGATGGTCAGGTCGCGGCGCGCCAGGTCCTCCTCCAGGGTGACGTCCGGGGCGGCGTGGAAGGTGAAGCCGTGGTAGCCCGGCGCGGTCTTGCGCTCGGTGCGCGCCAGGGCGTATTCCTCACCGGTTGCCGGGTGGAGGAAGACCGGGAAGTCACGGCCCACCGGCCGGTAGCCGGCGTCCTCCATCATCTCGGGTGTGGCACCGACCACGACCCAGTCGACGTCGCCCGGCGGCCGTCCCAGTAGCCGGTCGCGCACCGCGCCGCCGACCCGGTAGCACTCCACCGTCGGCTCCTAGCGCCGTGCCTGGCGCCGGTAGTCGGGATAGCGACCGCGCTGGGTGTGACCGGCCAGATAGGACGGGGCCACCGATTCCAGCGGTGTGGGTTGAAAGCCGAAGATCGCCGGGAAAGGCTCGGTACAGACGTTGTCGGTGAGCAGCGAGCGGTAGTTGTCCAGGGAGAACGGCTTGCCCGGGGCGAACTCCAGCATCAGCGCCTGCAAATAGGAGAGGCCCTTGCCAAGCGGCAGGATCCGGCGGCGATGCCCGGTCTGTTCGCCGACGTAGGAGACCAGTTCCTTCAGGGTGTACTCGTGGGGTCCACAGAGCTCGTAGCGCTGGCCGATGGTGTGTGGGTCGTGCATGGCATGGGCAAAGGCCACAGCTACATCCCGGACGTAGACCGGCGCGAACCGGGCCCAGGCGCCGGCCAGCGGGAACACCCCGGGGGTCATCCGCAGCAGGCCGGCAAACCGGTTGAGGAAGCTGTCCCCCGGACCGAAAATGACCGACGGTCGGAATGCGGTCACATCCAGATCGGTGGCGGCAAAGAGCAGACCCTCGGCTTCGCCCTTGGTGCGCTGGTAGTAGCTCCGGCCGTGGCCGGCGTCCGCACCCAGTGCGCTCATCTGCAGCACCCTGCGGATGCCGTTTTCGCGGCAGGCACTGACCAGCTTGCGCGCCAGTTCTACGTGGGCGCGGATGAAGCCCTTGCCACTGTGGCCACGCTCGTTGAGGATCCCCACCAGATTGACGACCACGTCAACGCCGCCGAGGGCCTCGGTGAGCTCCAGTTCATCCTGGATGTTGACCTCCTCGACCCTGACCCCCGGAATGACGAACAGCTCCTTGTTGCGTTCGCGGTGGCGGGTGAAAACCCGCACGCGGACATCCTTGTGCGCCGCCAGGGTCTGGGCCAGGTGGCGACCGACAAAGCCGGAGCCGCCAAGGATGGCAACGGTTTTCGACTGCATGGCTGGATTCCTGTGCTGTCTGTTCGGTTGAGGGTCGCCAATTCTTGCCCCGAAGTGGAAGGGGGTCAAGCCGTGAAGGGGTGACAGCGCCGCCCGCGAGTCCCAGAATCAGTATGGAACAGCCCACGCCTGCACAGGAGAGAGGAGTATGGCACTGATTTCGATGAACCCGGCCACCGGGGAAACCCTGCAGAGCTTTGAGGCCTGGGGCGAGGATGAACTGGAGCGCGCCCTGAGCCAGGCCGCCGACGCCCGCGCTCCGTGGGCCGCGCTGCCGATGGAACGGCGCAGCGCCCTGATGCGCGAGGCCGCGGCCGTGTTGCGTCGGCGCGCCGGTCAGCTCGGTAGCCTGATCAGTCGCGAGGTCGGCAAGCTTCAGCGCGAGGCGAAGGGCGAGGTGGAAAAGTCGGCCTGGGTCTGTGAATACTACGCCGACAACGGGGCGCACTTTCTCGCCGACGAGGCCATCGAGAGCGATGCCGGCCGGAGCCTGGTCGCCTATCAGCCGCTGGGCACGGTGCTGGCGGTGATGCCGTGGAATTTCCCGTTCTGGCAGGTCTTCCGCTTTGCCGCGCCGGCCCTCGTCGCCGGCAACACCGGGGTGCTCAAGCACGCCTCCAACGTGCCACAGTCGGCGCTGGCCATCGAGGAGGTCTTTCGCGAAGCCGGCTTCCCCGAGGGTGTGTTCCGGACCCTGATGATCGGCGCCTCGCAGGTGGAATCGGTCATCGACGATCCGCGCATTGCGGCGGTGACCCTGACCGGCAGCGAGCCGGCCGGTCGCCAGGTGGCGGCGCGGGCCGGGCAGCAGATCAAGCCGTCGGTGCTGGAGCTGGGCGGCTCCGACCCGTTCATCGTCCTCGATGACGCCGACCTCGACCTGGCGGTGAATCAGGCGGTGACCTCGCGCTTCCTCAACACCGGCCAGTCGTGCATCGCCGCCAAGCGTTTCATCCTCACCCCCGGCATCGCCGACGCCTTCGTCGAGCGTTTCCGCGACGCGGTGGAGGCGCTGGTCATCGGTGACCCCATGGACGACGCCACCCAGATCGGCCCCATGGCCCGCACCGACCTGCGCGACGAGATCCACGAGCAGGTGCGCGACAGCATCGACGCCGGCGCCGAGGCGGTGACCGGTTGCGAGCCGGTGCCCGGCGACGGCGCCTTCTATCGGCCGTCGATCCTCGACCACGTGAAGCCGGGCATGCGCGCCTGGGACGAGGAGTTCTTCGGGCCGGTGGCCATTGTCATCCGGGTGAACGACGCCGACGAGGCGGTGCGGGTGGCCAACGACTCGCGCTTCGGCCTCGGCGGCTCGGTCTGGACCGCCGACAGCGCCCGGGGCGAGGCCATCGCCCGGCGGCTGGAGTGCGGTTCGGCCTTCGTCAACGGCCTGGTGAAGTCGGACCCGCGCCTGCCCTTCGGCGGCGTCAAGGCCTCCGGTTACGGTCGCGAGCTGTCGGAGCACGGCATCCGCGCCTTCGTCAACGCCAAGACCATCTGGGTGCGCTGACATGGGGCTCCTGGTCGAAGGGGAGCTGCACGAGGACTGGCTGGAGAAGGAGCAGGAGGGCGGCGAGTTCGTGCGCAAGGCGCAGCCGTTTCGCAACTGGATCACCCCGGATGGTGAACCGGGGCCCACCGGCGAGGGCGGTTTTCCCGCCGAGGCAGGGCGCTACCACCTCTACGTCTCCCACGCCTGTCCGTGGGCCCACCGGACGTTGATCCATCGCAGCCTCAAGGGGCTGGAATCGATGATCAGCGTCGACGTGGTCAACCCGTACATGGGATCGAAGAGCTGGGATTTCGGCACCGAGTTCCCCGGTACCACCGGTGACAGCCTGTTCGGCGCCACCTGGCTGTACGAGAACTACGTCCGCGCCGATCCGAAGGTCACCGGGATCGTGACCGTGCCGTGCCTCTGGGACAGGAAGCGCGAGACCATCGTCAGCAACGAGTCCGCCGACATCATCCGGATGTTCAACAGCGCTTTCGACCATCTCGGCGCCAACCCGGTGGATTTCTACCCCGAGACTCTGCGCGGGGCCATCGACGCCATCAACGAGACGGTCTACGAGAACGTCAACAACGGCGTCTACCGCTGCGGCTTCGCCACCGCCCAGTCGGCCTACGACGCCGCCTTCGAACGGCTGTTCTCCACCCTGGAAGACCTGGAGCTGCGGCTGGCCAATCAGTCATGGCTGGTGGGCGAGACCCTCACCGAGGCGGACTGGCGGCTCTTCACCACCCTGGTGCGCTTCGATTCGGTCTACTACAGCCACTTCAAGTGCAACGCCCGGCGGCTGATGGACTACGCCGAACTGTGGGACTACACCCGCGCCCTCTACCAGGTGCCGGGGGTGGCGGAGACGGTCCACATGGATCACATCAAGCACCACTACTACGGCAGCCATCCGACCCTGAACCCCACCGGCATCGTGCCGCGCGGGCCGTTCATCAATTTCTCCTCGCCGGCGCGTCGTTCGATCTGAGTGGAATCGTGCCTCCCGCGCCCTGACCGGCCGGGGGCGCCCGAGGGGCTGGTCCCCCCCTTCCCGGCACCTTTCACCTCGCACCGAGCCGCTACCTCCGCAAAGGGGCGAAGAGCGCGCGCTGTCTGAGCGAAGCGAGTTTGCGCGCGCGACCCCTTTGCGGAGGTAGCGGTGAGGGCACCCGAAGGGTGCGGCGTGTGTGCCGGGAAGGGGGGACCAGCCCCTCGGGCGCCCCCGGCCGGTCAGGGCGTGGGAGAGCCCGGAGGGGTCTGTCGGGACACCGATGGAGTCAGAGGCCCAGCGCCTTGTGCTCGTGGTGCAGCCCCTTGTAGAGGCCGATGCACATGAGCAGCAGGACGACGGTGAACGGCAGTCCCGTGGTCACCGCGCCCGCCTGCAGGGCGTTGAGCGCCTCGTTGCCGCCCACGTAGAGCAGCACGCCGGCGATGAGGCCCTCCATGACCACCCAGAAGATCCGCTGGGCCTGGGGGGCGTCGATCTTGCCGCCGGCGGTGATGCTGTCGATGACCAGCGAGCCGGAGTCGGAGCTGGTGATGAAGAAGACCAGCACCAGCAGGACCGCGACCAGGGAGGTAATGAAGGAGAGCGGCATCTCGGCGAACATCTGGAACATCGCCAGGGATTCGTCGGAGCCGAGCCCCTCGGCCAGCTTGCCGATGCCCTGGCTCGCCTGCTCCAGGCCGTTACCGCCGAAGGCGGCCATCCAGACCAGGGTCACCAGGGTCGGCACGATGAGCACTGCGGTAACGAACTCGCGCACGGTGCGGCCGCGGGAGACGCGGGCGATGAACATGCCGACGAAGGGGGACCAGGAGATCCACCAGGCCCAGTAGAAGACCGTCCAGCCGTGGAACCAGGTCTGGTCCTCCCGCCCGAAGGGGTTGGAGAGGGGCGCGAAGCTGGTGACGTAATCCACCGCCGTGGTGAACAGGGTGGAGAAGAAGGTCGCCGTGGCCCCCACCAGGATCACGAACAGCAGCAGGATCCCGGCCAGGATCATGTTCAGATTGGACAGGACCTTCACGCCGCCGTCGAGCCCGCGGACCACCGAGACCAGGGCGGCGGCGGTGACGCCGACGATGATGGCGATCTGGGTGTTCAGCCCGGTTTCGCTGCCAGAGATCACCCCGATGCCGGAAGCCGCCTGCTGCGCCCCGAGGCCCAGGGAGGTGGCCAGGCCGAAGATGGTGGCCAGCACCGCGAGGGTGTCGATGATGTCCCCCGGCCAGCCCCAGACCCGCTCGCCGAGCAGGGGGTAGAAGGCGGAGCGGATGGTCAGCGGCATCCCCTTGTTGTAGGCGAAGAAGGCCAGGGAGAGGGCGACCACACCGTAGATGGCCCACGGGTGCAGGCCCCAGTGGTACATGGTCGCGCCCATGGCCATGCGCCTGGCCTCCGGCGAATTGGCCTCCACGCCCAGTGGTGTGCCGAACCAGTCGGTGTAGTAGGCCACCGGCTCGGCCACACCCCAGAACATCAGACCGATGCCCATGCCGGCGGCGAACAGCATGGCGAACCAGGAGAGGGTGGAGAACTCCGGTTTGGCATCCTGGCCACCCAGCCGGACCTTGCCCACCGGCAGGAAGAGCAGGGCGACGACGAAGATCAGGAAGATGTTGGCGCCGATGAGGAAGAGCCAGTCGAAGGTCTCGATGCTCCAGGTCTTGGCTCCATCCAGGAGCTCGTTGGCCTGGCCCGGTGCCGCCAGCGTCAGGACCACGAACAGCACGACCAGAAAGCCGCTGACGATGAACACGGGGTTGTGCAGGTCGAGGCCGAAGGGGTTGATGTTGCGGTCCCCCGGCTCGTGGTCGGTTTCGTAGGGGGTCTCGTTCTCGTTGTTGTCACTCATGCGGGGACTCCTTTTCGGTGATGGGCAACCGCCCCGGCGTTTCGCCGGGGTCGAGGCGCTGGACTAGAAGTAGTAGTCCATGGTCAGCATCAGGGTCGTGTCCGTCTCCTCGCTGGTGCCCGCAACCGGGGCTTCCTCCTCGGTGAGGTTCTGGGTCAGTGTCTCGAAGTAGAACCAGCCCGGGCCGTAGTTGTAGCGCGCGCCGAGTACCAGGTCGGTGGTGTCGTCCTGATCCAGGTCGCTGTCGGGCATGCGCATGCTCAGGTCGAAGTAGGGGCGCCACTGTTCACCCTCGGCCCAGGCCGCGGCGATGGAGAAGGCCTGGCCGGTGCCCCGGGTGTTGAACTTGCCATCATAAACCGGGTCGCCATTGTCATCTGTACCGGATTGCATGTCCCCCGCGTCGAAATGTTCCTGGTCGTAGGAGACGAACTGGAACCCGGTCTCGAACGGCCCGTTGCGGCACTGGGAGTAGAGGCCGACGGCCGTGTGGCCGACGGTCTCCTCGCCGTACTCGAGC
>JBNJEU010000010.1:0-47390 GCA_051746205.1 Pseudomonadota bacterium
CTGATCGCGCCGATCGCGATGGAGGACGGCCTGCGTTTCGCGGTTCGCGAGGGTGGCCGGACCGTCGGCGCCGGCGTCGTCTCCAAGATCGTCGAGTAACCGACCATGGCGACCTTGAACCAGCGAATCCGTATCCGCCTGAAGGGCTTCGATCACCGTTTGATCGACCAGTCGGCCAGTGAGATCGTCGACACCGCGAAGCGGACCGGCGCACAGGTGCGGGGACCCATCCCCCTGCCGACGAAGAAGGAGAGCTTCACGGTTCTCAAGTCGCCGCATGTCAACAAGGATGCGCGCGACCAGTACGAGCTCCGGACGCACAAGCGGCTGATGGATATTGTCGATCCGACGGACAAGACGGTCGATGCGTTGATGAAACTCGACCTGGCCGCCGGAGTGGATGTCCAGATCAAGCTGAACTAGTCCTCCCTTTCGCCGACCCGTGGTCGGCAACAAGGCGGAATTCTTCTCAGGCCCCGCATGGGGCCTGACCTGTCAGACATCAGGTACCGGTCAACCGAAATCGGTACGACAAGAGGTAGAGAAAATGACGATCGGTGTAGTGGGCCGCAAGGTCGGCATGACCCGCGTGTTCACCGAGAAGGGTGAATCCGTACCCGTGACCGTGGTTGAGGTATCCCCCAACCGCGTGACGCAGCTGAAGAACGAGGAGAGCGACGGCTACCGTGCGGTCCAGGTGACCGTGGGTGAACGTCGCGCCTCCCGCGTGACCCGCCCGATGGCCGGCCATTTTGCCAAGGCCGGTGTGGAAGCGGGCCGCGGCGTCTGGGAATTCCGTCTGGGCGATGGCGAGGGCGAGGAACTCGTGCCCGGTGGCGAGCTGAAGGTCGACATGTTCGACAACGGCCAGTCCGTTGATGTCGCCGGTATCAGCATCGGCAAGGGCTTCGCCGGCACGATCAAGCGTCACAACTTTTCCGGCCAGCGCAATACCCACGGTAACTCCAAGGCCCACCGTGTACCCGGCTCCATTGGTCAGAACCAGAGTCCGGGCCGCGTGTTCAAGGGCAAGAAGATGGCCGGCCAGATGGGCAACAAGCGCAAGACGGTCCAGAATCTCGAGATCGTCCGTGTCGACGCCGACCGCAACCTGCTCCTGATCCGTGGCGCCGTGCCCGGTTCCAAGGGCAGCGATGTGGTCGTTCGGCCCGCCGTGAAGGCGCAGGGTTAAGGGGGAGATACCATGGAACTGCAGCTTACAACCGCCAGTGGTAACGCCTCCAAGAACAGCGTCGAAGTCAGCGAAGCCGTCTTCGCGCGAGATTTCAATGAGGACATGGTTCACCAGGTCGTGACCGCTTACGTCAACTCCGGTCGCGCCGGTACGAAGGCACAGAAGAGCCGCTCGGACGTCCGCGGCGGTGGGGCCAAACCCTTCCGTCAGAAGGGAACGGGCCGCGCTCGCGCCGGGACGATCCGCAGTCCGATCTGGGTCGGTGGCGGTAAGACCTTCGCGGCTTCACCGCGTGATTACAGCCAGAAGGTCAACCGCAAGATGTATCGCGGCGCCATGAAGGCCATCCTGTCGGAACTGGTGAGACAGAATCGGCTCATGGTCGTCGACAAATTTGAACTCGAAGCGCCGAAGACCCGCGAACTGGCCGAACGGCTGAAGAAGATGGGTATCGAGGATGTGCTGATCGTGACCGACAGCCTCGATGAGAAGCTCTATCTCGCGTCGCGCAACCTGTACAAGGTGGGAGTCAGCGACGTCCAGGCGCTCGACCCGGTGAGCCTCATCGGCTTCGGGCAGGTGATCATGACCGCCGACGCCGTCAAGCAGATCGAGGAGAAGTTCGCATGAATCAGGAACGCCTGATGAAGGTTCTGCTCGGCCCGCACGTCTCCGAAAAGACAACGCGGCTGGGCGAGGATCACAACCAGATCACCTTCCGGGTCCTGCCCGATGCCACCAAGCTCGAGATCAAGAAGGCCGTGGAAACACTCTTCGAGGTCAAGGTCGAAGCCGTTCGCACAACGCTGGTGAAGGGCAAGACCAAACGGTTCGGGCGCCAGACGGGTCGGCGCAAGGACTGGAAGAAGGCGTACGTGAGCCTGGCTGAAGGCCAGGACATCGATTTTCTTGGCGCCGAATAAGGTAAGGGGACAGGAATCATGGCACTGATGAAAGCAAAGCCGACCTCCCCGGGGCGGCGCTTTGTGGTCAAGGTGCGCGACGACCGGCTGCACAAGGGTCGGCCGCATGCACCTCTGGTCGAAAAGCAGAGCAAGACTGGCGGACGCAACAACACCGGACGGATCACCAATCGTCATCGGGGCGGAGGGCACAAGCAGCTCTATCGCGTGATCGACTTCAAGCGTCAGAAGGACGGTGTTCCAGGTCGCGTTGAACGGATCGAGCACGATCCCAATCGCAGCGCCAATATCGCGCTGGTCCTCTACCGTGACGGCGAGCGGCGGTACATCCTCGCCCCGCGCGGGGTCGAGGTGGGTGCCGAGCTCGAATCGGGTGCCCAGGCACCGATCCGACCCGGCAACGCACTGCCGCTGCGCAACATCCCGGTGGGAAGCACGGTCCACAATGTCGAGATGAAGCCCGGCAAGGGTGGTCAACTCGCGCGTTCCGCCGGAGCCGGCGTACAGCTGGTCGCTCGCGAGGGCCGTTATGCCACGCTCCGCATGCGCTCCGGCGAGATGCGCAAGGTGCATGTGGACTGTCGCGCGACGGTCGGTGAGGTCGGTAACACCGAGCACAGCCTCAGGAAGATGGGCAAGGCCGGCGCGAAGCGTTGGAGCGGTGTCCGACCCACCGTGCGGGGTGTCGCGATGAACCCGGTTGACCATCCGCACGGGGGTGGTGAGGGCCGTACCTCCGGTGGTCGCCATCCGGTCTCTCCGTGGGGTATGCCGACCAAGGGCTACCGCACTCGCAAGAACAAGAGCACCGACAAGTACATCACGCGTCGGCGCAATCGGAAGTAACGGACAAGGGTACGTACTGTCATGCCGCGTTCTATCAAGAAAGGTCCCTTCGTTGACCTCGACCTCATCAAGAAGGTCGATGCCGCGCAGGAGACGGGAAGCAAGAAGCCAATCAAGACCTGGTCACGCCGGTCCATGGTCGTGCCGAACATGATCGGTCTGACCATCGCCGTGCATAATGGTCGCCAGCACGTCCCTGTTCTGATCTCCGAGAACATGGTCGGTCACAAGCTCGGCGAATTCGCGGGCACGCGGACCTTCCGCGGGCACGCTGCCGACAAGAAATCCAGATAAGGGGTTCGACGGTCATGGAAACCGCAGCAAAACTTCGCTTTGCGCGTATCTCGCCGCAGAAGACCCGGCTGGTGGCCGACCAGATCCGTGGTCTGCCGGTCGAGCTGGCGCTGCAGCAGCTTGCATTCAGCCCGAAGAAGGGTGCGGGCATCGTGAAAAAGGTCCTTGAGTCGGCCATCGCCAACGCCGAGCATAACGACGGCGCCGATATCGATGAGCTGCGGGTCTCCACCATCCAGGTGGACGAAGGCCCGGTACTCAAGCGCATGCGTGCCCGTGCAAAGGGGCGCGCCAACAGGATTCTCAAGCGGACCAGCCACATCACTGTGGTGGTCGCGGAACAGTAAGCGAGGCGCGGAATGGGTCACAAAGTACATCCGACCGGGATTCGCCTGGGCATTGTGAAGGACTGGCGTTCCACCTGGTACGCCGATTCCAGACAATATCCGGAGCTCCTGCACACGGACCTCCTGGTTCGGGACTATCTGAACAAGAAGCTCGCGCACGCTTCGGTGAGCCGCATCGACATCGAGCGTCCGGCCAAGAATGCGCGGATCACGATTCACACTGCCCGTCCCGGCATCGTCATTGGCAAGAAGGGCGCCGATATCGAGAAGCTCCGCCAGGATGTCCGGGGTCTCATCGGGGTCGACGAGGTCAAGATCGACATCGAGGAGATCCGCAAGCCGGAAGTCGACGCCATGCTGGTGGCTCAGAACGTTGCCCAGCAGCTGGAAAAGCGGATCATGTTCCGGCGCGCCATGAAGCGGGCCGTGGGCAATGCCATGCGGCTGGGCGCGCAGGGCGTGAAGATCAACGTCGCCGGGCGCCTCAACGGCGCCGAGATCGCTCGATCCGAATGGTATCGTGAAGGGCGGGTGCCGCTGCATACGCTGCGAGCCGACATCGATTATGCCCTGGCCGAGGCCAACACGACCTACGGCGTCATCGGGGTCAAGGTCTGGATTTTCAAGGGCGAGATCATGGACACCGGCGAGCTCAACAAGAAGAGTGGCGAGGCGGAAAAGCCCGCCGCGACCCAGGGGTAATTCAAAATGCTGCAGCCGAAACGAACCAAGTTCCGTAAACAGCAGAAGGGCCGCAACACCGGACTCGCCAACTCGGGTAACGCCGTGAGTTTCGGCGAGTTCGGGCTCAAGGCGGTCGGTCGCGGGCGGGTGAATGCGCGTCAGATCGAGGCCGCACGGCGTGCGATGAACCGGTATATCAAACGTGGCGGCAAGATCTGGATCCGCGTTTTCCCCGACAAGCCGATTACCGAGAAGCCGCTCGAAGTCCGCATGGGCAAGGGCAAGGGTAATGTCGAGTACTGGGTGACCGAGGTCCAGCCGGGCAAGGTCCTCTACGAGATGCAGGGTGTCTCGGAGGACGTTGCGCGGGAGGCCTTCCGTCTGGCGGCGGCCAAGCTGCCGGTGAAGACCGTATTCGTGAACAGGACGGTGCTGTGATGAACGCTACTGAACTCCGCAACCAGGACCAGTCCGGCCTGGAGAAAGAACTGCAGGACCTCCTGCGTGAGCAGTTCAATCTGCGCATGCAGAAGGGAACCGGGCAGCTGGACAAGAGCCATCGAATGAAGACGGTCCGCCGCGACATCGCGCGGGTCAAGACGGTCATGAACGAAAAGGTCAATCAGGCATGAGCGAGCAGGAAACCCAGGGTCGCAGCGTTATCGGCCGTGTCGTATCGAACAAGGCGGACAAGACCATCACCGTCATGGTCGAACGGCGACTTGCGCATCCGCTGTACAAGAAGTACATGCGCCGTTCTTCCAAGCTGCGGGCCCACGACGAGACCAATCAGTGTCAGGAAGGCGATCTGGTACGGATCGAATCGTGCCGTCCGATCTCCCGGACCAAGACCTGGCGCTTGCTGGAAGTGGTCGAACGCCCCAGCTGAATCCACGTGACAGGAACCTGCTCGCCTTCCAGGGTTGGGAAAATGGAGGGAGAGTGGTATAGTTGCCTGCTTTTCCTGCTGGCGGGCCCTGTGGCACCGGAGTAACTTCGGAGACAGTCATGATTCAAATGCAAACGACGCTCAATGTGGCGGATAACAGTGGTGCCCGGCGCGTGCAGTGCATAAAGGTACTCGGTGGCTCGAAGCGCCGCTACGCCAATATCGGCGACATCATCAAGGTCAGCGTCAAGGAAGCGATTCCGCGCGGCCGGGTCAAGAAGGGCGAGGTGTACAACGCGGTGGTCGTGCGGACGCGGAAGGGTGTTCGCCGCCCCGACGGTTCGCTCATCCGCTTCGACGGGAATTCGGCGGTGCTGTTGAACCAGCAATTGCAGCCCGTCGGGACCCGTATCTTTGGTCCGGTGACCCGCGAGCTCCGCGACGATAATTTCATGAAGATTATCTCGCTGGCTCCGGAAGTGCTGTAAGAGAGGGCGATCATGCGCAAGATCAAGCAGGGCGATGAGGTCAAGGTCATCGCCGGAAAGGACAAGGGTCAGCAAGGTACCGTGCTGCGCGTTGTGGAGCGTGACAAGGGTCTGGCCGTGGTGGTAGAGGGCGTTAATCGCGTCAAGAAACACCAGAAGGGGAATCCGAACCAGGGCGTCGCCGGCGGCATCATCGAAAAGGAGATGCCACTGGACATCTCCAGCGTGATGTTGCTCAACCCGTCCACCGGAAAGGGCGACCGGGTCGGATTCAAGTTTCTCGAGGACGGGCGCAAGGTCCGCGTCTTCAAGTCCAACGGCGAGACCGTGGACGCCTAACGCTTTGGGATGCAGGTCATGGCACGACTTAGAGAATTTTACGAGGACACCGTAACCAAACAGCTCCAGGAGCAGTTCGGTTACAAGAACGTGATGGAAATCCCGCGGATTACCAAGATCAGCCTGAACATGGGGCTTGGTGAAGCGGTCTCCGACAAGAAAGTGCTTGAGCACGCCATGAACGATATGGCGAAGATCACCGGTCAGAAGCCGGTGCCGACACTTGCGCGCAAGTCGGTGGCCGGTTTCAAGATCCGCGAGGGATGGCCCATCGGCTGCAAGGTGACCCTGCGGCGACAGCGGATGTACGAATTCCTGGATCGCCTCATTGGTGTGGCGATCCCGCGGATCCGCGATTTTCGTGGTCTGAATTCGAAGGCGTTCGATGGTCGCGGTAACTACACCATGGGTGTACGAGAACAGATCATCTTCCCGGAGATCGAGTATGACCAGATCGACGCGATTCGGGGAATGGATATTACCATCAACACGACGGCCGGAAGCAACGAGGAAGCCCGCGCGCTCCTGGCCGCCTTCAGTTTCCCGTTCAAGGGGTAGGAGATATGGCAAAGCGCAGCATGATCGAGCGCGAGAAGAAGCGCGCGCGTCTGGTGGCCAAGTACGCCACCAAGCGGGCCGAACTCAAGGCCCAGGTGCGGGACATGAGTCTCTCTCCGGAGGACCGACTGGCGGCACAACGGAAGCTTCAGAAGCTGCCGCGCAATGCCAGTCCAGTCCGGCAGGAGAACCGGTGCAACATTACCGGGCGTCCACATGGTTACTATCGCAAGTTCGGCCTCGGCCGGAACAAGCTCCGGGAAGCCGTGATGAACGGTGATGTGCCCGGCGTGCGCAAGAGCAGCTGGTAACGGGGAAGCGACCATGAGCATGAATGATCCCGTCAGCGATATGCTGACCCGCATCCGCAACGCACTGGGCGCTGAAAAGGCCTCGGTGCGCATGCCGGCTTCCAAGCTGAAGGAAAACATCGCGAAGGTACTCAAGGACGAGGGCTACATCGGGGAGTACCGTCGCCATGAGGACGATGGCAAGCCGTCACTCGAGATCGACCTCAAGTATTTCGAGGGGCGTCCGGTCATCGAACGACTGGAGCGCGCTTCTCGTCCCGGCCTGCGGCTGTATCGCGGCAAGGACGAACTGCCTCGCGTCTCGAATGGTCTGGGGGTCGCCGTGGTCTCCACTTCCAAGGGCGTGATGACCGATCGCTCCGCTCGGGCCAGTGGCCAGGGCGGTGAAGTGATCTGCTACGTATTCTAGGGGTTGCTGTCATGGCAAGAACGACACAGAACCCACTCGCCATCCCCAATGGGGTGGAAGTGCGAGTGGATGGCCGCCGGATTACCGTAAAGGGTGGTAACGGCAGTCTCGAGCACGAAGTGCACCCCGACGTCGATATTGTCGAAAGCGGGGAAGAGATCCGTTTTACGCCGCGCGATGAAGGCTTCAAGACCAATGCACTGACCGGTACCACGCGCGCACTGGTTCGCAACATGATCCAGGGTGTAAGCAGTGGATTCGAGCGCAAGCTGGAACTGGTGGGGGTCGGCTACCGCGCTCAGGCGCAAGGGGCCACGGTCAATCTGAACCTCGGGTTCTCGCACCCCGTGAACTATCAGGTTCCGGAGGGTGTCACCGTCGAGACTCCGAGTCAGACCGAAGTGGTTGTCAAGGGCGCCGACAAGCAGCGTGTCGGTCAGGTCGCAGCCGAGATCCGCGCCTACCGCCCACCCGAGCCGTACAAGGGCAAGGGTGTCCGTTACTCGGACGAGACGGTCGTCCGCAAAGAGGCGAAGAAGAAGTAGAGGCCACTATGGACAAGAAATCAGCACGACTGCGCCGCGCGCGCCGCGCCCGCAGCAAGATACGCGATCTGGCCGTCCATCGGCTCTGCATATATCGGACGCCGCGACATATCTATGCGCAGGTCATCGCACCCAATGGCAGCGAGACCATTGCCGCCGCATCCACGGTGGAGCCGGAGCTGAAGAAGGCGGCTGGTACCACGGGCAACACCGATGCCGCGGCCGTGGTCGGCAAGGCCATCGCCGAAAAGGCGAAACAGGCGGGAGTCACCAGTGTCGCTTTCGACCGATCCGGGTTCCGGTATCACGGTCGGGTCAAGGCGCTGGCAGATGCAGCCCGTGAAAACGGCCTTGAGTTCTAAGGGGATCAAGAGATGTCGAGCAATCAGAATCAAGCCACCGACGGTCTTCACGAACGTCTGGTGACCATCAACCGCGTCTCCAAGGTCGTCAAGGGCGGTCGCCTGTTCACCTTCACGGCCTTGACCGTCGTCGGCGACGGGAACGGCAAGGTCGGCTTCGGTTACGGCAAGGCGCGCGAAGTGCCGGCCGCCATCGCCAAGGCGATGGAGGACGCACGCAAGAACATGGCCAGCGTCCCGCTCAAGGACGGCACCTTGCAATATCCGATGACTGCGACCCACGGCGGGGCCAAGGTCTTCATGCAGCCGGCGTCGGAGGGTACCGGTGTGATCGCCGGGGGCGCCATGCGCGCTTTGTTCGACGTGGCCGGGGTGCGGGACGTGCTGGCCAAATGCATTGGATCCAACAATCCGATCAATGTACTCCGGGCGACCATGAATGGGTTGTCCGGGATGCGGTCTCCCGAAGACGTTGCTGCAAAGCGCGGCAAGTCCGTGGAAGAAGTGGTGAACTGAAATGGCAGCCAAGACGGTGAAGGTGACCCTGGTACGCAGTCCTGCCCATCGCATCGAGGCTCACAAGGCCTGCGTGCGTGGACTCGGCTTGCGGCGACTGCATCATACACGCGAAGTGCTCGATACCCCGGAGAACCGGGGAATGATCAACAAGGTCGGGTACATGCTTCGGGTCGAGGAGGATTGAACCCATGCGGCTGAACACAATCAAGCGTTCCCCTGGAGCCAAACGTCCCGCTAAACGCCTGGCGCGCGGCATGGGCTCCGGTCACGGCAAGACCGCATCGCGTGGCCACAAGGGGCTCAAGTCCCGGTCGGGCGGCAGCGTCAGCCCCGGTTTTGAGGGGGGGCAGATGCCGCTCCAGCGGCGGCTGCCGAAAGTCGGCTTCAAATCGCGTAAGGCCCGCACCTCCGACGAGGTGCGCCTGCACGAACTGTCACGCGTTGAAGGGGATACCATCGATCTGGAAGCCCTGCGCAAGGCCGGCCTGATCAGCGGTGAAGTCCGTCGCGTCAAGGTCATTGGTACCGGGAGTATCGATCGAGCGATCAAACTGCACGGTATCGCCGCAACTTCGGGGGCCCGCAAGGCCATCGAAGCGGCGGGCGGCAGCATCGAAGGCTGACGGAGGCCACCTTGGGGACCACGCGCGGAGCAATGGCCAGCGCCATGGGCGGGGGCAAGCTCACGGAACTCAAGCAGCGTCTGCTGTTTGTCCTGGGTGCCATCATCGTCTTCCGGATCGGGGCCCACATCCCCGTGCCGGGCATTGATCCCGTCGCTCTGGCCGCGATGTTCGAACAGCAGCGCGGAACCATCCTCGACATGTTCAACATGTTCTCGGGTGGCGCGCTCGAACGGCTATCGGTCATGGCGCTCGGGATCATGCCGTACATTTCGGCATCCATCATCATGCAGCTGATGACCAAGGTGTCGCCCAAGCTCGAAGCGATCAGCAAGGAAGGGGCTGCGGGGAAGCGCAAAATATCGCAGTACACGCGTTATTTCACGCTGGTACTGGCCACTTTCCAGGCAATCGGCGTCTCGATTGCTCTGGAACGCCAACAGGCAGCGGGCATCCCCGTGGTCGTGGATCCCGGCTTGCTTTTCCGGTTGGTCGCCGTAACCACGCTGGTCTCCGGGACCATGTTCCTCATGTGGCTTGGGGAGCAGATCACTGAGCGCGGCATCGGTAACGGGATCTCGCTGATCATCTTCGCCGGAATCGTGGCGGGCCTGCCGTCCGCTATCGGTGGAACATTCGAACTGGCGCGGACCGGAGAACTGGCCGCTGCTCTGCTGCTGGTGCTGCTGGTGCTCGCGATTGCGGTTACCGGATTCGTGGTCTTCATGGAACGCGGCCAGCGCCGTATTACCGTGAACTATGCCAAGCGCCAGCAGGGACGCAAGGTGTATGCGGGGCAGACCAGCCATCTGCCGCTCAAGGTGAACATGGCCGGAGTCATTCCGCCCATCTTTGCCTCGAGCATCATCCTCTTTCCGGCCACACTGGCGGGCTGGTTCGGTGGTGGTGAGGGCATGGGCTGGTTGTCGACGTTGTCGAACACATTGTCGCCGGGTCAGCCGCTCTATGTCCTGTTGTATGCCCTGGCGATCATATTCTTTACGTTCTTCTACACCGCGCTGATGTTCAATCCGCGCGAGACCGCGGACAACCTCAAGCGCTCCGGGGCCTTCGTCCCGGGGATCCGACCGGGGGAACAGACGGCGAATTACATCGACAAGGTACTATCGCGTCTGACCCTGGCCGGAGCGTTGTACATCACTGCTGTGTGCCTGCTGCCGGAGTTCCTGATTGTTGGCTGGAATGTCCCGTTCTATTTCGGCGGAACATCATTGCTGATCATCGTGATTGTCCTCATGGACTTCATGAGTCAGGTGCAGGCGCATCTCATGTCGCACCAGTACGACGGCCTGATGAAGAAGGCCAACCTGACCCAGCGCTAAGCCTGGGCTGACACAACAGAGGTAGAGACAATGAAGGTTCGAGCATCGGTCAAGAAGATCTGCCGGAACTGCAAGATCATCAAGCGCGGCGGCACGGTCCGTGTGATCTGCACGGATGGTCGGCACAAGCAGCGCCAGGGTTGAATACCGGGCGCACTCGCGCTATCCTAGTTGGTTTCCCGGCGGCAAGTCCGCCCGAATGGTACGAAAGCAGGAGTCTGGGTTCATGGCCCGTATAGCAGGCGTCAATATCCCCGTGAACAAACATGCCGAGATAGCCCTCACGAGTATCTATGGCATCGGTCGCACCACCGCCCAGCGGATCTGCGACGCGGCGAACATCCCGCGTAATCAAGTCATTCGTGAGATGGATGAGGAACAGGTCGATCGACTGCGGAACGAAGTCGGGCGGTATACCGTGGAGGGTGATCTCCGCCGGGAAGTATCGATGAACATCAAGCGTCTGATGGATCTGGGTTGCTACCGCGGCCTGCGCCATCGTCGCGGTCTGCCGGTCAACGGCCAGCAGACGCAGACCAACGCCCGGACACGCAAGGGCCCGCCCCGTGCGATCCGCCGTTAATTGAGGAAGCTTGAGCATGGCTAAGCAGCAGCAGGGTGCTCGTAGCACCAAGAAGCGCGTCAAAAAGAACGTTGTTGATGGTGTGGCACACGTTCACGCCTCGTTCAACAATACGATCGTGACCATTACCGATCGCCAGGGCAACGCGCTCTCCTGGGCGACAGCGGGCGGTTCCGGTTTCCGGGGCTCCCGCAAGAGTACGCCCTTCGCCGCTCAGGTGGCGGCGGAACGTGCCGGCACAACCGCACAGGAGTTCGGGCTCAAGAACGTCGAGGTCTGGGTCAAAGGGCCTGGACCGGGGCGCGAATCCGCAGTTCGAGCACTGAACAACATTGGCCTGAAGGTCACCAACATCGCGGACGTTACGCCGATTCCACATAACGGCTGTCGTCCCCCGAAGAAACGCCGCGTGTAGCGACGGAGGCTCATCTTGGCTAGGTACATCGGACCCAAATGTCGACTTTGCCGGAGAGAGGGCGAAAAGCTCTATCTCAAGGGCGAGAAGTGCACGAGCAGCAAGTGCCCCATGGAAAACCGGGCTTATCCCCCGGGTCAGCACGGCCAGACGGCACGGCGCGGACGCATGTCCGACTACGCTATGCAGCTGCGTGAGAAACAGAAGCTGCGGCGTAGCTACGGGATCATGGAGCACCAGTTCCGGCTCTATTACAAGGAAGCCGACCGTCGCAAGGGTTCGACAGGTGAGAATCTGCTGCAATTGCTGGAGTCGCGGCTGGACAATGTCGTCTATCGAATGGGTTTTGCGACCTCGCGCGACGAGGCTCGGCAGTTGGTCCGACACAACGGTGTAACTCTGAATGGTCGCAAGATGAACATCCCCGCGCATCAGGTGCGCGCCGGTGATGTCATCGCGGTCGCCGAAGGGTCCCGCGACCAGCTGCGTGTTCAGCGCGCCCTGGAGGTCGCTGAGGACCGGGGGTTCCCGGAGTGGATCGAGGTCGATTCCAAGAAGCGCGAGGGGATCTACAAGGCCGTGCCGCAGCGCAGCGAGCTCCCGATGGAGACCAACGAGCATCTGGTCGTCGAGCTCTATTCCAAGTAATACCGAACGTGGCGGCGATGCCGCCGCGGTTCGTTGACGCGAAATGAAGAGGGAAGCCATGCAGGCCCAAATGTCGGATTTTCTCAAGCCGCGTCTCGTCGGCGTCGAAAAAGTGGACGCCACCAGCGCGCGCGTGACTCTGGAGCCGCTCGAGCGCGGTTTTGGTCACACACTGGGCAATGCCCTGCGCCGCATCCTGCTTTCGTCCATGAGTGGAGCGGCTGTGGTCGAGGCCGAGATCGACGGGGTGCTGCACGAGTACTCCGCCATAGAGGGCGTTCAGGAAGATGTCATCGACATCCTGCTCAACCTGAAGGGCCTGGCATTCCGGCTCCACAAGGGCGATCGCGTGGAACTGAGCCTGAGCAAGAAGGGCGCGGGACCCGTAACGGGGGCTGATATCAAATTGAGTTCGGATGTCGAACTCGTGAACCCGGACCATGTCATTGCCAATCTCACCGAATCCGGTTCGCTGAACATGACTCTCTGGGTCGAGATCGGGCGCGGTTATGTCCCGGCCAACATGCGTGATGAAGCCGAGGACGAGGAACGTCCCATCGGGCGCCTGCCGCTCGATGCCAGCTACAGCCCGATCCACCGCGTTTCGTACGCGGTCGAACGTGCGCGTGTCGAGCAGCGAACCGACCTGGACAAACTGATCATCGACCTGGGTACCAACGGAACGATCGATCCCGAAGAGGCGATCCGTGCCGCAGCCACGATCCTTCAGGATCAGCTGGGCAGCTTCGTCGACCTCAAGGGCACGGATGGGACCGAGGTGATCAACGAGGAAAGCGAGATCGACCCGATCCTCCTGCGCCCCATCGAGGAACTCGAGTTGACTGTCCGCTCCGCCAACTGTCTGAAGGCGGAGCAGATCTATTACATCGGTGACTTGATCCAGCGCACTGAAGTGGAACTGCTCAAGACACCCAACCTTGGCAAGAAGTCCCTGACCGAGGTCAAGGATGTTCTGGCTAAGCACGGGCTCTCCCTGGGCATGAAGCTCGACAACTGGCCACCGGCCAGTCTCAGTGTCGAACAGGACCAGGACGACGAGCGCAGCTCCGCCTGAGGCGGTGCGGCACAGAATCATTACGGGGAAAGAATCATGCGACACCGCAGGAAAACGCGCCGTTTCGGCCGGGACAGCAGCCATCGCCAGGCCATGTTCAAGAACATGGCGGGATCATTGTTCGAACACGAACTGATCAAGACCACGGTGCCCAAGGCCAAGGAGTTGCGCCGCGTCGCCGAGCCACTGATCACGCTGGCCAAGGAAGATACCGTCGCCAACCGGCGTCTGGCATTTTCGCGGTTGCGCAGCAAGGAGATGGTCTCCAAGCTGTTCGATGAACTGGGCCCACGCTATGCGCAGCGCCCCGGTGGCTACCTCCGGATCCTCAAATGCGGATACCGTCATGGTGACGGGGCACCGATGGCCCTGGTTGAGCTGGTCGATCGCCCGGACCACGGGGACATAACTGATGAGGTCGGGGAGGGTTCTGTCGCGGCACAGGACTGATTTCTCCGGAAACGGAACATTGACGGGCCGCTCTGAGATTTTGGAGTGGCCCGTTTTAGTGTGCGGTCGCGCATCCCGGGAATGGACTGGAACGAGTGACACTGCTAGCTTGTTGGCGTTTTATGAACGGCCTGAGTAGAGGAGACGAGTCGAGTGTCCCTGGCAAAGAAAACTGGAGGGATCGATCGCTGGCTCGCCCAGCGAATGTACGAGGCGATGGAGTGTCCGCCGTTTCTCATCCGACTCTGGGATGGAACAACGTTCGGCCACAACAGCGACGACGCCCTGGGCACGGTGAGCATCCATGATCGGGGTGCGCTCTACTCGATCATACTCAACGCGGACCGTGAGTTCGGCGATCTCTATGCGCAAGGGCGCGTGGAGGTCAGCTGTGAACTAGTTCCCTTTCTCGAGGCGGCCTACCGCGCTGTAAACGTTCAGAAGACACCGTGGCCGCTGAAGGTCTGGCAGAACTGGCGCAACCAGCCGCGCCGCAACACGATCAGCGGCTCCCGGGAGAACATCCACCAGCACTACAATCTCGGCAACGATTTCTATCGCCTCTGGCTGGACCAGGAGGTGATGCAGTACACCTGTGCCTACTACCCCGGGCCCGACGCAACCCTGGAAGAGGCGCAGGTCGCAAAGCTCCACCACATCTGCCGCAAACTGCGGCTGCAACCGGGTGACACGGTCGTCGAGGCCGGCTGTGGCTGGGGTGGCCTGGCCCGCTTCATGGCGCGCCATTACGGCGTCAAGGTGCGTGCCTTCAATATTTCCGAGCGGCAGGTGGAGTATGCCCGGGCCGAGGCGAAGCGCCAGGGGCTCTCCGACCAGGTCGAGTATGTCCTGGACGACTATCGGAACATCGAGGGTCAGTATGACGTCTTTGTTTCGGTGGGCATGCTCGAGCACGTGGGAACGGCCCAGTATCCGGAACTGGGGGGCGTCATCGACCGCGTCCTGCACGCACAGGGGCGCGGTCTGATCCACACCATCGGACGTAATTCGCCGCGCTTGATGAACGCGTGGATCGAGAAACGGATTTTCCCCGGCGCCTACCCGCCTAGCCTCGGCGAGATGTCGCGGATCTTCGAGCCGTACGATCTCTCTGTCCTGGATGTCGAGAACATCCGTCTGCATTACGCGCGTACCCTGATCCACTGGCTCGAGCGGTTCGATGCCAACGAGGAGACCGTACGCGAGATGTTCGACGAGGAGTTCGTCCGCGCCTGGCGCCTCTACCTGTCCGGATCCGTCGCGGCCTTCACCACCGGCAATCTGCAACTCTTCCAGACGGTCTTTGCTCGCAAGGAGCTCAACGAGCTGCCGTGGACGCGGGCCTACCTCTATCGCCCCGAAAGCGAGGATTGCCAGTGAGTACCGAGGCGGATGTCATCGTGATCGGTGGCGGACCCGCCGGTTCCACACTGGGTCTGGCGCTGCGGCGGCGGGGACTCGAAGTCACCATCCTCGACAAGGCCGAATTCCCGCGCGACAAGGTCTGTGCCGGCTGGGTCACCCCGGAGGTGATGGCGTCCCTGGAGATCGACCCGGACGAGTACGCACGCGAACGGGTGCTGCAACCGATCAGCGCCTTTCGCACCGGGCTGGTCGGTCAACGGGGCGTCGTCACGCGCTACGGCGAGACCGCCAGTTACGGGATCCGCCGGTTCGAGTTCGACGAATACCTGCTGCGCCGCGCCGAGGCCGCCGGTGTCCAGGTCGTTCAGGGCGAGACCCTGCAGACCATGGAACGGGAGGCGGATAAGCGCTGGTGTGTCAACGGTCAGTGGCGGGCGCCGCTGCTGGTGGGCGCGGGCGGTCACTTCTGTCCCGTCGCGCGGCAGCTCGGCACCGCCAATCCCGGCCAGAGCGAGAGCAGCGTCACGGCCCAGGAACTCGAGTTTGAAATGGGGCCGGAACAGCGGGCGAAGTGCCCGGTCAGTGCGGATGTCCCGGAACTCTATTTCCTCGAGGATCTCGGCGGCTACGGCTGGATCGTCCGCAAGGGGGACTGGCTGAATGTCGGCCTCGGCCGCGAGGGGGCCCGCAAGCTGGGCTCCGAGGTCGCGGGATTCGTCGACTGGCTGAAGGAGAGTGGCCGGCTGCACATCGACCCGCCGAGCCGGTTCAAGGGGCACGCCTACGGGCTGTACGGTCACACCCCGCGGGACCCGGTCCATGATGGCGCCCTGCTCATCGGCGACGCCGCCGCGCTCGCCTATCCGCAGAGCGGGGAAGGGATCCGGCCGGCCGTGGAGTCGGCGCTGCTGGCCGCCGAGACCATCGCCGGTGCCGGAAAGCGGTATGATCCGGCCACGCTGGCCCCCTATCGTCGCGCCCTGGAAGACCGGTTCGGCCCCATGCGTGGCAGCCCCGGACCGGCTCCCGGCGCGATGAAGCTGGCCCTGGCGCGCGGACTGATGCGTTCACGGCTGTTCGCCCGCCACATGGTGCTGGACCGCTGGTTCCTGCATCGCCACGTGCCGCCCCTCCACGGACTGACCCCGGGACGGGGCTAGTCGCCGTCCTCCGGTCCCCGCCAGTGGTCGAGCTGGCGACGTTCCCGCTTGGTCGGTCGGCCGGCGCCGCGCGGACGGGTCGGCGGTCGGGGCTGGAGCTGTCGCGCCTCGCGCGACTCCCGGCGGGCGGCCACGCTCTCCGGTGTCTCCCGGTACAGCTTCTCGGCCCGCGCGGCCGGGCCCCGATGGTCGCTCACGGCCACCACCTCGACGGTGAAGGCGGCCGCCTCCTTGCGAATGGTCAGCGTCTCGCCCGGCCGGACCGGCCGGCTCGGCTTGCAGCGCTGGCCGTCGACATGCACCTTGCCGCCGGAGACCGCATCGGTGGCAAGGCGGCGCGTCTTGAAGAATCGCGCCGCCCAGAGCCACTTGTCGATGCGCACCGGGCCGTCCCCGTGCCGGCTCGCCATGGTCAACCCCGGCCCCGGGTCAATCCGGTCCCGCGCCCCGGTCGAGGGCGTGGTGGCCGATGTCGCGGCGGTAGAAGGCGCCGTCGAAACGGACCCGACCCAGACTGGTGTAGGCGCGTTCGCGCGCCCGACGCAGGTCGTCGCCGAGCGCGGTTACACAGAGCACGCGGCCGCCGGCGGTGACGACTTCGCCACCGGTGGTGGCCGTGCCGGCGTGGAACACCTTCACATCGGTCTCGTGGACATCGTCGAGCCCGTGAATCGCGTCCCCCTTGCGGTAGCTGCCGGGATAGCCGTCGGCGGCCATGACCACGCCCAGGGCCGGACGGGGGTCCCAGCCGATGGCGGCCTGGTCGATCCGGCCCTCCACAGCGGCCCGGCAGAGGCCGACCAGGTCGGCCTCCAGGCGCATCAGCAGCGGCTGAGTCTCGGGATCGCCCAGGCGGCAGTTGTACTCCAGCACGTGCGGGTTGTTTTCGGCGTCGATCATCAGGCCCGCGTACAGGAAGCCGCGATACGGGATGCCGTCTGCGGCCAGGCCCGCGACCGTGGGCCGGATCACCTCCTCGACGATCCGGTGGAAGAGGGCATCGTCCACGCGCGGGGCCGGTGAATAGGCCCCCATGCCGCCGGTGTTGGGGCCGAGATCGCCGTCGTCGCGCGCCTTGTGGTCCTGGGAGGTGGCCAGTGGCAGGATGCTGTCGCCGGC
Source organism: Pseudomonadota bacterium (assembly GCA_051746205.1). GTDB lineage: Bacteria > Pseudomonadota > Gammaproteobacteria > Thiohalospirales > Thiohalospiraceae > Thiohalospira. The sequence goes on from JBNJEU010000010.1 coordinate 17,491, forward strand.
GACCATGGCGATGAAACTGACCTCCTCGCCCTCCAGACAGTCCTCCACCACCACCCGACTCCCGGCGTCGCCGAAGGCGTTGTCGGCCAGCATTTCGGTGACCGCCGCCTCGGCCTCGGCCAGCTCGCGGGCAACGACCACCCCCTTGCCGGCGGCCAGCCCGTCGGCCTTGATGACCAGCGGTGCACCGCGGCGGCGCACTTCCGCGAGCGCCGCATCGGCGTCGGTGAAGGTGGCGTAGTGGGCACTGGGGATGCCGTGGCGAGCCATGAAGGCCTTGGCGAAGGCCTTGGAGCCCTCCAGTTGCGCCGCTTCGCGCGTCGGCCCGAAACAGGCCAGGCCGGCCGCGTGCAGCGCATCCGCCAGACCGGCCACCAGCGGCGCCTCCGGGCCGATGATGGTCAGATCGATGTGGTGCTCGCGGGCCCAGCGGGTCAGACCGTCGACATCGTCTGCGGCGATGGCGACATTCTCCACTCCCGGCTCGGCGGCGGTGCCGGCATTGCCGGGTGCGACGTGGACCCGCTTCACGGCGGGGGAGCGGGCGGCCTTCCAGGCCAGGGCGTGTTCGCGGCCGCCGCCGCCGACGATGAGTACCTCCATGGGACCTCCGGTGCGCGTGTCAGTGGCGGAAATGGCGGATGCCGGTGATGACCATGGCCATGCCGTGCTCATTGGCCGCGGCCAGCACCTCGTCGTCGCGCCGGGAGCCGCCCGGGTGGATCACCGCGGTGATCCCCGCCTCGGCGGCCTGGTCGATGCCGTCGCGGAACGGGAAGAAGGCGTCCGAGGCCATCACCGAACCGGCCACCGTCAGGCCGGCGTCCGTCGCCTTCTCCGCGGCGATGCGGGCGCTGTAGACCCGGCTCATCTGGCCGGCGCCGACACCGATGGTCATGCCGTCGTGGCCGTAGACGATGGCGTTGGACTTCACGAACTTGGCGACGCGCCAGCTGAACAGCAGGTCGGCCATCTCCCGCTCGTCGGGGGCCCGGTTGCTGACGGTGCGCATGCCGCCGGCATCCACCGTGGTGATGTCGCGTTCCTGGACCAGCAGGCCGCCCCCCACGCGCTTGTAGTCGTAGCCGCCGGCCGGACCCTGCCACTCCCCGCAGGCCAGCAGGCGGATGTTCGGTTTCGCTTCGAACTCGGCGCGGGCATCGGCATCCACGGCCGGGGCGATGACCACCTCGACGAACTGGCGTTCCACCAGGGTGCGCGCGGTATGAGCGTCGAGCGGGCGATTGAAGGCGATGATGCCGCCGAAGGCGGAAACCGGATCGGTGGCGTAGGCGCGGTCGTAGGCGGTGATCAGGTCGTCCGCCTGGGCGACGCCGCACGGATTGGCGTGCTTGACGATGACGCAGGCGGGCTGGTCGAACTGCTTCACGCACTCCAGCGCCGCGTCGGTATCGGCGATGTTGTTGAAGGAGAGCGCCTTGCCCTGGAGGATCTCGGCGGCGCCGACACTCGCCCCGTCGGCGTGGCGCTCGTGGTAGAAGGCCGCCGTCTGATGGGGGTTCTCGCCGTAGCGCAGGGCCTGGCGCTCCACGTACTGACTGTTCCAAGTGCGCGGCAGCCCGCTGTCATCCTCGTCGCCGGGGATGCGGCTGCCGAGGTAGTTGGCGATGGCGCCGTCGTAGGCGGCGGTGTGCTCGAAGACCCGGGTGGCCAGGTCGAAGCGCAGCACCTCGTCCACCGCGCCGTCGTTGTACGCCATGGAGGCCAGCACGCGCTCGTAGTCGGCGGCCTCCACCACCACGGTCACCGCCTCGTGGTTCTTTGCCGCGGCGCGCAGCATGGTCGGGCCGCCGATGTCGATGTTCTCGATGGCGGTGGCGAGGTCGCAGTCCGGCTGACTGATGGCGTTCTCGAACGGGTAGAGGTTCACCACCAGCAGGTCGATGGGGTCGATGCCGTGTTCGGCCATGACCGCATCGTCGGTCCCGCGCCGGCCGAGCAGGCCCCCATGGATATGCGGGTGCAGGGTCTTGACCCGGCCGTCCATCATCTCGGGGAAACCGGTGTGGTCGCTTACTTCGGTAATGGGGATGCCGTTTTCCGAGAGCAGACGGGCCGTGCCGCCGGTGGAGAGGAGCTCCACACCGCGATCGGCGAGTTCCCGGGCGAAGTCCACGATCCCGGTCTTGTCGGAGACACTGAGTAGGGCGCGTCGAATGGGTTGCATGGTCATCTCCTGACGGTCGTGTCGGTGGTGATCAGTCCGTGGGCACGCGCCTTCTTGCGCAGGGTGGCCCGGTTGATGCCGAGGATCTCGGCGGCGGCGCGCTGGTTGCCGTTGGCGTGTTCGAGGACGCGCCGGATCAGGATGCGTTCTACCTCTGCCAGCATCATCCCGTGCAGATTTCCCGGGGGGAAACCCTCGAGTCGTTCGAAATACTGAGTCAATGCCTGATCGACACAGCCGGCAATGCCGGTGTCGGAACAGGGCGTCGAGGATTCGTTCATGCGGCGTGCTCCTGTTGCGGGTACGACGCGAGGATCATGTCCAGGTGCTGGAACTGGGCGGCGGGTTCGCTTTCTCGCAGCAGTTCCTGTGGGGCCTCCAGCCCCTCGGCGAGGCGGGCCAGGTACCAGCGGATGTGCTTGCGCGCGACCCGAACACCGATATCGGTGCCGTAATGGGCATGAATGGCGTGGATGTGATTGCGGATCTCCAGATGGCGTTGATCCCGGTCGGGTTCCTGGCCATCGGGGAGGTATCCAAGGGCGCGGCCGAGGCGCTGGAAGATCCAGGGGTCCCCCTGGGCGCCGCGCCCGATCATCAGGCCGTCCGCCCCGGTGGATGCCAGGGTTTGCCGGGCGCTGTCCGCGTCGATGATGTCGCCGTTGGCGATCAGGGGAAGATCGACCGTGTCGCGGACTCGGCGCACGGTGTCGAATTCCACCGGTCCGTCATAGCCGTCGGCGCGGCTGCGCCCATGGATGGTGAGCGCCGATACCCCGGCGGCAGCTGCCAGACGGGCAATGGCCACGGCATTGCGATGGTCGCGGTCCCAGCCGGTGCGCATCTTCAGCATCACCGGCCCGTCGGTGGCGGCAACCACCGCGTCGAGGATCCGGCCGACAAGGACTTCATCGCGCATCAGAGCCGCCCCGGCTGCCTTGCGGCAGACCTTCTTGGCCGGGCAACCCATGTTGATGTCGATGATGTCGGCCCCCTGCTCGCGGTGGTAGCGGGCCGCAGTGGCCATCTGCTCGGGGTCGGTTCCCGCGATCTGGACAGCGATGGGCCCGGGTTCACCGGTGGTATCCAGACGGTGGCGGCTCTTCGGGGTCCCCCGAAGGCGCGGGTTGGTGCTTACCATTTCCGAGAAGGCCAGACCTGCGCCCATTCGGCGGCAGAGGACACGAAAGGGTCGATCGGTGATGCCCGCCATCGGGGCCAGCAGGAGGGGGCTCGGCAGGGCATGAGGACCAATGCGCATGGGCTCGGGATCATCGGACACTATGGGGCCGGCCATGATACCCGGCCGTCGGGCGGGGGTGAAGGGTCCCGCCGCGTTACTCCAGTTTGAAGCGGAAATTGACCGCCTCGTCGCCGGGATCCTGAACGGCCAGGACGACTGTGGCGCTGTCGCCGGGGGACATGCGACCCGCCGGATCGTGCTCTTCGGCCAGGTATTCGTCCGGGTCGAAACGGCGCTGGGCCATGGAACGCTCCCGGAGATCGGAGAGGGTCAGGCGCAGTGTCGGGTAGGGTTGGGCAAAGTCGGCGCGGTTGACCAGTTGGGCATGGATCAGCAGGGCGTCGTCCACCTCGGGGTGAGCACGGACATCGCGGCGGCTGATCTCGATGGCGTCGGGATCGCGTCGGGGAGCAACCGCGCAGCCGACGACATCGCAGGCCTGCTCGAGATGGGGGCGGAGTTCCGGGTATTCACTTGCGAGCATGTCGCGCTCGAAATAGAGGAACTGTACGGGGAACAGGGCGATGAGTACCAGATTGGCAAGGAACCAGCCGAGGATCGCGACGACCCCCGGGGGGGCGGACTCCGACTTCCGCGCCTTGCGATCGGTGCGAGCGGCCTTCTTCTCCGACCGGGCCGCGTGGCGCGGCTCCTTTTTTTCCGTTCCCTTGTCGGAAGCGTCGGCCGCCGTTTTCGCGCCGCCCGTTCGGGTTCCAGTAACCGTTGACTCACCGACTCCGTCCGGGTTCTGTTGCGGCAGGGCCTCCTGGATGGTTTCCAGGGCGTTGAAGGTGGTCTCGCAGACCCCGCATTGCACTTGCCCCCCGGCCGCACGGAGCTGTTCGGGGGTCAAGTGGAAATAGGTCTGGCAACTGGGGCACTGAGTATACATGGGACGCCTTTCCGTGTCGGAATCGACAAATTAGCCTATTTTCGCATACCGTCCAAGCGGACCCAGCCTTCGAGTACCATCGGCGGGCTCAGATCGAACCATGGCGTGTAGCTTTCGACGACCTCCGCCGACTGTTCCTCGAGGATCCCCGACAGTACGATGCGCCCCCCCGGTTCGACCATGCCGGCGAGATGCGGGGCGAGTTCCCGCAGCGGACCGGCGAGTATGTTGGCAAGCACACAGTCGCCGCGTGGCTTTCCTTCCTCCTCGTTTCGGCAGGCGACAATGGTGCGGTCGACGCCATTGAGTTCGGCATTGGCTCGTGTTGCCTGGACCGCCTGGCCGTCGTGATCGACTCCGAGGACCGAACGGGCCCCCATGAGTGCGGCGGCGAGTGCCAGGATGCCGGAGCCACAACCGTAATCGATGACGCGCTGGTGGGTCGGCGGGTTGGCATCCAGCCACTCCAGACAGAGGCGGGTGGTGGGGTGGGTCCCGCTGCCGAAGGCGAGCCCCGGGTCCAGCCGGATGATCAGACCGTCGGCTGCAGGGGCGGGGTGGTCCGTGGGGCAGATCCAGAGCCGTTCGCCGAAGCGCATGGGGCGGAAATGATCCATCCACGCGCGGGTCCATTCCCGGTCGACCACCTCGCGAATGGTCATGTCCGCCGGCAGTGGCTGGGCGCGGCCGAGTTCGGCGAGCACCGCATCCCGATCCACATCGGCGGGAAAGAGGCCGACCACGCGGGTACGTTGCCACAGGGGGGTCGCCCCCGGTTCCAGTTCATAGAGGGGCTCGTCTGCCACATCGGCAAAGGTAACCGCCGCAGCGCCGGCGGTCTCCATGGTCTCGCCAACGCTCTCGGCAGAGTCGGCACTGGTGGGCAGGGTGATCTCGATCCAGCTCATGAAACCTGTGTCCTCGTGGTTGCGAAAGGGTCCCCGATGGGTCGTATGGGCCGACACTGACCACCTTATTGGCGAATCGGACTTGCATTAGTGCATGATTGCGTTCCATTATTGGGAAGATGATCTTGCGGGTCGCGCCGGTATCCGGAGTGAGAGAATACCAGTCGGCACCAACCATGCGTTCCATGACATGACACCCGGTGAACCAAAGATGAAATTCGACATTCACTCCCTAGGTTTTCGCATCGTCACCTTCGTCAGCGCCATTGTGGCGGTTCTGGTGGGCATCCTGTTCATATTCTATGCCCTGGACGAGCGCGAAAACACCATCGACAAGGAAGTCCAGGAGGCGCGCGCCATCATTCTGATGGCCGAGTCCGTGCGTGAGGAGATGTCGCGCAAATGGGACCTGGGACTCTTCTCTCCGGAGATCCTCAGAGAGATGGAATACACCGATCAGGATGACCGGATGGAAAAGATCCTGGCGGCCGTGCCGGTGGTTACCGCTTGGGAGACGGCCCAGGCCAAGGCCGAGGAAGCCGGCTACGAGTTCCTGACACCGCGTGAAGGGGCGCGCAACGAAGACAACGAGCCCGACGAGCTGGAGAGTCAAGCGCTGCGCCACTTCGCGGAGAACCCCGAGGCGGATGAGTACCACATCATCGATCATGAGCAGAATGCGGTGCGGTATTTCCGTCCGGTTCGGCTGGGGGAAGTCTGCCTGGTCTGTCATGGCGACCCGGAGAGGTCCCAGGAGCTCTGGGGTCGTGACGATGGCTACGACATCACCGGCCACAAAATGGATGACAAGGAGGTCGGCGACCTCCATGGCGCCTTCGAGGTGGTGAAGTCCCTGGACGAGGCGGATGCTGCCATGCGCGCCAACCTCTGGACCGGTGCCGGGATCGCCCTGATCCTGCTGGGTCTGGCGGTGGTCGGTCTGGCGCTCTGGATTCGCAAGCGCGTGACCCGGCCGCTGAACACGGTTGCCAAAGGCATGAGCCACGCCGAGCAGGAGGGCGATCTCAACTACCGGATGCAGATCGACGGGCGTGATGAACTGGCTGTCATGGGGCAGGGATTCAACAGCTTCATGCAGCGGATCCAGACACTGGTCCAGCAGGTGACTCAGTCGGCGAAGCAGGTGGGCGAGTCGGCCAGCGAGGTGGCGCGCATCGGCGACAAGACGCGCGAGGGTGTCCAGCGCCAGCAGGCAGAGACCGAGCAGGTCGCCACGGCCATGAACGAGATGACCGCCACTGTCGAGGAAGTGGCCCGCAACGCCGCTTCTGCAGCCGACGCCACCAACACCGCCGATCAGGAGGCCAGCGCGGGGAACGAAGTGGTGCAGGGCACCATCCAGTCCATTCGCTCACTGGCCGACGAAGTCGAGCGGGCCAGCGGGGTGATCAACCGGGTCAGCAGCGACAGCGAGAACATCGGCAAGGTGGTGGAGGTGATCAACGAGATCGCCGAGCAGACCAACCTGCTGGCGCTGAACGCGGCCATCGAGGCGGCACGCGCGGGCGAGGCCGGCCGTGGTTTCGCCGTGGTCGCCGACGAGGTGCGCACCCTGGCCCAGCGAACCCAGAAGTCCACCGACGAGATCCGCCAGATGATCGAGACCCTTCAGCAGGGTGCCGGCGAGGCGGTTCAGGTCATGGAGACCGGACGCGAACAGGCCACCAGTACGGTGGAGACTGCGGGCAAGGCCGGCGAGTCGCTGGAGAACATCAATGACGCGGTGTCGACCATCACCGACATGAACCAGCAGATCGCCTCCGCGGCGGAGGAGCAGTCGGCCACGGCGGACGAGATCAACCGCAACGTCACCAACATCACCCAGGTGGCGGACGAGACCAGTGTCGGTGCCCAGGAGCTGGGTTCCGCCAGCGAGCAGCTCAATCAGCTGGCGGCGGAGCTCGAGGAGCGGTTGGCGCAGTTCAAGTCCTGAGGTCGTTGGGGGTAACTCCCGTCTGGCCCGAGATCCGATCGGGGTTGGGCTGCTGAGCTGGCTGGCGGCGTGTGCCGCCGGGGACTCGAACCGGGGGACGCCATGAATACGTCCCTGTAGGCTCGACGGCGGCCATCCATGGCCGCCGACGCCCCCGGTTCGAGCCCCGGCGGCACACGCCGCCAGCCAGCTCAGCAGCCTTTCGGGGCGGTTCGTTTCTTGACGGGATTCGGCGAGAAAAGGGCCGGACAAGGAGTCGAGGGCTGGTCCTGCCCTGTTGCGGTAGTGGTACGGTGCGCGGCGCGGGACGTCGGCCGCAGGGATGCGGCCGTCGAGCCTGCAGGGAGGTATTCACGGCGTTCCCGCGCCGCGCACCGTGCCGCTGCCGCGACCCCTGCAGATGCCCCGGGACTCAGAGTTCGAGCTTGTGTTCCAGGTAGTGGATGTTGGTCCCCCCTTCCAGGAAGGCCGAATCCCGCATCAGGTCCTCGTGCAGCGGGATGTTGGTCTTGATCCCCTCCACCACCATCTCCGAGAGCGCCGTGCGCATCCGGGCCATGGCGATGTCGCGGTCACTGCCATGGGTGATGATCTTGCCGAGCAGTGAATCGTAGTGGGGGGGAACCACATAACCGCTGTAGGCGTGGCTGTCCACGCGTACTCCGGGACCGCCAGCGGCGTGCCAGGTCTTGATGGGGCCCGGGCACGGCATGAAGGTGCGCGGGTCCTCGGCGTTGATCCGGCACTCCACCGCGTGGCCGCGCAGCACGATGTCTTCCTGGCGGTGGGCCAGCGGCTCGCCGGCGGCAATGCGGATCTGTTCCCGTACCAGGTCGACACCGGTGACCAGCTCGGTTACCGGATGTTCCACCTGCAGCCGGGTGTTCATCTCGATGAAGAAGAATTCGCCGTTCTCGTAGAGAAATTCGAAGGTGCCGGCGCCGCGGTAGCCGATCTCGACACACGCCCGGGCGCAGCGTTCACCAATGCGCTGGCGCTGTTCCTCGGTGATCCCGGGTGCAGGAGCTTCCTCGATGACCTTCTGATGGCGGCGTTGTATGGAACAGTCGCGTTCGCCAAGGTAGATGGCATTGCCGTGTTCGTCGGCCAGTACCTGAACCTCGACGTGGCGCGGGTTCTCCAGAAATTTCTCCATGTAGACGGTGGCGTTGCCGAAGGCGGAGTCGGCCTCGTTTCTGGTCAGACTGATGGCGTTGAGCAGATGGCCCTCGGCGTGGACCACACGCATGCCGCGCCCTCCACCTCCGCCAGCGGCCTTGATGATCACGGGGTAGCCGATCTCGCGGGCGAGACGCAGGTTTTCGTCCGGGTCGTCGCCGAGCGGACCGTCGGAACCCGGTACGCACGGCACGCCGGCCTCCTTCATGGATTCAATGGCCGATACCTTGTCGCCCATCAGGCGAATGGTCTCGGCACGCGGCCCGATGAATGTGAAACCGCTGCTCTCCACCTGTTCGGCGAAGTCGGCGTTCTCGGAGAGGAAGCCGTAGCCCGGGTGGATGGCCACCGCGTCGGTGACCTCGCAGGCACTGATGACCGCCGGGACATGGAGATAGCTGAGGTTGGAAGACGCCGGGCCGATGCAGACACTCTCGTCGGCCAGCAGTACGTGCTTGAGGTTGGCGTCGACGTCGGAGTGAACGGCCACGGTCTTGATGCCCATCTCCCGGCAGGCGCGCAACACCCGCAGGGCAATCTCGCCGCGGTTGGCAATCAGAATCTTGTCGAACATGGGGTACCTGCTCTGTGAACGGAGTCGGGATCAGTCGATGATGAACAGCGGCTCGTCGTATTCCACGGGCTGGCCGTTCTCCACCTTGACCGCCTGGACGACCCCGGCCTTGTCGGCCTCGATCTGGTTCATCAGTTTCATCGCCTCGATGATGCAGAGGGTGTCGCCCTCGTTGACCCGATCTCCCACCTGGACGAAGGGTTTGGAGCCCGGGGAGGGTGATTCGTAGAAGGTCCCGACCATCGGCGAGCGCACCACGTGGCCAGTGGGTTCCGCCGGCGCGTCGGGCTCGGCGGGGGGAGGCGGGGTGGCCGGTTCGGCTGCCGGAGCCGCGGGCGCCGCGGCCGGGGCGGGTGCCGTTGCCGGAAGCGATGTCGTGCGGCTGATGCGAATGGACTCCTCGCCCTCGCTGATCTCGATCTCGCCGACGCCGGACTGCTCCAGCAGCTCGATTAGCTTTTTGACCTTGCGAATGTCCATGTGAAAGACCCTTTCGTTAACTTGATGTCAGTGGACCAGGCGCCTGTGGGCCGCCTCCAGGGCCAGTTCGTACCCGTCCGGACCGAGACCGACGATGACGCCGGCGGCCTGATCGGAGAGGTAGGAGTGGTGGCGGAAAGGCTCCCGGGCGTAGACGTTGCTCAGATGGATTTCGATGAACGGGATGGCGACCGCCGTCAGGGCATCGCGCAGCGCAACGCTGGTATGGGTAAGGGCCGCCGGGTTGATGAGGATGAAGGCGATTTCCATTGCCGGAGCCCGCTGGACGGCCTCCACCAGCTCGTGTTCGGCGTTGCTTTGCACCGCTTCCAGCTGATGGCCGAGCGCTTCCGCCCGCGCGGCCAGATCGTTGACGATGCCGTCCAGATCGCGGTGACCATAATGGCCCGGCTCGCGGGTGCCGAGCAGGTTCAGGTTGGGGCCGTTGAGCAGCAGCAGTCGTGCCATCGTTGATTGTGTTCCGGCTCTGTTCTGATGGGAATGTTACGCGAAATTCGCGGCAAATCCTAGCAACATTCCGTCAAACTGGCCGTGAACCGGTCCACAGAGACGAAGGGGCACATGCCTCCCCGGCCCGACCGAATCCGTGCGGTCAGAGCAGCGGCTCGATGATCGCCTCGACCTCCTCGTAGTCGAGCTCCGAACGATGGGTCTCCACCACGCGCCCGCCCCGATCGATGAAGACGGTGTAGGGCAGCACTCCGATGTCGTTGCCGTACGCTTCGGCAATCTCGATCCCGTCCCGCGTTCCGAGCAGAAGCGGGTAGTTGACCCCCATCGGATCGGTGAAGTCGATGACGGCCTGGCGGTCGTCGATGGCCACGCCGATCACCTGGAACCCCTGCTCGCCGAAATCCTCCTGGAGTTCGATGAAGGCGGGGATCTCGCGGCGGCAGGGTGGGCACCAGGAGGCCCAGAAATTGAGCATGATCACATCGCCGTCCCATTCACTGATGGCACGGTCGTCGCCGTCGAGGTCGGGCAGGGTGAAGGCGGGGCGCTGCTCGGGGGTGTCGGAATCGGAATCCGTTTCGCCCTGGGTCAAATAGTAGGCGCCGGCGCCGATGAGAGCGATAATGACGATTATGGCCAGAAGAAAGGGACGACGCATGGGAATCCTCCAGTACCGGTTCGGTCCGGTTTGCTCGTGTTATCCGGTTCCGACCGTTCGGAACCGGGTTGGTTCGCCGGGCTCCCTTTCTCCGGGCGCTGGCGCATTATTGCGCGCGCACTGCACGCGATGGAAGTGGGGGCCGGTTTCCGGGCGCGCATGGCTTCGGGGGGCCATCCTGACCGCGCTACTGGTCTGCGGGCCGGTGGGCGCGGCGGAGTGGCAGTTCGATGATCCGGTGACCCTGGACGAGGTGGAGAGCGGTACCACCCTGATGCTCAATGGTCACGGTCCCGCGGGGCTGGCCGAACGCGATGGGCGACTGGCGGTGGTCTGGGAGATCCGCGCGGAGGGCGAACGGGACGTGCGTCTGGTCACCGGCGCGATGGAAGACGAGGACGGTGATGAGGGCCCCGCCTTCGGCGAGCCGAGCGCCTTCAGCGAACGGGGCAGCGGCCGCACGCCGGCCGTGGTCCCGGTGGGCAGGGACGGCAACTTCGCCCTGATCTGGTCGGAGGAGGGCCAGTTGCGGGGCCGCCTGTGGCGTGATGGTGAACTGGATTCGCCCATCGCGATGGATAACCGGGATGGGTCCCGCCCTGTGACCGCTGTGCGGGGTCGTGACGGGCTGGTGCTCTGGCAGCGCGAGGAGCGGAACGGGGTGGTCTTCGTTCGGGCACGGCTGCGCGAGGAGCGAGGGCAACTGGGGCGCGACTGGCGGGGTGAAGTGCCGGATACGGATCGACCCGGACAGCGCGATGAGCCGGCGCTGGCTGCGGCGGGCGAGGCGACCGTTCTCGTCTGGACCCACCAGCACCGGGAGCACAGCCGCATACGCATCGCCCGTAGCGAGGGGCCGGAACACGGCTTTGGTCCCGATGCCGCGCTGAATCCTCGACCCGCCGACCCGGTGGGCAGTTACGGAACCAGTCCGCGGGTGGATCAGCCGGTCCTGGCCAGTGACGGTAATCGTCTGATGGCCGCCGGCTGGATGGAGGAGCGTGGAGACGGCATCGGGCCGCTCTTTCGGGTTGCCATCAGCGAGGATGGTGGGCGTGAATTCCCGAAGGTGGAGACGATCCTGGGCGAGAATCCGGAACCGGCGTACCGGACCGCGCCGGACCTGGCGGTTTCCGGCCTCGGTCTGGTCGCTGCGGCGTGGGAGTCCCATCCGGTGGATCCCGAGACCGGTCGGACCACCGGTCCACCCCGGATCATGGTGGCCTCGCACGATGACGCGACCGGGTGGAGCAAGCCACGGGAAGTCCCGGTGGGAGAGGACGACCTCGGGGTGCGTCAGCCCCTGCTGCACCTGGACGGTGACGGCGGCGCCCACCTGGTCTGGCTGGAAGGGTCGCCGGACGAGGGCATGCGGGTACGCTATCTGCGCGCCCGCATCCGGCCCGAATAGGGCGAATCGCCCCGGCGGCGGGTGGTCAGTTCATCACCCGGCGGATGTGGGCACTGAATTCCTCCGGGCCCATGAAGCCCACGACCCGCTGCTGACGCAGTTCCTCGCCATCGGAGTTGAAGAAGAGCAGAGCGGGCGGGCCGATGACGCCGAACTTCTTCAGCAGGGCCTTGTCCTCGCTGTCATTGTCCGTGACGTCCGCTTTGATGAGGATGGCATTGGCCTCCCCCAGGGCGCGGTGGACCGCGGGGTCCGGATAGGTGTCCCGCTCCAGCTCGCGGCAGGTCACGCACCAGTCGGCGCTGTAGACCAGCATCACCGGGCGACCGGCCTCGCTGGCGTCGGCCACCGTCTCCTCGACGTCTTCCACCGTCTTCACGGAACGGAACTCGAGTTCCTCAGTGGTCTGTTCACCCCCGCCGATGGTGATGCCGGCAAACGGCCGGGTGGGATCGCCACCGCCGGTGGCGGAGCCGAGCATCAGGAAGACGCCGTAGATCAGCAGCAGTACGCCGATGCCCTTCCACAGCCGGCGCCAGCCGGAACTGCCCTCCGGAGTCGGTTCCAGAGCGCCGAGGTAGACAGCGGAGATGATCAGCAGCGCCGACCACAGACCCAGGGCGACCGGCCCGGGCAGGATGCGTTCCAGCATCCACAGTGCCACGGCCAGCAGCAGTACGCCGAAGACCGCCTTCACCGAACTCATCCACGGGCCCGCCTTGGGCAGCAGCGTGCCGGCGGAGGCGCCGATGGCCAGCAGCGGCGCCCCCATGCCCAGCGACAACGCGAACAGGGCCAGACCGCCGAGGACCGCGTCCCCGGTCTGGCCGATGTAGATCAGTGCGCCCATCAACGGTGCGGCGACACAGGGGCCGACGATGAGTGCAGAGAGGAAGCCCATCACCGCCACGCCGGTGAGGGTGCCGCCGCGCTGTCGGTTGCTGACCTCGGTGAGTTTGCTCTGCATCCCCGACGGCAGTTGCAGGTCATAGAAGCCGAACATCGACAGCGCCAGCAGCACGAAGATGCCGGCGAAGACACCGAGGATCCATGGATTCTGGAAGGTCGCCTGCAGGTTCTCGCCGAAGAGCCCGGCGATGACACCGGCCACGGTGTAGGTCACCGCCATGGCCAGCACATAGACCAGCGACATGGTGAAGGCGCGCCGGGTGGTGAGGTTGTCGCCCTCCCCGGCGATGATGCTGGAGAGGATCGGCACCATCGGGAAGACGCACGGCGTGAAGGCAAGCAGCAGGCCGAGGCCGAAGAAGGTCAGGACGACGAGCCAGGCGTTGCCGCCGGCCAGCGAGGCGGCCAGTCTTTCCTGCTCGGAGACCTGACCACCGGAAGCCTGTTCGGAGCCCTGATCGGTGGAAGCCTGCTCGGTGGCATCGGCATCCTCATCGGCCGGGGCCGTATCGGCCGATGAGGTCGCGTCGTCGGCATCGCTGGATGGCAGGTCGATGCTCAGCTGCTTCTGCTGGGGCGGGTAGCAGACCCCGGCCGGATCGTTGCAGCCCTGGGAGTTGGCGGTGAACTCGAGGGTCATGGCCCCGGTCGCGTCGCGCTGGATCGGGATGTCGATGTCGACGCGATCGGTATAGGTCTCCACGCGACCGAAGAGATCGTCGTCCTTCACCGTCCCGTCGGGGAGTGACGGCGAGCCGAAGGTGACCCCCTCGGTGGTGCTCTCGAACGAGAACTTGTCCCGGTAGAGGTAATAGTCGGGGTGGATATCCCAGCTGACGCGCAGGGTGTTGCCGTCCACGGCCATGGCCTGGACGGAGAAGGCCTCGTCGGCCTCCAGCAGTTCGGCATGGGCGCCGCCCGGGGGAAGGGCGAACAGCGCCACCAGCGCCAGCAACAGCCCGGCAATGTATCGATTGGTCATTATTCGGACTCCACGCTTTCATCCATCCATCGAAGAAAACCGGACAGGCCGGTCTCGATATCGACCGCAACGACCTCGGGAAGTTCGTAGGGATGCAGTTCACTCAGGGTACGTTCCAGGGCCGGGTAGGCGGTGGCGGTGGTCTTGATGACCAGCAGAACCTCTGCCTCGCGCTCCACTCGGCCCTCCCAGCGGAAGACCGAGGTCAGTCCGGGAACGATGTTTACACAGGCGGCCAGCCGGCGATCCACTACGGCCGCCGCCAGGCGATCCGCCGTCTCCGGGTCGGGGCAGGTGCACAGAACGATCTGCTGCGGTTTCGACATCCCTCTCCTCCTTGCCTAGATGGTGTGGCGGCGTGGTCAAGGTACGGATCTCGCAGGAGAAGGGCAAGCACGGAACCCGGGGATGAATTCGACAGCCTTCGTCTTCTATACTGGGGAACCGCAACCGGAGAATCCTTCATGATGCCCCTGCTGTTCCTCCTCCTGCTGATCGGCGCCCCACTGTTGGAACTCTACGTGATCATCAAAGTGGGCGGTGCCCTCGGCGCCGGTATCACCGTCTTCCTGGTGGTGGCCACCGCCATCCTCGGGATCGGGCTCATTCGCGCTCAGGGCGTGGGTACTCGCGAGCGGTTGCAGGCGAAGCTCGCTCGCGGCGAGGCACCGGCCATGGAGGTGCTCGAGGCCGCCGCGCTACTGGTCGCCGGCGGGATGCTGCTCGCGCCCGGCTTCATCACCGATACCTTCGGTTTCATCCTGCTGGTGCCACCGTTGCGGCGTCTTCTCATTCGTGCCGGTGTCCGTCATACGGCCAGCGTCCGTTTCGGCGGGTTCCACGAACCACCGGGTGGTGGCGCCGGGCCCAGAGGCCCGCGCACCTTCGATGGCGAAGCGTGGTCGGACGACGACGACGATCGCGATCCGCCGCATTTCCCCCGCTCTTGAAAAACGACTCACTTGACGCCATACAGTAGACCGCTATTATTGGCACTCGATTAAGTTGAGTGCTAACAAGGCGGGGCGCTTCGGCGGCCCGCCATGGCAAGTCGGGCGACCGCCCGGAACAATGAGTCCAATCGAAGGAGAGGCAGCTGATGAAGATCCGTCCCTTGCACGACCGCGTCGTGATCCGCCGCGTTGAAGAGGACACCAAAACGGCCGGGGGCATCGTCCTGCCGGACACCGCCGCCGAGAAGCCGCAACAGGGTGAAGTCCTCGCCGTCGGCGACGGCAAGGTCATGAACAATGGCGAGACCTGCCCGCTGGCCGTAAAGGTTGGCGACAAGGTGCTCTTCGGCAAGTACTCCGGCAACGAGGTCAAGGTCGAAGACGAAGAACTGCTGGTGATGCGCGAAGACGACATCATGGGCGTCATCGAGGGCTGAGGCCCCACCGAGACGACTTCGCCGAATCCCGAGACTCAATAGAGAAAACAGGAACCGAAAACCATGGCAGCAAAAGACATTATCTTCGCTGAAGAAGCTCGTCACCGCATGATGACGGGCGTGAACACCCTGGCCAACGCCGTGCGCGTGACCCTCGGCCCGCGTGGCCGCAATGTGGTCATCGAGAAGAGCTTCGGCTCCCCGTCCGTGACCAAGGACGGCGTCTCCGTGGCCAAGGAGATCGAGGTCAAGGACCGTTTCGAGAACATGGGTGCCCAGATGGTCAAGGAGGTCTCCTCCCAGACCGCCGACGAGGCCGGTGACGGCACCACCACAGCCACCGTGCTCTCCCAGGCCATCATGCGCGAGGGCATGAAGGCGGTCACTGCCGGCATGAACCCGATGGACCTGAAGCGTGGCATCGACAAGGCCGTAGTGGGCGCCGTCGAGGAGCTGCGCAAGCTCTCCAAGCCGTGCAAGGACCGCAAGTCCATCACCCAGGTCGGCACCATCTCCGCCAACGCCGACGAGTCCATCGGCGAGATCATCGCCGAGGCGATGGAGCGGGTGAGCACCGACGGTGTCATCACCGTGGAAGAGGGCTCCGGCCTGGAGAACGAGCTGGACGTGGTCGAGGGCATGCAGTTCGATCGCGGCTACCTGTCGCCCTACTTCGTAACCGATAGCCAGAACATGCAGGCAGAGCTGGAAGACCCCTACATCCTGCTGTGTGACAAGAAGATCTCCAACATCCGCGAGCTGCTCCCGGTGCTCGAGGCCGTTGCCAAGCAGTCCAAGCCGCTGCTGCTGGTGGCCGAGGACATCGAGGGCGAGGCGCTGGCCACTCTGGTGGTCAATACCATGCGCGGCATCGTCAAGGTTGCCGCCGTGAAGGCGCCGGGCTTCGGTGACCGCCGCAAGCAGATGCTCCAGGACATCGCCATCCTCACGGGTGGCCAGGTCATCTCCGAGGACATCGGCCTGACCCTGGAGAAGACCGAGATCGACCAGCTGGGCCGCGCCAAGCGCGTGACCATCACCAAGGACGACACCACCATCGTCAGCGGCGCCGGTCAGACCAAGGAGATCGAGGACCGCGTGGCCCAGATCCGCCGGCAGATGGAAGAGGCCACTTCCGACTACGATAAGGAGAAGCTGCAGGAGCGTGTCGCCAAGCTCTCCGGCGGTGTCGCGGTGATCAAGGTCGGTGCCGCCACCGAGGTCGAGATGAAGGAGAAGAAGGACCGCGTCGACGACGCCCTGCACGCCACTCGCGCGGCTGTCGAAGAGGGCGTGGTGCCCGGCGGTGGCGTGGCCCTGCTGCGCGCCCGCCTGGGCATCGAGAAGCTCAAGGGCGACAACCACGACCAGGATGTCGGCATCGACATCGTGCGTCGCGCCATGGAGGACCCGCTGCGCCAGATCGTCTTCAACGCCGGCAGCGAGCCGTCCGTGATCGTCAACAAGGTCGCCGAGGACAAGGGCAACAACGGCTACAACGCCGCCACCGGCGAGTTCGGCGACATGGTCGAGCTGGGCATCCTGGACCCGACCAAGGTGACCCGCACGGCGCTTCAGAACGCCGCGTCCGTGGCCTCCATGATGATCACCACCGAGGCGATGATCGCCGAGCACCCGGAAGAGGGTGGCGGCGACGCCGGTGCCGGCGGTGACATGGGCGGCATGGGTGGTATGGGCGGCATGGGTGGCATGGGCATGATGTAAGCCCGGTCACCGGGCCCCGAGGGGCCCGTCGTCCGTAACGGAAGGCCCCGCCGATCGGCGGGGCCTTTTTCGTGGGTACGCGGAAACCGTGAACACGAGCCAGGGGCTTGTTACCCCCGGGGGTGCCTGAGCGGTGAATTACCGTGCAATGGCTGGTAGGCTGAGCCCATGAGCGTTCTCAATCTCGATTTCCCGGATCCGCCTCGCCCCGTTGACGAGGGCGCGAACTGCCCAGCCAATGTGGCCCGCCTGCGTGAGGAGGCCGAAACGGCCCTGGCCGAGGTCGCGCCGGAGGCCCTGGCCCGGTTGCGCGCCGACCCCGAGCGTGCCGCCGACTGGTCGGTGGTGGCCCCGTGCAGTGAATTCATCGTCCGGACCCTGACCAGCACCCCGGAGCTGCTGAGCGATCTGCTCGGCAGTGGTGATCTGACCGGCGACTATCCTCGGGAGGCCTATCGCGAACGCCTGGAAAGCGCGCTGGCCGGGGTCGCCGACGAGCGGGGCCTGGCGAGTGCCCTGCGGCGGCTGCGCCGGCGCGAGATGGTGCGGATCGTCTGGCGCGATCTGGCCGGTCGGGCACCGCTGGATACCACAACGGGGGAACTGACCGCGCTCGCCGATGCCTGCATCTCCGGCGCGCTGGACTGCCTGCACCAGTGGCAGCAGCAGGAGATGGGCACGCCCCGGGGGGCCGAATCCGGCACGCCACAATCGCTGGTGGTTCTGGGCATGGGCAAGCTCGGGGCCGGCGAACTCAACGTCTCCTCGGACATCGACCTGATCTTCGCCTATGCCGAAGCGGGCGAGACCGAGGGGAACGGACGCGCCGTGGACAACGAGCGCTACTTCACCCGTCTGGGTCAGCGTCTGATCCAGGCCCTGGACGCGCACACCGGGGAGGGCCAGGTCTTCCGGGTCGACATGCGCCTGCGCCCGTTCGGCGAGAGCGGCGCCCTGGTGGCGAGCTTCGATGCCCTGGAAACCTATTATCAGCTCCATGGTCGTGAATGGGAGCGCTACGCCCTGATCAAGGCGCGCGTGGTGGCCGGCGACCGGGCGTCCGGCGACGAGCTGATGCAGCGGCTTCGACCGTTCGTCTTCCGCCGTTACCTCGATTACGGCGCCTTCGAATCCCTGCGCGACATGAAGGAGCTCATCAGCCGCGAGGTGCGGCGCAAGGGGATGGAGACCAACGTCAAGCTCGGCGCCGGCGGGATCCGCGAGGTCGAATTCATCGCCCAGGCCTTCCAGCTCATCCGCGGCGGGCGCGACACCGAACTGCGTCGGCGCGACCTGCGCGGGGTGCTGCGCCTGCTGACCGACGCCGAACTGCTCACCGACTACGCCGCCCGCGAGCTGGACAGCGGCTATGTCTTCCTGCGCCACGTGGAGCATCGGCTGCAGGGGCGCGCCGATCGGCAGACCCACGAACTGCCCGAGGGCGAAGCGGAACGGGAGGTCCTTGCCTGGTCGCTGGGCTACCCGGACTGGGCGGGGCTGGCCGTCGATCTGGCGGCGGTGCGCGAGCAGATCCACGGCCATTTCGAGCAGGTCTTCGCCGCACCGCAGACGGAGCACGCGGAAAGCGATCCCGGTGATCTGGCCGGGGTGTGGCAGGCGGATCTCGATGCCGAACAGACCGAAGCGGCACTGGCGGCGGCCGGCTTCGAGGAACCGGGCGCCGCCCGGGAACGACTCGACGCGATGCGTCGGGGTCATGTGGTGCGCTCCCTCTCCACTCGCGGACGTGGACGGCTGGACCAGCTGATGCCGTTGCTGCTCGGTGCCATCGGCGCCCGCGAGGCGGCCAATCGGACCCTGGACCGGACCCTGGAGCTGGTCGAACACGTCGCCCAGCGCAGCGTCTATCTCGCCCTGCTGGTGGAGAATCCCATGGCGCTGTCACAGCTGGTCAAGCTGTGCGAGGCAAGCCCGTGGATCGCCAAGCAGCTCGGGCGCCACCCGGTCCTGCTGGACGATCTGCTCAACCCGGCGATCCTGTATCGCCCTCCGGATCGCGAGGAGCTGGAGCGCGATGCGGCCGAGCGGCTGCGCCGGGTGGACCCCGACGATCTCGAGAACCAGATGGATGTCCTGCGCGACTTCGCCCAGACCGCCGTCCTGCGCGTGGCCGCCGCCGATGTCGCCGAGGCCGTGCCGTTGATGCAGGTGAGCGACCATCTCACTCATCTGGCCGAGGTGGTCCTCGAGCGGGTTCTGGACATCGCCTGGGCCCACATGGTCGCCCGCCACGGCAGGCCGCGCTGCCGCCGCGACGGCCAGGTCTGTGACACCGGCTTCGCCATTGTCGGGTACGGCAAGCTCGGCGGCTGGGAGCTGGGCTACGGCTCGGACCTTGATCTGGTCTTTCTGCACGACAGCGACAGCGAGGACGAGCCCACCACGGGGGATCGGCCGGTGGCCAGCGGGGTCTTCTTCGCCCGGTTGGCACAGCGCATTATCCATCTTCTGGGGACACAGACGGCATCGGGGATCCTCTACGAGGTGGACGTCCGCCTGCGCCCCTCCGGCGCCTCGGGTCTACTGGTGACCAACCTGGAGGGATTCCGCCGCTATCAGCAGGAGAATGCTTGGACCTGGGAGCATCAGGCCCTGGTGCGCGCCCGACCGGTGGTGGGCGATCCGGTGGTGGCCGATGCCTTCATGGGGATCCGCAACGAGGTGCTGGCCCGGGAACGGGATCCGGACCATCTGCGAGGCGAGGTTCGGGACATGCGTCGGCGCATGCGCGAGACGCACGGCACCACGGAGAAGGGCCGCTTCCACCTGAAGCAGGATGTCGGCGGGATGGCGGACATCGAGTTTATCGGGCAATATGGCGTGCTGGCGTGGGCCCATGAAGCACCGGAATTGCTGGCGTACCAGGACAACATCCGCATCCTGGAACGGCTGGCCGCCGGCAGCTACCTGAGCGCGGCGGAGGCGGAGGCCCTGGCCGATGCCTACCGCGAGTACCGCGCCCGGGGCCATCGTCTGACCCTGCAGGAGCGGGAGCCGGTGGTCGAGGCCGCCGCGTTCGCGCAACACCGGCGCGCCGTGGCGGCGGTCTGGGAGCGGTTGCTGGAAGAGCGGCTGTCCCTGGATTGAACGGCACCGTACCCGCATTGAGTACATCGAACAGAGTTTGAGGAGACGCGACCCATGTCCATGGCCGATCGGGATGGCGTGATCTGGTATGACGGCGAGATGGTGCCGTGGCGCGAGGCCACCACCCATGTACTGACCCACACCCTGCACTACGGCATGGGGGTCTTCGAGGGCGAGCGCGCCTACCGCACCGACAAGGGCGCCGCCATCTTCCGCCTCGAGGACCATACCCGCCGACTCTTTCGCTCGGCGCACATCCTCGGCATGCCGATGCCGTACGACCAGGCCACCATCAACGCCGCGACCCGCGCGGCGGTACGCGAGAACGGCCTGGAGTCGGCCTACATCCGGCCGATGGCGTTCTACGGCTCCGAGGGCATGGGGTTGCGCGCCACCAACCTGAAGGTCCACGTGATCATCGCCGCCTGGGAGTGGGGCGCCTACCTCGGCGAGGAGGGCATGGAGAAGGGGATCCGCATCCGCACCTCCTCC
This sequence comes from Pseudomonadota bacterium, assembly GCA_051746205.1. Classification (GTDB taxonomy): domain Bacteria; phylum Pseudomonadota; class Gammaproteobacteria; order Thiohalospirales; family Thiohalospiraceae; genus Thiohalospira. The sequence goes on from JBNJEU010000010.1 coordinate 38,058, forward strand.
TACACCCGCCACCACGTCAACGCCACCATGTGCAAGGCGAAGGCCAACGGCAACTACATGAACTCGATGATGGCGCTGCAGGAGGCGGTCACCTGTGGCTACGACGAGGCGCTGCTGCTGGACACCGAGGGTTTCGTTGCCGAGGGCTCGGGGGAGAACATCTTCATCGTCCGCGACGGTGTGCTCTACACTCCGGAGTTGACCTCCGCCCTGGAGGGGATTACCCGCGCGACCATCCTCAGCCTGGCCGCCGAAATGGGCCTGCCGGTGCGCGAGAAGCGAATGACCCGGGATGAGGTCTACGTTGCCGACGAGGCCTTCTTCACCGGCACCGCCGCCGAGGTGACCCCCATCCGCGAGCTGGACAACCGCACCATCGGTGAGGGGCGGCGCGGGCCGGTCACCGAGCAGCTGCAGACCATGTACTTCGATCTGGTCCACGGTCGCCGCGAGCAGAGCAGTGACTGGCTGGCCCTGGTGAACGACTGACCTGTCGATGGAGCCGGCCGCCTTCCTGGATCGCGACGGGGTCGTCAATCGCGACATCGGGTATCTCCATCGACCGGAGGATGTCGAGTTCATCCGCGGCATCTTCGAGGTCGTCGCCGGGCTGCGCGCGCGCGGCTATCGCCCGGTGGTCGTTACCAACCAGTCGGGGATCGCCCGCGGCTTCTATACCGAAGGCGATTTCAACGCCCTGATGGACTGGATGCGGGCGCGCTTCGCGGAGGCCGGGGCGCCGCTGGATGCCGTCTATTACTGCCCGCACCACCCGGAGGACGGCGAGCCGCCCTATCGCCGCAACTGTGAGTGCCGCAAGCCCGCGCCGGGGATGCTCCAGCAAGCCGCCAGGGAACTCGATCTGGACCTGAGCCGTTCCCTGCTGATCGGCGACAGCGAGCGGGATATCGAGGCCGGACGCGCTGCCGGTGTGGCTCGCACCTTTCTTCTCGCGCCCGCATCGACGACGTCCTCGGCAGCCGATCACGTGGTGACGCGGCTGTCCGATATCGAGGACATCCTCGCGGGGCATTGAGGACGTTGTGGGCCCGAATCGGCTGGAGGTCGCCTCGAGGCGGGCAGTTGGAGTACCATTCCGGCAATCATGATCTACTGGTGGAGAGAACGAGCCATGGCCGAAGCCAAGCGAGAGATGACACCCAACGCGGCCAAGCGGTACGAGGTGAGCCGTAGCGACCTGCCGCTCCACTGCCCCATGGAGGGCATGAGCTTGTGGAACTCGCACCCGCGCGTCTACCTGCCCATCGAGGAGACCGGCAAGGCGCGCTGTCCCTACTGTGGCGCCGAGTACACCCTCAAGGACTACTGACGCATCGGTTCAGAGGTTCAGGGCCCTGGCCACCAGTTCCACCGGGTGGCTCACCGTGGGCCCGCCACGCCGTTCCCGCAGCCCGGATCCCAGATGGAGGGCGCAACCGGGATTGGTGGTCAGGAGTTGGTCGCCGTCGGCCGCCGCGACCTTGTCGGCTCGCAGCGCACGCGCCGTTTCCGGATGATCCAGCATGTAGGTTCCCGAAGCGCCGCAGCAGCGGTCGTTCCCCGGTAGTTCTGCGTATTCCACGCCCGGCAGACGGGCCATCAGATCAGCGATGGCCGTGCTGTCGCGCAGGGCGTTGCGGGCACTGCACGGCAGGTGGCCCCGAACCTGAAGCGGTTCGCCTCCGGGGCCGCTCAGTGTCGCCGGCTCCCGGGGCCAGTCGGCGTCGGCGAGGAAACGGGTGAGTTCCACCGCGGCGGGCGCCGCGCCGGAGACCGGATCGGCGAGGGTCTCCCGCAGCTGGGCGCCACAGGCGGTGGCCAGGTGGACGACCGTGGCGCCAGCGGGGAACAGGGCGCGGTTCTCCGCGGCCAGGGTCGAGGCGCGCTCGACCAGCCCGGCGTGGGCATCCATGGCGCCGCAGCACCGTTGTCCCGCCGGGATGTCCACCGCGAAACCGAGGGCCGGGAGGACCCGAAGGGCCAGGCGCAACGCGCGCGCGTCGGTGTGGCGAGCGACGCAGCCGAGGAACAGGAATACCCGACCCCGTTCTTCTCCCCGGGCGGGCACATGGCGGGGCCAGACCCGGGGGTGTTCCAGGGGGGGCAGAAGGGCGGCCGCATCTTCTACCCTGAACAGGGTCGTCAGCCGACCGGCTCGTGCCAACCACATCAGCCCGCCGCGCTGGGCCAGCCAGGCCAGTGTGGCGGCGGTGGCGAGAGGGCGCGGATGGGTCAACAGCTGGTTGCGCCACCGGATGGCACGACGATGGGGATGCCTGGCGGAATAGAGCGCGCGCCCGGCATCCATGAGCGCACCGTAGGGTACGTCCGCCGGACACGCCCGTTCACAGGCCCGACAGAGCAGGCAATTGTCCAGGTGTTCGCGGGTGCGCTCGGTGAGGGGGAGCGCGCCGGTGACCAGACCCTGTAGAAGGGCGATGCGTCCGCGCGGCGACTCCGCCTCCTCTTCCGCCAGCCGATAGGTGGGGCAGTGCGGCAGACAGAGGCCGCATTTCACGCAGCGATCGGCGTCGGCCAGCGGGAATTCGCGGCGGGCCAGTGGTTCCAGCGGCGGCGCGGTCATCGGGTGCTCCGGGAGTTGAATCGGACTCGGTGCGTCAGGCTAGCACAGTTGCAGTGGCCGAACGCGCGGGAACCAATCGGAACAGGAGGTATGATGCAGTGGCTGAAGGGTACGTTCATCGGATTTGCAGGTCTGGTCACGGGGACCGGGGCGGCGCAGGCCGGTTTCTTCCAGGGCGAGGAGGTTGAAGGCTCCGACGAGGCCGCCTGGGAGGCCGAGATCGAATACGGCATGGTGATGACCACCGGCAACACCGAAACCGAGAATACCAATGGCAGTCTGGAAGTGGAGCGCCAGCAGGCGCGGTGGCGCCAGAACACCTCGGCGCGGGCGCTGCGCACCGTGGACGATTCCGTCACGGTGGCGGAGCGGTATACCTTCTCCTACAAGCTGGACTACCGTTTTCGTGAGCGGGATTACGGTTTTGCGATCGCCCGCTATGAGGACGACCGTTTCAGCGGGTATGATTACCGGGCCAGCGAGGCGGTGGGGTATGGTCGGAACGTGGTTTCCGGTCCCCGGGTGCGCATGGATCTGGAGGTGGGTGTGGGTATGACCCAGGATTCACCGGAGGACGCCGATCGCGAGGAGCATGGGATGATGCGCTTCGCCGGCGACCTGCGCTGGCAGATCCGTGAGCAGGCCCGGTTTCGTCAGGCTTTGCTGGTCGAGGACGCTGCCGTGACCTATGTCGAATCGGAGACCTCGTTGACCTCGCAGGTGGTGGACAATCTCGCCATGCGGGCGTCGCTCCAGGTGCGCCACTATTCCGAGGTGCCCGAGGAGACGGAAGAGACCGACACCATCACCAGTTTGAATCTGGTCTACAGCATGTGATGCCATGAGCTACTATCGCCACCACGTCTTTTTCTGTACCAACTGCCGCTCCGACGGCGCCCAGTGCTGCGAGGCCGCCGGCGCCACGGCCCTGCGGGATTACGCCAAGACGCGTTGCAAGGAACTGGGGATCCACGGTGCCGGCGGGGTGCGGATCAATACCGCCGGATGTCTGGACCGCTGCAGCGAGGGTCCGGTCATCGTGGTCTATCCCGAGGAGGTCTGGTACACCTTCGTCGACGAGGAGGATGTCGACGCCATCATCGATGAACACCTCTGCAACGGCCGGGTCGTCGAGCGCCTCCGCCTGCCGTCATGACCGATGACATCGAGCGCGCCCACCAGCGCGCCTTCCACCTCTACGACGGCCTTCACGACGCCCCCCACCTGGGGGAGACGCTGACCATCGAGGGGCCGTCCGGACCACTGGAAGCACTGACCCACTATCCCGAGGGAGGCGCCGCCGCCGATGCCCCGGTGGCGGTGGTTTCACATCCCCATCCGCGCCACGCCGGTACCATGCACAACAAGGTGGTGGCCATGCTCGCCGTGGCCCTGGCCAGCGCGGGGCTGGCCACGGTGCGTTTCAATTTTCGCGGGGTGGGGGAGAGCACGGGTCGCTACGACGGGGGGCGTGGCGAGACGCTGGATCTGGCGGCGGTGGCCGGCTGGGCGCGCGCCCTCCACCCCGGGGCGCCCTTGTGGCTGGCGGGGTTCTCCTTCGGGGCCTATGTCGCCATGCGGGCCCAGGCGGAACTGGAGCCGGAGCGGCTGTTGCTGGTGGCGCCGCCGGTGGACCTGTTCGACTTTAGTGGACTGGCGCCGCCGGTGGTGCCGCTGTCGGTGATCCAGGGGGGGCGGGACGACGTGGTTTCGCCCCTGGCGGTCTCCGAGTGGGTCGCCGGACTGCCGGGCAAGCCCCATTATCGCTGGATGGCGGATGCCGACCACTTCTTTCACGGACGGATGAACCGGCTGCGCGAGACCGTGGTGCGCGACGCGTTACGGACGCTGGCCGACCGGCGGACGGGGGGTGCGGCGTGAAAGGCGCAGGAAAATACTCAAAGAACAAGACTCGGTCTTGACAGGTGTTCAACCGTATTAGAGAATACTGATTGTAGTTCGGCCATGCCGAACTCGACTCCTCCATCCTCCTTTTGGTGGTTTCAGGCGCGTCCTTTGCGGGTCGCGCTATTTTTTTGCGTCCTTGTAGAGTGACGGGTCGGACTTGTTCGGCCGCGTGCGATAGCGATGGTGCAGCCACAGGTACTGATCCGGCGTGCGTCGGACCTGATGCTCGATGGCCGCATTGACCCGGCGGGCGTCGGCCTCGTCGTCCCCACTGGGGAATCCATCGAGGGGCTTGCCCAGCTCCAGGTGCCAGCGATTGCCGGGCCGGCGCTCCGAATAGAGAGGGACCATCGGGGCGCCCGAGACCTTGGCCAGTCGCGCGGTCATGGTCAGGGTGCTGGCCTGGACGCCCATGAAGGACGCAAAGACCGAGCCCCTGCGGCCGAAGTCCTGATCGGGGGCGTACCAGACCACCCCGCCCTTGCGCAGCACGCGGAGAATGGCGCGCATGTCGTCATTGATGAGCACGTCGGGGAAGTTGCCGCGCCGTCCCGCGACCATGGCGGCGTTGAAGACGGGATTCCTGGCCTCCTTGTAGATGGGATAGAGGTCGGGGACGTGGCGGGCCAGCAGGCGGCCGCTGATCTCCAGGGTGGTGTAGTGGCCGCCCAGAAGGATCACGCCCTTGCCTGCGGCGCGCGCCTGCTCCAGATTCTCCAGCCCGGAGATGGTGTAGCGGTCGGCGATCTTCGAGTCGGGGGCGTGCCAGGAGATCCCGCCCTCGAACAGGGCCCGCGCCGAGGCCCGGAAGACGCCGCGCTCCACCCGTCGCCGCTCGCGGTCGGTGTACTCGGGAAAGGCCAGCTCCAGGTTGGTGCGCGCCACCTGGCGCCGGCCCGGCATGGTCGCCCAGAGCAGGGTGCCGAGACCGTCGGCCAGCGCCCCCTGGACCGGCACGGGCAGGGTCGAGAAGAGTCGCAGCAGTCCGAGACCCATCCGCGTGGGCCAGTAGACGGGGTGTCCGGGATTCTCCGGCCAGCTGGATTTCTTTTTCTTCTTCTTTTTCTTTCGGGGTTTGTCGAGTTCAGGTCCGGCCATTAGCGCAGCCACCGACTGATGGTCTTGAAGTGTTCGTGGCCGGCGTCGCGCAGCCACTCGAAGAGAACCGATTCGGTTACCGTCACCTGGACCCCGGACCGGGCGAGCCGGGCCAGCCCGCGCTCCCGGTTCTGCGGGTCGCGCGAGCAGGTGGCATCGGCGGCGACGAAGACGGTATAGCCGGCGGCGACCAGCTCCAGGGCGGTCTGGGTCACACAGACATGGGTCTCCATGCCGGCAAGGATGATCTGGGAGCGGCCGGTGTCGGCCAGCGGACCGTCGAAGGCGGCCTGGCCGCAGCAGGAGAAACGGGTCTTGTCGACCACCGTGGCGCCGGCCAGCGCGGGGGCGAGTTCGGGGTCGGTATCTCCCAGCCCTTCGGGGTACTGCCGGGTCACCAGTCGAGGGATGGCAAGCAGCTCGGCGGCGTGCGCCAACTGACCGGCGCGCGTCAGGACCTGCTGGCGTTCCTCGGCTTCCATGGCGGCGGTCAACCGGCCCTGGAGATCGACGAAGACCACCTGGCTGGCTTCGGTCCGGCAAAGCAGCGGCATCGTGGTCATGGTCACCTCAGTAGCGCGGCATCTCGCCGTCGACCTCGTTGGCCCAGGCGTCGACACCGCCACGCAGGTTGATGATGTCGGTGAAGCCGCGGCTCTCCAGCAGATGGGCCACCTGGCGGCTGCGCACCCCGTGGTGGCAGATGACCACGATCTCGGCCGCGGCATCGAGTTCGTCCATGCGATTCATGATCTCGCCCATGGGCAGCAGGCGCGAGCCGGGGAGCCGCACCAGGTCGTATTCCCAGGGTTCCCGAACGTCCAGGAGCACCGGCTCGGCTCCGCCCTCAAGGTGGGCCTTGAGTTCACCCGGGGTGAACTGACGCATCGTTCAGAAGGTGAACCGTTCCGGCTGCGGCGCGTTGATCAGCGGCCGCACACTGGTCTCGAACAGCCCCTCGGAGGCGTAATTGTTCTCATCGAGACGAGTGATGAGCTCGGCCTCCATCACCGGATCGTCGCCTACGATGACGAACAGGCGACCGCCCACGGCAAGCTGTTCGCGGAAGGCCTCCGGCAGGATCGGAAGCGAGCCGGTGACGGCGATGACATCGTAGGGGGCGTGGCGCTCCCATCCCTGTGCGGCATCCCCGACCTCGAGGGTGGCATTGTCGAAGGCGTGATCGGCCAGCCGCCGGGTGGCCTCCAGCTTGAATTCCGGGATGTAATCCACCGAGTGGACATGGCTCGCCAGCCGCGCCAGCAGGGCGGTGACATAGCCGCTTCCGGTCCCCACCTCCAGGACCTTCTCGTGCGGCTGAACGTCCAGAGCCTGAATCATGCGCGCCTCCACCCGAGGGGGGAACATGACCTGTCCGCGACCCAGCGGGATCTGCATGTCGCTGTATGCGACATTGCGATACTCGGCCGGAACGAACCGATCCCGGGGAAGCGAGTCGAGCAGGTCGAGGACATCCTGATCGAGGACCTCCCAGGTCCGGATCTGTTGCTCGATCATGTTGTGGCGGGCCTTGGCCAGATCCACTTCGGTCATGGTGTTACCTCGCATGTACGGGCGGTCTCTCGATCGGGGAACCGTACTGCACTTCGCCGATGCGGGCAAGTCCCCGCAGACGCATCGCTGTACAATGTGCTAGCATCAGCCACGAACAGCTAGGGGTGTCCCCCGTCGGGGACTGAGACAGACCCTTTGAACCTGAACCGGAAGGGGCCCCGCGTGGCCACGACTGGCGGAGGGAAGCTGGCCCGGCCTCGCCGTCCCCGCCTCTCCCCGCTTTCCGGTTCCCCGTCAGCCCGGCTGACCCGAACCGCGCAGGTGAAGTCCATGAGTGCCAATCCCGAATCCGTGCTCGACGCCGCCGGCCGCCTGTCGGCGGACGTGATCCGCCCCTTCCCGGCCTCGAACAAGATCCACGTCGAGGGCTCGCGGCCCGACATCCGGGTCGCCATGCGCGAGATCGCCCAGACCGAGACACGCACCGGCGACGGCTTCCAGGCCAACCCGCCGCTGCCGGTCTACGACACCTCCGGCCCCTACACCGATCCGGAGGCGACCATCGACCTGCGCCGGGGCCTCGCCCCGCTGCGCGCCGACTGGATCGCCGAGCGCGATGACACCGAGCAGCTGGCGGAAGAGAGCTCCGACTACGGCCGCGCCCGCAAGGCCGATCCCGAGCTGGCGGCGCTGCGCTTCGAGCACATCCGGCCGCCGCGCCGGGCGAAGGCGGGTCGCACCGCGACCCAGATGCACTACGCCCGCCAGGGCATCGTCACCCCCGAGATGGAGTACATCGCCATCCGCGAGAACGCCCGGCTGGCGGAACTGCGCGCCGACCCGCGCTACACGAAGCTGCTGCGCCGCCACCCCGGCGAGGCCTTCGGCGCCCATCTGCCCGAGGAGGTGACGCCGGAGTTCGTCCGCGACGAGGTCGCCGCCGGCCGCGCCATCATCCCGGCCAACATCAACCATCCGGAGCTGGAGCCGATGATCATCGGCCGCAACTTCCGCACCAAGGTGAACACCAACATCGGCAACTCGGCGGTGACCTCGTCGCTCACCGAGGAGGTGGAGAAGATGGTCTGGTCGGCGCGCTGGGGCGGCGACACCCTCATGGACCTCTCCACCGGCAAGAACATCCACGAGACCCGCGAATGGATCCTGCGCAACTCGCCGGTGCCCATCGGCACCGTGCCCATCTACCAGGCGCTGGAGAAGGTCGACGGCAAGCCGGAGGACCTCACCTGGGAGCTGTTCCGCGACACCCTCATCGAACAGGCGGAGCAGGGGGTGGACTACTTCACCATCCACGCCGGCGTGCTGCTGCGCTACATCCCGATGACCACCGAGCGGGTTACCGGGATCGTCTCCCGGGGCGGTTCGATCCTGGCCAAATGGTGCCTGGCCCACCACCAGGAGAACTTCCTCTACACCCACTTCCGCGACATCTGCGAAATCATGGCGGCCTACGACGTCTCCTTCTCGCTGGGCGACGGCCTGCGCCCCGGCTCCCTGGCCGACGCCAACGACGCCGCCCAGTACGCCGAGCTGGAGACCCTCGGCGAGCTGACGAAGATCGCCTGGGAACACGACGTCCAGACCATGATCGAGGGGCCGGGCCACGTGCCCATGCAGATGATCAAGGAGAACGTGGAGAAGGAGCTGGCGGACTGCTTCGAGGCGCCGTTCTACACCCTCGGGCCGCTGGTCACCGACATCGCCCCCGGCTACGACCACATCACCTCCGGCATCGGCGCCGCCAACATCGGCTGGTACGGCACCGCCATGCTCTGCTACGTCACCCCCAAGGAGCACCTGGGGCTGCCGGACAAGCAGGACGTGCGCGACGGCATCATCACCTACCGCATCGCCGCCCACGCCGCCGACCTGGCCAAGGGCCACCCCGGCGCCCAGCTGCGCGACAACGCCCTGTCCAGGGCGCGCTTCGAGTTCCGCTGGGAGGACCAGTTCAACCTCGGGCTGGATCCGGAGAAGGCGCGGGAGTTCCACGACGCCACCCTGCCGAAGGAGGGCCACAAGGTGGCGCACTTCTGCTCCATGTGCGGGCCGAACTTCTGCTCCATGAAGATCACCCAGGAGGTGCGCGACTACGCCGCCGAGCACGGTCTGGAGACCGAGGAGGCGCTGCGGCGCGGGCTGGAGGAGAAGTCGGTGGAGTTCGTCGACGCCGGGGCGGAGGTCTATCGGAAGACCTGAGGGGGGGC
>JBNJEU010000011.1:0-46570 GCA_051746205.1 Pseudomonadota bacterium
GAACGAAAAACGGCCCCGCTGAGGAGGCCGTAAGTCATTGATAAACCTGGTGGGCGGTGCTGGGATCGAACCAGCGACCCCTGCCGTGTGAAGGCAGTGCTCTCCCGCTGAGCTAACCGCCCGAACTACGAGAAGCGGGTATAGTAAGACCGTGCCACGGGTTCGTCAAATCCTCGCGTTCCCTTCTGTCTATGGCACACTATGCATATTCGCACCATATCAGGAGAGACAACATGTCGGGTCAGGTCTTCCCCTTCGAGGAGTTCGGACAGTTCGTGCGCCATGAAGTAGCCGAGGTGGACCGGTTCTACGAGAACCTCCGCCACGTCACCCTGCTGTACTTCTATCTCCCGGAGACGGAAGAGGCCGTAACCGACGAGTTGTCCGCTGTACTGCGTATCTGTGACGGCATCTTCCACCGGGAGGGGCACTTCCTGCTGATCCTGCCCGGTACCGACAAGGAGGGCGGTCTGCACGTCGGTACGTTGCTGGAAGAGGCCTTCGGCAAGCCGGTCCACGAGGTGGCATCGACCTGGCCGGAAGATGGCGCTGACGCCGAAGCCGTCATCGATGCCCTGAGCGACTATGCCCGGGGCCGCAACCACCAGGACATCCAGAACCTGCTGGCCGCCATCCGCTAACATCGACCCGCCCGAGGACGTTTCATGACCGTTCGTACCCGTTTCGCGCCCAGCCCCACCGGCTATCTGCACATCGGCGGGGCGCGCACTGCGCTCTATTCCTGGCTCCATGCCCGCAAGCACGGGGGGCGCTTCGTCCTGCGCGTGGAGGACACCGACCGGGAACGTTCCACCCAGGAATCGGTGAACGCCATCCTGGAAGGCATGACCTGGCTGGGTCTGGAGTATGACGAGGGACCGTTCTATCAGACGGAACGCTTCGAACGCTATCGGGAGGTGACCCAGAGGCTGCTCGACTCGGGGCACGCCTACCACTGCTACTGCACCAAGGACGAACTGGATGCCATGCGCGAGGAGCAGCGCGCCCGGGGCGAGAAGCCGCGCTACGACGGCCGGTGTCGCGAGCGCTCGGAGCCACGCGAGGGGGTCGAGCCGGTGGTTCGGTTTCGCAATCCGCGCGAGGGCAGCGTCACGGTCACCGATCTGATCCACGGCACGGTGCACTTCGCCAACACTGAGCTGGACGATCTGATCATCGCTCGCTCCGACGGTACGCCGACCTACAACCTGACGGTGGTCGTGGACGATTTCGACATGGGCATCACCCATGTGATCCGCGGTGATGATCACCTGAACAACACCCCGCGGCAGGTGAACATCCTTCAGGCGCTGGGGGCCGCGGTGCCGGTCTACGCCCACGTGCCGATGATCCTCGGCCACGACGGCAAGCGCCTCTCAAAGCGCCACGGAGCGGTGAGCGTGATGCAGTACCGGGAGGAGGGGTATCTTCCGGAGGCGCTGTTGAACTACCTGGTCCGCCTCGGTTGGTCGCACGGTGACCAGGAGGTCTTTTCGGTGGACGAGATGCTCCAGCATTTCGACATCGGCGAGGTCCACAAGGCGGCATCGAGCTTCAACCCGGAGAAGCTGGCCTGGCTCAACCACCACCACATCATGCACGCCGATCCGGCCCATGTGGCCCACCACCTCGCTTACCATCTGGGGACGCTCGGCATCGATCCCGCCCACGGTCCCGAACTGGTGGCGGTGGTCGAGGCCCAGCGGGAGCGCTGCAAGGACCTGGTCGAGATGGCGGAGAAGAGTGCCTTCTTCTTCCGGGAGTTCGACGAGTTCGACGAGAAGGCGGCCAACAAGAATCTCAAGGCCGGCGTACGTGAACCTCTGGCCGAACTGCGCGAGCGGCTGGCCGGTCTCGGTGACTGGGCTCCGGAGCTCATCCACGCCGAGGTCGAGGGGCTGGCCGAGGTGCGTGAGATGAAACTGGGGAAGATCGCCCAGCCGCTGCGCGTGGCCGTCAGTGGCGGGGCGGTCTCGCCACCCATCGATGTGACCCTTCATCTGCTGGGTCGCGAGGCCACGCTGGCGCGCATCGACCGTGCGCTGCTCTGGATCGATGCGCGAGGCTGAAGCGGCAAGAAAATTTCCCCCCAATGGTTGATCGCGCGGATCGGGTTGCTATAATGCGCATCTCGTTTCGACGGGGCCATAGCTCAGCTGGGAGAGCGCCTGCATGGCATGCAGGAGGTCGGCGGTTCGATCCCGCCTGGCTCCACCATATTGTGTCGTACTGAAAGAAAAGGGACGCCATGCATCGAGTCGGACTCGTGATCCTCTGGCTCGGCATCATACTTGTTGCCGTCGGGATGATATTCGGGTTCGGGGGCATGGTGGTCGGTGCGGAAGAAGGGGTTGTCAATCTGATCGCTCTGGTGCCGTGGGGATTTCTCCTGCTGCTCGCCGGGACGGTCGGAACCCAGCTTTCGCGACCCGCCAGTCCGGGTGAATCGGACCGCCGCAGTCCCGAATGACGATTTCCGTCCCCATCGTCTAGTTGGCCCAGGACACCGCCCTTTCACGGCGGCGACAGGGGTTCGAATCCCCTTGGGGACGCCATATTACTGCAGTTCATCGAACCCGCCATCCGGCGGGTTTCGTGTTTACGGGCCCGGTACGACCTGGTCGGACGGCCGTGGATTGACCACGGCCGTCTCCGCTCAGAAGAGGCGAGAGAACTCGGCGTCGTTGATCAGCAAGACTCCGTCGCGCAGTTCCACCCGGCTCTCCAGCCGTTCATCGTCGGTCTCCTCGAAGACCCCCATGCCGCGCAGTTGCCGAATCTGCTGTCGCGCCATCTCGGCCACGACCGCCTCCAGACGGCTGTCCGAAACGGCATTCCCCGCTGAAGCACGGACCTCGTTCATCAGGTTGAAGGCGATGAAGCGGCGCAGGGTATCTTCCGGCAGGGTCAGGCGGGAATCTCCACTCAACCGCCGGAGCTGGGCATCGATTCGCGCTGCTTGTGCATCGTCGGGAGACTCGGCCATGCGCAGTTGCAGGTCCGCCGATACGGGGCCATCGGCTGTTTCCAGTTCGAACCGCGTCAGTTCAAGATGCGGTTGGCCCGCGAGGAACTCCGGAAGGGTCTCCAGCAGGGCCCGACTCACCAGGGTCTCGGTCATCTCCACCGAGAGGCCCTGGTCATGGATGGCGTTGACGCGTTTCTGGAACGCATCCCAGGCACTGCGCTGGAGGCCGCCGAGCCGGAGGGCATAATCGCCGGGGCCCATTTCCAGATTCGCCAGTTTCAGGGTCTCGAAACGGGCGTCGTGGCCCAGTTCGACTTCACCGTCGCGGCTCTCCTGCCATGCACCAAGGCGCGCTTCGGTCAGTTCGCTGGCCTCCATGTGCGCCTCGCCATCCAGAGTCCCCCGCTCGATCGTCAGCACACTCTCGCCGGACCAGAAGGGGACGTCCTTACCAGCCTCTCGATGGCCGCTCGACTTCAGATCGACCCCTCGGACATCGAGTTCAGCCGCTTCGCCCTCGGTCAGGACCAGTCGAGAAAGTTCACCCTCGAGGTCATAGCTTTCCTGGTCGCTTCCCAGCTTCAGCCGGAGCGATGCGCCATCGTGGGCGACACGGATGTCGGCGTTGTCGTCGACATGACCTTCGAAGGCGGGAACATTCAGTTGCATACGGATGGCGCCCGTAAAGCCGATCGCCATGTCGAGTTCGAAATCGCGGGTGCCGTCATCCGCCAGCCGGGTGTCGACGCGAGCCGCGCGCAGGCGGGGCAGGGTCGGGCCATGGTCGATGTCGTGGCGCAGCGGCAGTACCAGGGTTTCGCCGCCGACTCGCAGGCGTAGTTCGGAACGGGCCTCGGCCCCGAACCAGCCGCGTTGATACTCGCTGACCACCAGATCCATGGCCTGATTCTTCGAGGCCGTGGTGGCCAGTGTGCGGAATTCGCGCTCCACCCGATCGGCCACCAGGCCGGGGACGAGAAGAAAAACCGCCAGGAGGAGGGCGAGAATGGCGAAGATGCTCCGGCGTCCGAGAGGCATGGGGGCTCCTGAGTCGTTGGTTTCTTTCGGGGTATTCTACAGATGGGTGGTACAATTCACAGTGGAGGATGGCCTGACGCAGGCTGGCCTTGCCATCAACGGATTCTCAAGAGGAGGCCTCGTGACCTGGCTGGATCGCATTCCTCTACAGCCCCTGCTTGTCATCGGGCTCATTCTGGGGCTCTCGCCCTTTTATCCGGAGCCGCACCTCTGGGAAAAGCTGAAAATGCTATCCGAGGGAGCGCTCACCGCTCCCCTGGACATCTTCGATCTGGCCCTGCACGGCCTCCCGGTGCTGCTGGTCACGGCGAAACTGGGTCGCGAAGCGGGCCTGAAGCTGCGTGACCGGGGACAGTGAAGGGACCAATCAGCGTGGAAAGAGATCGATGACGGAGGGATCCTCGAGGATCTTGTGGGCAAGGATCAGACTGGTGGCCGTCCAGACCTGATTGAAGTTGGCTCGGCGACCAATCAGACGGCCGGCGCGGCCGTCGTAATATTCCACCCAGTGGTCCGCCTCCAGTTTGTACTCGGCCTGCTGATAGGCGCGTTCCGCCAGATCGCCCCGACCCGCCTTGACGGTGGCGGCCACGAAATGCCAGAGCAGGGCGGGCCAGTTGCCACCGTTCTGGTAGGACCAGGGGGCGTTCTTGGGATCGGAGCCGGTCTGAACCTGCCATTCCAGACCCTCCATGGCCGGGTAGCAGATCTTCATCGGCACTGCGCCGACCAGATCGCCCCAGCGCGATTCGAAAAGTCGCACGGTGCGTTCCGCCTGCTCGTCGGTAGCCAGTCCGAAGAGGACCGAAAGCAGGTTGCCGAGACTGAAGAAACGGAAATCCATTCGTGATGGTCCGACATTGCCGACCAGATAGCCGGCTTCCTCCGGGATCCAGTCCACGACCCAGTCGGGGATGGACTCCGGGTAGATGTTCAGCATGTTGATGCTGTCGACCCCGAACTCCTCGGTGGAGTAGCGGTGGATCTCGTTGAGGCGCTGGAGGTCGAGCCAGTAGAACAAACGCACATAGTTCCTCAGGGCCTGCTCGCGGGTCGTGGCGGCATCCAGCAACGCTTCGTCCTCCGGTCCGTGCGGCACCAGGAGTTCATGAACACTGCGCAGCACCCCGTAGAAGAGCGCCTGGATCTCCAGTGGATGGCCGTAGATCCCGAGGCGGCGGTCGATCATGGAACAGGCGTCAGGTACCAGCAGGCCCGGACTGACCTCGAAGGTATCCTTCAGGCAGATGTGCAGGATCTGGCGCATGGAACTCTGGAACTCCGGCCGTTCCGCCAGTTCGCGATCGCCCGTTTTGCGCACATAAACATAGAGCAGGATGAGCCACCACATCATCGAGTCCACCGGTGCAACCCGGCCGATGGCACGCTCGCCGAAATCGGCCAGGAGTGCCTCCTGGCCTTCGTCATCGCAGTCCACCCGGAAACTCGCCGGCATCACTCCGGGCTGGATCTCGTGTCCAGCGGCACTGCGCGCGCGAGTGCGCAGACTCTGAACGGCCAGCAGGAAGTTGCGCACGATGTCGGTGCGCCCATCGAGCAGGAAGACCAGCCCGGAAGGCACAAAGTCGCGAACGAAGCATTCTTCGTAGTTGGCCGCGGCCAGAGACTTGGGGTCCATGGCGGCGCAGGTCCCCACGGGTTCGCCATTGAAATGCAGCAGCGAATCTTCCAGCAGTTGGTAGGCGCCAGCGAGGTGTTCCTGTGCCATGGGGCTCCGGACAACAATTCAGTTTGAAAAGACGAGGTCCTAGTTTCGCCTACTCGAAGTGGCCTGACAACACGGGCATTCGCCATTCTTTTGCGATATCCTGTGGCCATGAGCCACGACAGTCGCCATGCTCCAGTCCTTTTCGGCGAAGTCCTCTTCGATGAATTCACCGGTCCCGACGGCGAAGTTCAGTCCGTGCTTGGTGGAGCCCCCTTCAATGTGGCCTGGCACCTGGCCGGGTTCGGTATCGAGCCGCTGTTGATCAGTCGCGTGGGCGATGATGCCCTCGGAGAGCGAGTGCGCAACGCCATGGCGGAGCACGGTCTGCCGCTGGATGGCCTGCAACTCGATCCACTCCATCCCACCGGCCGCGTGGCGGTCACTCTTGAGGCAGGGGAGCCGAGCTACGACATCGTTGCCGATGTCGCCTTCGACCACATCGATCCGGACGGGCTCGAGGCCGCTGTCGCCGGGCGCGAGCCCGCTGCGCTCTATCACGGCACTCTGGCCGCGCGTTCCGATACGTCGCGCCGTGCACTGCGGGCCTTGCGCCACCGGCTTTCCGCCCCCATTTTCATCGATGTCAACCTGCGCGCCCCCTGGTGGGAGGCAACAGTGGTCAAGGAGCTCCTGCAAGGCAGCCACTGGGTCAAACTCAACGGGGACGAACAGGTCATTCTGGGCGAGCAGTTCCGTTCCCCCGGGGTGGGCGCCTTCCGGGAACGACTCGGCGCCGAGGCCCTGATCCTGACCCATGGCGAGGGCGGGGCCGAATGGGTAGATGACAGCGCTCCGATTCGGGTTCATCCCCGGCCGGTACGTGATTTCCGGGACGCCGTGGGTGCCGGTGACGCGCTGGCCGCCGTGTTCATGCTGGGGCGGATTCGCGGCTGGACTGCGCGCGAGTCCCTGGAACGGGGTGTCGAGTTCGCTGCGGCGATCTGCGGACGGCAGGGCGCTCTGGTCGAGGATCCGGCGTTCTACGACGCCTTCAACGAAAAGTGGAAGTCATGAGTGATAGCGGCAATCCTTCCGGCGACGAGGGGCTGTATATCGTCCTGGTCAGCGTCCACGGCCTCATCCGCGGTCAGGACCTGGAGCTGGGCCGCGACGCCGATACCGGTGGCCAGACACTCTATGTGGTGGAACTTGCTCGTGCCCTGGCCGAACACCCGAAGGTGGATCGCGTCGACCTGCTGACCCGCCGCGTGATCGATCCCAAGGTTTCCGACGACTATGCCGAACCGGTGGAGGAGCTTTCCGAGGGGGCGCGCATCGTGCGGCTGGACTGCGGACCACGTCGCTACCTGCGCAAGGAGGTCCTCTGGCCCCATCTCGGCGTCTTCGCGGATCGGGCGCTGTATCACATCCGCGAAGTCGGACGGGTCCCGGACGTGGTGCACAGCCACTACGCCGACGCCGGGTTGGTCGGGGGTCGGCTGGCCGATCTGCTGGGAGTTCCGCTGGTCCATACCGGCCACTCCCTGGGGCGCGACAAGAAGGCGCGCCTGCTCGAGCGCGGTCTCAAGGAGTCGCGGATCGAGGAGGTCTACAACATGAGTCAGCGCATCGAGGCGGAGGAGGCCACCCTGGATCGCGCCGCGCTGGTCATCGCCTCGACCCAGCAGGAGGTGGAGACTCAGTACGCCCAGTACGACAACTACCAGCCGAAACGGATGCGGGTCATCCCGCCCGGCGTCGATCTCTCCCGTTTCCGCCCGCCCCGCGAGAACGAGGGCGATCCCACCATCCGCAAGACCGTGAACCGCTTCCTGCGGGAGCCGCGCAAACCGATGATCGTCGCCATGTCCCGGGCGGACGAGCGCAAGAACATGATCAGCCTGGTGCGCGCCTACGGCGAGAACCTCGATCTCCAGGAGATGGCCAACCTCGTGCTCGTCGCCGGGACCCGGGAGGACATCGAGGCCATGGAGAAGGGTCCCCGGGACGTGCTGACCCAGTTGCTGCTGGCCATCGATCGATACGACCTCTACGGGCGGGTCGCCTATCCCAAGCAGCACCGGGCGTCCGACGTTCCGCACATCTATCGCATGGCGGCGCGCAGCCGGGGGCTGTTCGTGAACCCGGCGCTCACCGAGCCGTTCGGCCTGACCCTCATCGAGGCGGCGGCCAGCGGCCTGCCCATCATCGCCACCCGCGACGGCGGCCCCCGCGACATCCTTGCCAATTGCCGCAACGGTCAGCTCATCGACCCGTACGATGTCGACTCCATCGCCAACGCGCTGCGGGAAGGGCTGGGCAACCGCCGCCGCTGGCGCCGCTGGTCGGAGAACGGCAGTCGCGGTGCCCATGAACACTATTCGTGGTCGGGCCATTCCGAGAAATACGTCCGGGAGGTGGAGAAGGTGTTGCAGCGCTTCAACATCCACAGCCCCTCACTGGCGCCGGCCAACAAGAGCCGCCTGCCGACCATCAGCCGCCTGGCCGTGGCCGATCTGGACGATACCCTGCTCGGCGACGATGAGGCACTGTCCGAACTGCTGTCCGCCCTGCGGCGTACCGGCCGCCAGATGGGCTTCGGTGTGGCCACAGGCCGTACCCTCAAGAGCACCCTCGGCGCACTGAAAAACCATGGCCTGCCGACCCCCGACGTGCTCATCACCTCGGCGGGAACCAATCTGCACTACGGCCACAAGAAGGGCCGCATCGTTGCCGACAGCGGCTGGCACCATCATCTGGACTACCAGTGGCAGCCGGAGGCGATCCGCCGAGCCATGGCCGAGCTGCCGGGTCTGAAGCTCCAGCCCAAGCGCGAGCAGGACCAGTTCAAGATCAGCTATTACATGGACAGCCGCAAGGCACCGCGAGTCCGCGACATCCGCACGCATCTGCGCCAGCACGACATCCACGTGACACTGAGCACCTCGCACGGGGCCTATCTCGATGTGCTGCCCATCCGTGCGGGAAAGGGGTCGGCGGTGCGCTACATCGCCTTCAAGTGGGGTCTGCCGATGGACCATGTGCTGGTGGCCGGCGATTCCGAAGACGACGAGGAGATGCTGGTCGGGGACAACCTGGCGGTGGTGGTCGGAAACCACAGCGAGGCCATGGAGCGGCTGCGGGATCGGGCCGGCATCTACATGGCGGAAGGGCAGTATGCCTGGGGGATCCTGGAGGGACTGCGTCACTACGGCATCATCGATGCCGAGGGCCGCTCGTTACTGGACGGGGAGAACGAGGCGCCGATCTCCCCTTGAATCGCCACGGGGAATGTTCGGCGGGGTTCATTCCACCTTGATGTAGGAGAATCCCTCGCGTTGCAGCTCGGCAATGCGGACCACCCCGGATGGCACCATCTCCACCTCGTCGAAGAGCTTGTCCGCCTCGAGCCCGATCTGGGAACGGGTGATGTCGCACAGTTCCAGCTTCACGCCGTGGACATTGGCCAGGCTCTGGAGCCGCCCCTTGAGATCGTCGCGTCGCTCCGCCAGTTCGGCATCCTCTTCGAACGGGGTGTCCTCCAGGGCGTTGTCGGTAACGAATCGGATGCCGTGGGCAACGAAGACGATGCGGACATCGGCCTCCATCAGATTGTTACTGTAGTGCATCATCATGTTGTTGATGCTGGTCAGCGTCGCGCTGAAGCGGCGGGGATCGGCAAAATCGACGTGGTAGACCACCTCGGCGTCTGGCGTTGCGGCCGAGGCTGAACCAGGGGTCAACGGTGCGCCGAGAACCAGTATCAGAGCCAGGAACAGGCTGCTGGTCAGTCGTTTCATGGTCGTATCCTCCATCCTGTTATTATTTCACCAGGGAGGCGCGCGATGGCGCCCCCCATGTAGAGCTCAGTGTTCGGCGTCGAGAAGCTCGATCTCGAAGACCAGGGTTTCGCCGGCGCCGATGGCACCGCCGGCCCCTTCGTCACCATAGGCCAGCTCGGCGGGAATGACCACCTCCCACACGCTGCCCTCGGACATCTTCGGCAGGACGATCTGCCAGCCCTCGATGACCGCGTCGATGGGAAAGCTGACCGGCTCACCGCGCTCGTAGGAGCTGTCGAAGACTTCACCATCGGTGGTCGTTCCCTCGTAGTGAACCAGCACCGAGGCGCCGGCCTCAGGCTTCGGCCCGTCACCTTCCTCGATCACTCGCCAGGCCAGTCCCTCGGGACTGGTCTCGACCCCGTCCTGCTCGACGTACTCCTCCATGAACGCCTGGCCGGCCTGACGGTTCTCCTCGGCGTCACCGGCGCGCTCGGCCCTCTGGCGCTCCTGCGCCTGCTCCATTGCGGTCTGCATGGCTTCCTCGTCCAGGCGGGGCTCTCGTTCGGAGAGGGCATCGCGGATGGCCGCGGCGGTGGCTTCGGCCTCCAGTTCCAGTCCGCTCTGGCGCATGTTCTGGCCGACCTGCCAGCCGATGGCATAGCCGTACCGGCTCTCGTCGCTTTCCAGCTCCGGTGCCGAATCGGCGTTGCAGCCCGCAAGGGCCAGTACGGCGGTGGCCGTGATGATCAGACGTGTGTTCACAATGAATCTCCCGAATGGTTGACCCCGGCATCATGGCATAACCACCGGGTCGGTTACAGTGGGGCGCGCCGCTCCCGGGGGTCCTGGCGATAGAAGAGGGCAAGTTGCTGGTAGAGTTCGGGGAACGTGGTGTCCAGGTGGTTGGGAAAAACGAAGAAATATTCGCTGACCACGGCGAAGAACTCGCCCGGATCGGTCAGGGCGTAGGGGTCGATGACCGGCTCTTCCGGACGCGCCTCGACGTCCGCCTCCAGCGCATCCCAGGCCGCCTGGAAGGTACGCGTCCAGTCCGGCCGCGACATGCCGCGATGAAGGGGGGGCATGCCGTTGGCGTCACCGTTCTGCATGTCCAGCTTGTGGGCCATCTCGTGGATCGCGACATTGCCGTTGATCCTGCGGGTGTGGTCCGGACGGACATCCTCCCAGGCCAGGATCAGCGGGCCCTGCTCCCACGCCTCTCCGGCCAGTTCGCGTTCCCCTTCGTGAAGGACCCCGGCGTCATCCATCATGGGGTGGTCGGTGACGAAGGTGTCCGCGTAGACCAGCACGGAATACCAGCCGCGCAGGGCGTCCAGCGAGAGGTTCATCAACGGCAGGCACGCCTGGGCGGCGATGGCGGCGGCCATGGGGCGGGTGATGGAGAAGTCGCCGGCGCCCTCCAGGGTCTTGTCGTGCAGGAAGAGGGTGGCCTGCTCGCGCAACCGGCGCTCCTCGTCGGCGGAGAGTTCGCCCAACAGCGGCCAGTGTTCGCGCACGACACGCCAGTCGGCGTCATCGATGGGATGGCGGGCAAGCAGGCGGCGACGGTGTCGGTCGGCCAGGCGCTGAAAGAACATGGGGACTCGCATGCGGACGGGGCCGCATCAGTATTGCACAGCGGGACAGGATCTTCAGGGGAGGAAAATGGTGCGCGGGGCGAGACTTGAACTCGCACGGGGTTGCCCCCACTAGCCCCTCAAGCTAGCGTGTCTACCGATTTCACCACCCGCGCAGGGCTCTTCTGATCATTGTGCTGGTGGCGCCGGTGAGACTCGAACTCACACCTCGTTGCCAAGACCTGATTTTGAGTCAGGCGCGTCTACCAGTTCCGCCACGGCGCCATTCAGGTAGAGGCAATGGCGCATGCGCCACCTGCCAACAGCTGCTTACTCTACCACGCTCCACCGGCGAAACCAAGAGCCTCGGTCGGCCGGCAACGGGCCCGGAATTCAGGTGGCGAAGTACTCGGGCTCCATACCCGCCTTCCACTTGATGTTGCAGCCGATGCTGGGGGCCTGCTCCGTCGGCGCGGGTTCGCCGCGCAGCAGGGCGTCGGTGGCGGCGCGCAGGTCGGCCCCGGTCACCGGACGGTCATTGCCGGGCCGGGAGTCGTCGAACTGGCCGCGATAGTAGAGGCGGCGCTCGCCGTCGAACAGGAAGAAATCGGGAGTGCAAGCGGCGCGGTAGGCGCGGGCCACCGACTGGTCCTCGTCATAGAGGTAGGGGAAGGGGTAGCCCAGCCGCTGGGCCTCCTCGGCCATCCGCGCCGGACCGTCATCCGGGTAATTGTCCACATCGTTGCTGCTGATGGCCAGCATGGCGATGCCCTCGGGTGCGTAGTCGCGGGCATAGGCCACCAGCCCCTCCTGGATGTGCTTCACGTAGGGACAATGGTTGCAGATGAAGGCCACCAGGAGCCCCCCGGCATCGGCGAAATCGGTCAGCGCGACCTCGCGGCCGGTGGCCGGTTCCGGCAGGGTGAACTCGGGGGCGGGGGTGCCCAGTTCCAGCATGGTCGAAGGTGTCAGTGACATGGTTGCTTCCTCCTGTTGGTTACCCCGCCATGATCACTCAGGAACGCCTATCGGTCGATGGTGAACATCAGATCCATGCCCTGGGCCGGCCCCGTTTCGGTCTCCAGCGACCAGTGGTCGCTGAGCAGGTAGTTGGCGCGCAGGGTATTGGTGTCCTCGGTCACACCGATGGCGTAGCGCAGATGGAGCCGGGGCGAGAGCCAGGAGCCGAGGACCAGGGCCGTCTCATCGGTGGTGGTGCCGGTCGCCAGGCCAACCTCGTCGATCCCGAAGCGCTCGCCGATGGTTCGGGCAATCCGTGCCCCCCCGGCCAGTTGCAGCGCCGTCGCGGCCCGGGCAAGCTGTTCGCCGTCGCCGGTTCCGCTCTCACTGATCGGGCGACCCAGAACCACGTAGGAGAGGATCTCGGTGTCATCCATGGGCGGATCGGAGAAGAGGATCAGCTCGGGGCTGCGAGCGCGTCCGATGATCCGGACCCCGGCGACCACCGGGATGCCGTTCCGCACGGCGCGGATGTCGAGACCCGGGTTGTCCAGCGGGCTGTCGGCGAAGAACAGGCGGCCGGCATCGATGCTCAGATCCTGCCCCCAGGCGCGGTAGCGACCCTCGCGGAGGACCAGCTCCCCCCGACCCACGGGGGGCTGACCAGGCTCTTCCAGGACGCGCAGGTCACCCTCGAGACGGCCCTCGAAGCCGTATCCCCGGATGTGCACGCGCGGGCCCAGGATTACCCGAACATCGGTGGACAGCGCCATGGCCGTCTCCGTTTCCTTTTCGTCCATACGGATGACATCGGTACTGGGTTGCACAATGCCATCGCGATTCGGCAGGTCGATGCGCGCCTGAGGAATGACCACCTCACCTTCCGCCCGGAGATGGCCGGGTCGCAGCGTCAGGTGCAGGTCCGGTTCGGCCAGCAGGCGCACTTCGGGTGTGTTGGCCAGGCGGGCCCCGTGGCCCTGCAAACGGATGTCCAGCGTCAGGGGATGGATGGCGGTCAGCTCCCCGGAGATCCGCAGATCGCCGTGATGGGCGCGTGCTCGCCCATCCAGAGTCAGGGGTTCGTTGAAAGAGGCCGCAGTCAACGAGACATCCAGTTCTGTCAGGTCCAGTCCAATTGCCGGTGCCTGAAGACGGCCTTCGCGCCAGCCGATGGTGCCGGCAAGGAGGGGACTGGCGAATCGTCCGGCAACGCTCAGATCCGTCTCCAGACGACCCGTGGTGCGAATGAAACCGGGGACGAGGCCGCCGAGCCAGTCGAGTTCGGCCAGGGAACCGTCGACTCGACCCGCGAGCGGCGTTGTGGCGAGCTCGACCCCGGGCTTCCAGAGCGGCAGGGCCAGGTTCAGGCGCAGTTCCCCTTGGGGCGATCCAGCCCGAACGATCGCTTCACTGGAAAGACCACGGTCGGGTGCATAGGCGGCCACGACGTCGAGGCCGTCAAGCCGGGTCGCCAGCGGCAGGTTGTCTGCAAGCTCCTGTCGCCAGTGCAGGTCGCGACCGGTCAGGTGCAGAGCCACCTCCTCGAGTCCATCGTCCCAGTCGAGGCGGGCCTCGCCATGAAGAGAACCCTGTTGCAACCCGGTTCCGGGGACGTGGTGCGCGACCAGGGGCGGCAATTCAAGGTCGGCAAGGTCCAGGCGCAGATCGGCGGTTCTCCCGGTTCCGCCGCCCTCAAGGCAGAACTCACCGCCGCTGTCGAGGGCGAGACACCCCCTGCTCAGGTTCCAGGCCGGCGCATCCAGGGTCACCCGCCAGGGGTGACTGATGAACCAGTCGCTGCCAGGGAGCCGGCCACGCCCTCCATCCATCCGCAGGTGTGGTTCGTTCGCCCAGGCGACCTCCCCGTAGAGGGCAAGCTCAGGGTCCGGGGCACTCAGCCGCCATTCCGCCGCGGCGCCGGTGCCCTGCAGGGCGAGGGTGGCCCGATTGATGTGGTGATCACCGTAGCCGAGATCGGACACCTCGACATTGGCGGTCAAATCGTCATCACGATAGTCCAGCCCGCCCTCAATGATGCCTTCGACGCCGGGAAAGAGCCGTTCCGGAGCCGGCAGGGACCAGGACAGCCCGATGGAGCGCGTGTCGGCCTGTTCTCGCGCCTCGCCCACGAGGCGATTGGGTCCGGAGGACAGGGAGAGGGTAGGAAGGTGCCAGTCGTCGGCTGTCCAGTGGCCCTCGACCCGTCCCTTCAGAGGGTGGCCGCGCCAGTCACCGTCCAGCGCCAGCTCGACGATTTCCACGCGCGTTGTATCCTGAAGACGGCCGTGGCCCGCCAGACGCAGGTTCGGAATGTCGTGTTGCGGGTCCGGACCATCCCCTTCGACCTCCAGGCGCGCATCCCACTCCAGGATCTCGAGCCCCCCCCGCAGGTGAGCCTCGCCACTGACCAGCAGAGGGATGGGCAGTGATTCGGTGAGGGCCGGACCGAGGCGTTTCAAACCCAGTTGGACGTCCATTTCCGGGGTGTTGAAGGGGGTGGAGACGTGGCCGGTGGCGTCGAGGTCGGCGGGCCCGGCGAGAGAGGCGTCGAGATCGATGCGTTCTGGAGAGCCGCGCAGGTCCACCTCCAGGACGGCCTCGCCCCACGGGGTAGCCGCTGTTCCCCCGACGCGGGCGGTGAAATCCGGACGGTGCCAGTCACCCTGTCCCTCAAGTTCGAGCCGTTCCGCAGGCGACTCCAGAACCAGCCTGTCGACGGTGGCGACCGTTCCTGCCAGCTTCAGGCGTGCACGCAGGTCGTACGGTCCAGCCCAGCGCTCGGGCAGACCGGTGTTCAGCAGTTGCAGACGGTCGATCCGGAGTTCGTCGAACCGCACCGGCAGAGGAAGTGACGGAAACGCAACTGCCTCTGTCGACGATTCGGAGCGGCCCGCCTCTTCCGGTGAATGGCCGGGCCCCACCTGCACTCCGTCCAGATGGAGCCGGGCGATATCGAACCGGCCGAAGAGAAGTCGGCCGGGATACCACTCCAGGTACAGCCGTTCCACCGCGATGTCGACGTCGTTGGCGCGCCAGCGGAGGCCTCCGAGTTCCACGGGGCCTGCCATGGTGCCTTCGCGCTCGGCCACGGTCAGGCGCTGATCGGTGGCGTGCTCGGCCACATCGACGGCGTACTCCAGAACCGTCGTGCTGTTCAGAAGGAGGCTCAGTGCTCCCACCAGCAGGAGGAATACACCGGCCATCCCCCAGGCCAGATAGGCAAGGACCCTTCGCGCCCGTCGTGCACCCGTCACAGTTCTGCCCTCAGACTCAGATGGAATCGCCAGGAGGATTCCTTCTTCAGCGGTCGCGCCAGATCCAGCGCCAGTGCCCCCACCGGCAGGTACCAACGCATGCCGATACCGGCCCCCCGATGAAACACGGGCGAGTCGGGTCCGAAGGCGCTGCCGATGTCGTGGAAAAGTGCCGTGGCAAGGTTGCCACGGACCGAATACTCATAGTCGAGTCCGAATACCGCCAGATGCTGCCCGCCGATGACATCGCCATTGTCGTCATCTGGACCCAGGCTCTGGTAGCTGTAGCCCCGAATGCTGCGATCGCCGCCGGTGAAGAAACGCAGGGACGCGGGGAGGGCGGCGATGTCCTCCACGGCGGTTGCCCCCAGATCCAGGCGCCCCACCAACCGGTGGCGCTCGGCAACGTCCAGCGGGATGCTTTCACCGGCCCGTGCACGGATCTGGAAGAGCGATGCATCGGAGGCCAGCCCCTCACTGGCCCCGCGCAACTCCAGGCCCAGGCGGCGCGTGCGGCGGCGCTCGCCGGAAGACGTCGGGCGATTCAGATTCCGCCAGGCGATGCCGGGCAGTACCAGACGGCTGCGAGCTTCTTCCTCGCCAATGGTGTAATCCTCCTGCTCAGCGCTCAGCGAGACGGTCCGCAGCCAACGACCGCGCACGCGGGCCAGCGCGATCCGGGCTTTCCACTGGACCAGTTCGCTGGTGTCGGTTTCGCTCTCGACACGGCTCAATCGCGTACTCAGAGCCTCGTGACGCGGGTCATCCAGCGGGATCGTGTAGCCGGCCCCCAGTTCCTGGCGGATGGTGGAGAGCTCCACGTTGATTCCTGCCCGGTGGCCATGGCGATTGAGGTAGCGTCGTTCAATGCCGCCGCTGATGCGCGGACCGGTGTCGGTGCCATAGCCGATCCCGGCGGTATAGCGCGTTGGTGGCTGGTCCACCAGATCTACGGCGATGGGGGTTCGAGTCTCTTCCGCGGGCATTGGGGTCACTTCCACCCGCTGGAAATAGCCGGTATCGCTGAGGTCGCGCTGCAGTTGCAGCAGGTTGCCGGTCCGGAAGGGGTCACCCGGTTCATAACTGCGGAAGCGATCGAGGAGCGACGAACTCAGATCGCTACCCCGGAATGTAGTCTCCCCCATTCGGTAGCGGGGACCCGTTTCGAAATGGATGGTAATGCGGGCGCTTGTTGCCTCGGCGTCGACACGGATGGCACGTTCCTCGAATCGGGCATCGAACAGTCCGTGCTCGCGAGCGATGCGATCGAGTCGACGCAGGGCGTCGTCGTGGACAGAATGTTCCAGTGGCTCCCCGGCCTTCAACGGGTAATCGCGTTGCCATTCACGCAGGGCGTTCAGTTCTGCTGCAGGGCCACTGATCCGGAGCGTGACGTCGTCCACCGAGACCCGTGGTCCCGGGTCGACACGATATTCCGCTCGCCAGCCGTCCGAAGTGGGCTCCAGCGAGGCGGTGTATTCCGGCCGATAATAGCCGAACGGTTCCAGACCGCGACGGATGGCCGGACCCGATCGGGCATGAAAGCGACGGATGTCCTCGGCGCTCAGATCGGTGCGTTCTCGATGACGGTAGAGCGGCAGATGGTTCTGAACATTTGCATGCACCTCGGGATCATCGAGGCCGTGGAGACGGACCTCGATGGCGGACCGGCTGGGGGCCGGGGCGCCGTTTTCTTCCGCCACGCCGTTACCGATATACCCCGTCAGTCCCAGGAGCCCGACACACAGCCAGACCATACGCCCACGCGGGGTCGTGTTGGCGAGGTCAGTTCTGCGGGGATGGCGGAAGCGATGCAAAGGGGATTCTCCTGGGGACTGAGTTATCGGACAGCGATGCCTCGGGCGGGTTCTGCGCCCTTGTCTTCATACCACGCCACCCCCAGACTGAAGCATGGACAGACAGTGAAGGAGATGGCAAATCATGCGGGCATTGATGATCAGCGGCGATCAGTTCGAGGATGTGGAACTGCTGGCACCACGGTACCGGCTGCTGGAGGCGGGTATCAGAGTCGACGTGGCGGCGCCGACCACCGCCACGATCACCGGCAAGAAGGGCTACGAGGTGGAGGTGGACTGCGCCGTGGCCGACACCGATCCCGATCCCTACCAGGTGCTGGTCCTGCCCGGCGGCAAGGCCCCCGCGAGTCTGCGCGATGATCCGGCGATCCTGGAACGGGTGCGCCACTTCATGGATGCCGACAAGGTGGTGGCGGCCATCTGTCATGGCCCTCAGTTGCTGGTTTCGGCGGATCGGGTTCGAGGCCGGCGCCTGACGGCACACCAGGCGGTTCTCGAAGAGATCCGCACCGCCGGTGGTGAGGCCGTGGACGAAGAGGTCGTGATCGACGGTGGCCTCGTGACTTCCAGAGTGCCGAAGGACATCCCCGCCTGGTTGCGGGAGATGATGACCCTCATTGAGCGGTGAGCGGCCTCAGGCTTCTTCGCTGGTCGGCGCGTAGCGGCGTTCGACGTAGCGTTCCACCAGCTGCTGGAATTCGGTGGCGATGGTGTCGCCCTTCAGGGTTACCGTCTTCTCCCCATCCTCGTAGACCGGCGCCACGGGTGTCTCGCCGGTCCCCGGAAGACTGATGCCGATGTCGGCATGCTTGCTCTCTCCGGGGCCGTTCACCACGCATCCCATCACGGCGACCGTCATGCCCTCGACCCCGGGGTAGTGATTGCGCCACTGCGGCATGCGCTCCCCCAGATAGCTCTGGATGTCCCGCGCCAACTCCTGGAAGAAGGTCGAGGTGGTCCGTCCGCATCCGGGGCACGCCACCACGGCCGGCGTAAAATTGCGCAGTCCCATGCTCTGCAGGATCTGCTGGGCGACCTCCACCTCACCGGTTCGGGGCGCGCCGGGTTCCGGTGTCAGAGAGATCCGGATGGTGTCGCCGATCCCCTGTTGCAACAGCACCGCCAGCGCGGCGGTGGAGGCGACGATTCCCTTGCTCCCCATGCCCGCCTCGGTAAGACCGAGATGAAGCGGATAGGTGCAGCGCCGGGCGAGATCCTCGTAGACCGCGATGAGGTCCTGCACCCCGCTCATCTTGCACGACAGGATGATCCGGTCGGCGCCCAGACCCAGCTCCTCGGCGTGTCGGGCGCTCTCCACCGCCGAGGTCACCACCGCATCGCGCATCACCGCCTCGGAAGGACGCGGATCGGGGAGGGCGGCATTCTCGTCCATCAGACGCTCCAGGACCCCGGCATCCAGGCTGCCCCAGTTCACCCCGATGCGAACGGGCTTGTCGTAGCGGCAGGCCAGCTCGATGAATGCGGCGAAATTGTCGTCACGGCGGGCGCCCTTGCCGACATTGCCCGGATTGATCCGGAACTTGTCCAGAGCCTCGGCGCAGGCCGGTTCGTTGGTCAGCAGTTTGTGGCCGTTGAAGTGGAAATCCCCCACCAGCGGGACATCGACCCCCAGACGCTGGAGTTCATCACGGATGGCCGGCACGGCTGCGGCGGCCTCGGCGGAATTGACGGTGATGCGAACCAGTTCCGAACCGGCCCGAGCGAGCTCCTTGACCTGGATCGCCGTGGCCATGACATCGGCCGTATCCGTGTTGGTCATGGACTGGACCGCCACCGGGTGGTCGCCGCCGATGGTCACGTTGCCCACCTGGACTGGTTTCGTGGGGTGGCGTTGTGGCTGACTGTCGAGCATGGGTGGTGACCTCTGTCTTCTCGGGAGTGCGGAGCCGGATCAACCGGCGCTCTCTTCTTCAAGGCGCTGCAGTTTACGGTAGAGACTGCGTTCACTGATACCCAGTCGATTCGCCAGTTCCCGACGTTCGCCGGGGAAGCGGGCCACCGCCCAGCGCAGATAGTTGTGTTCGGCCTCCCTGAGCGGAACGATGCGGTCGTGGTGCATCGGTGTCGTGGCCACCTGGTGATCCCCGCCGCACTGGCATTCGGGTGGCAGATCGTCAACGCGGATGACGCCGTCGTGGCAGAGAACGCTGGCCCGTTCGAGAATGTTGCGCAGTTCGCGGATGTTCCCCGGGAAGGAGTACTGGCTCAGGCAATTGAGCGCCTCGTTGGAGATCTCCAGTTCGCGCTCCGGCTCCAGGCGCTGTAGAAGGGAGCGTGCCAGCAACGGAAGATCCTCGACCCGCTCGGCGAGGCTCGGAAGCTCGATGGGGAAGGCGCTGATGCGGTAATAGAGATCCTCGCGGAAGGTGCCCTCGGCGATCATGGCCCGCAGATCGCGGTGGGTGGCGCAGACCAGTCGGAAATCGGCCTGCTGCGGCTCGACACTGCCGACCCGGCGGAAGGTATTGGTCTCCAGCAGCCGCAGCAGTTTGACCTGCAGATCCAGCGGCACATCACCGATCTCGTCGAGGAAGAGGGTGCCGCCCCGGGCCGATTCCACCAGGCCCACCTTGCGATACTGCGCGCCGGTGAAGGCCCCTTTCTCATGGCCGAACAGTTCCGACTCGAACA
The DNA here is from genome assembly GCA_051746205.1 of Pseudomonadota bacterium. Taxonomy (GTDB): domain Bacteria; phylum Pseudomonadota; class Gammaproteobacteria; order Thiohalospirales; family Thiohalospiraceae; genus Thiohalospira. Next base: position 19,721 of record JBNJEU010000011.1, read on the forward strand.
GGGTTTCCGTCAGCCCCGAGCAATCCACCGGCACGAAGGGTCCGCTGGAGCGGGTACTGGCCTCATGGAGTGCCAGTGCCGCCAGCTCCTTACCGGTGCCGGACTGCCCGAGCAGCAGGACCGTGGTCTGTCGGGGCGCCACGCGCTGGATCAGTTCCAGCATGCGGTTGAACGGTGGTGAACGGCCGATCAGGCCCTTGGGGGCACTGGCAGAGGTGCTGGCCGCCCGGGCCTGATGCATGACCTCGATGAAAAACTCGAGCTCGCCCTGCTCATTGCGAACCGGAGTCAGATGAACGTCGACGTGTTCTTCGCCGCGGGGCGTGTGGTGCAGATGCAGAACACGTTGGGCGCGATCCTTTGCAACGCATTCCTTCAGCGGGCAGTTCTCTCCCGCCTGATCGCACGGCACCCTGTAGTGGTGCGAGACCTCGTAGCACTTGCGCCCGACCATGGGCATCCCGTCGCCGTAGGTGGTTTCGTACGGGGCATTGGTCGCCAGGATGGTGTACTCGGGGGAGAGCAGGATCGCCGGATCACGGAAGGCCTCGAGCGCGCTCTTCAATTCGGCGCGCATGGCATCATTGATTTGATGGCTGCCGTCGGGAAGGGGGGTACGGGTCGTAGTCATGTCACGAGTGTGCCACAAATGACAGGGACGGCCAAGTCTGCGCTCAACCCGAGTGACATTATTGGCGCGAAGTGGGTTGGAGGATCGCGATGAGGAAAAGCCTCGCCATCTGGTCTACTTTGTGCAGAGGAGTCTGAATCGAGGTTTGGGTTCTTTCATCAGGTCTTGTTAACATACCCGGTTGACGGGTTTGTCCGATGAACGACAAACGATCCGGTGGCCGAGCCCGAGCCCGTTCGCTCCGTTCCATCCATAGCCAGGAGGCTACGCACCATGAAACGCACCATCGCACTACTGACCACTTCCGTTCTGGCCACCCCGGTCATGGCCAACGAGGCCATGGATCGCCAGGTCACTGAGCACCTCGAGGAGAGCCGCGCCATCATCAAGCAGTTCGCCAAGGAGCTTCAGGGCGAACTCAAGGCGGCCCTGCAGGCCGACGGGCCGAGTGCCGGGATCCGTGTCTGCAGCGAGAAGGCTCCGGAAATCGCCGAAAGGGCGTCCGAAGAATACAACGGCGAAGTCGCTCGGACCAGCCTCAAGTTCCGCAATCCCGAGAACGAGCCGGACGAGTGGGAAGCCGGGATCCTCGCCCGCTTCGATGAGCGGCGTGAGCGTGGTCAGGGGCCGAAGGGCATCGATCACTACGAGGTCCACAAGACCGAGGATGGTGGCCGCGAGTTCCGCTACATGATGGGCATCCCCGCCGGCGAGGTCTGCATGACCTGCCACGGCGAGGACATCCCCGAGGATGTCCAGGCGACCCTCGACGAGTACTATCCGGAGGACAACGCCACCGGCTACCAGCCGGGCCAGCTCCGCGGCGCCTTCACCCTGCGCCGGGATTTCTGAGAACCCGAACCCGGCCTCCTGCGTTGACGGGGCAGGGATCGGAAAGGGCCCCGCATCCCTCTGGATGCGGGGCCCTTTTTCGTCCGGAGCCGCGATCCGGCGGCTGCCGACTCGACCTCAGGCGTATTGGTCCGGCATCGGGATCCGGGCGACGCCGGAATCCACGGCCGCACGGGCCACGGCGCGCGGCACCCGGTCGATGAGGCGCGGATCGAACGGCGTGGGGATGATGTAGTCGGGTCCGAAGCCCATGGCCTCGCGGCCGTAGGCGGCCAGGACCTCCGGGCCCACCGGCTCCCGCGCCAGTTCGGCGAGGGCGTACACGGCAGCGGTGGTCATCGCCATGTTGATCGCGCTGGCGCGCACGTCCAGGGCGCCCCGGAAGATGAAGGGAAATCCGAGGACGTTGTTCACCTGGTTGGGGAAATCGGTTCGACCGGTGGCGATGATGACATCGTCGCGCACGGCGCGGGCCGTGTCCGGATGGATCTCCGGGTCCGGATTGGAGAGGGCGAAGAGGATGGGCTTCGCGGCCATCGAGGCCACCATGTCCGGCGTCACCAGATCGGGGCCCGAGACCCCGATGAAGACGTCGGCGTCGGCCATGGCATCGGCCAGTGAACGCTCGTCGGTGGCCACCGCCAGATCGGCCTTCCAGGTGTTCAGGTCCGTGCGTCCGGTGTGGATAACGCCGTTGCGGTCCAGCAGGCGCAGGTTCTCCCGGCGCGCGCCCAGCGCCAGCAACAGGTTCATCGAGGCGATGCCGGCGGCGCCCGCTCCGAGGCAGACGATCTTCGCGTCGACCAGCGACTTGTCCTGAAGCTCCAGGGCATTGAGCAGCCCTGCGGCGATGATCACCGCGGTGCCGTGCTGATCATCGTGGAAGACCGGGATGTCGAGCCGTTCGATGAGGCGCCGCTCGATGTCGAAGCAGGCCGGCGCAGCGATGTCCTCCAGATTGATCCCGCCGAAGGTCGGCGCGATCCGTGCCACCGTCTCCACCATCTCGTCGACCTCGGTGGCGTCCACCTCGATGTCGAAGACATTGATGTCGGCGAACTTCTTGAACAGGACCCCCTTGCCCTCCATCACCGGCTTGCTGGCCAGAGCGCCGGTGTTGCCGAGTCCGAGGACGGCGGTGCCGTTGGAAATGACACCGACCAGATTGCCCTTGCCGGTATAGCGGTAGACCTGTTCAGGTTCCTCCGCGATGGCGCGCACCGGTGCCGCCACGCCGGGTGAATAGGCCAGGGCCAGTTCCCGCTGGGTATCGCACGGCTTGGTGACGGTGGTCCCCAGTTTTCCGGGGGGCGGCTCGGCGTGGTAGCGCAGGGCGTCCTGGTCGAGTTCGTTGGGCATTGGGGGGGTTCCTTGATGAACAGTCGGTCGATACCGGACCATTATAGGGGCTCGGCGGGGGGCTCTGCATGGTCTCCGGAGCCGGATGCATTACCCGCTTCCGGGAAGAACAACGCCCCCTCGTTGACCAGCGCGGTCAACAGATCGCCGCCCTCCGGAGTGGCGAGGGCCGACCGCAGATCGGCGGCGGTGAATTCGCGTTCCGCGCACAGCTGTCGCGCCAGGGGGGCCGTGTCGACGGTCGCCGGATGTTCGCGGCCGTCGACGTAGAGTCGGGGCGCTTCCTCGCCCTCGTCGAGGAGGGCGAAGCGGCCGTATTCGCTGCGCCACAGGGGTTCACCGGCCTCCAGGCGAGCGGTGATGGCGGCGGCGTTGATCGGTTCGGCCGGCCGGATGTCCTCGCCGTGGTCCGGGCCGGTAATGAAGCGGCCGAACCAGCGGTCGATGGCGGTGTCGTCGGCCACGGCCCGGCGCAGGACAGCGCGGACCCGCTCGCGGGTGGGGCGATCCAGCTCGCCGGGGTTGTCCAGCGGGAGGCGGCCGGGGTCGGTCAGACGGGCGTCGGGGTCGATGCGCTCCAGCAGGTCGTCGATGAAGCCGCCCAGCAGAGCCTCCTCGGTGGGGGCGCGGAAGCCGATGGAGTAGGTCAGACAGGGTTCGGTGGCGACCCCGTGGTGCGGGATGCCGGGCGGCAGGTAGAGCATGTCGCCGGGTTCGAGCACCCAGTCCTCGTCCGGGTCGAACTCCGCCAGGATCCGCAGCGGGAGGTCGGGGAGCAGGGCGGCGCTGTCGTCGCTCAACGGTTCATGGCCGATGGACCAGTGGCGTTGGCCCCGGCCCTGAAGCAGGAAGACGTCGTATTGATCGGTGTGCGGACCGACGCTGCCACCGGGGGCGGCGTAGCTGACCATGATGTCGTCCAGACGCCAGTCGGGCAGGAAGCGGAAGGGTTCCAGCAGCGCGGCCACCTCCGGGTGGTGGCGATTGACGCCCTGAACCAGCAGGGTCCAGTGGCTCTCCGGCTGGGCGAGGAACTGCGCTTCGGTGAACGGGCCGTGGCTCAGGGACCAGCCCGGCGGCTCGTCCAGCTCCCGGATGATGCGTGATTCCACGTCCTCTTCCAGGGCAAGCCCGGCCAGCTCTTCCGGCTCAAGCGGACCGGTGAAGCCGGGCAGGGCGCCCCGGATCAGCAACGGACGCCGCTGCCAGTAGTCGCGCAGAAAGGTCTCGACGGAGAGGCCGCCGAGCAGGGTCAGTGGTTCGCGGGGGGATTCAGGCCGATTCAATGGCGATCAGGGTCTCGTCGGGGTTCACCGCGTCGCCGGCGGCAACGTGGACGGCAGCCACCCGACCGGCAATGGGCGCCTGGACCTCGGTCTCCATCTTCATCGCCTCGGTGACCAGTACGCCCTGACCGGCGGTGACCTCGTCTCCCTCGGCCACCAGTACATCGACAATGGTTCCGGGCATGGAGGTGGTCACGTGGCCCGGTTCCGAGGCGCGGGGCCGTCCATGGAGATCGCCCGTCGCCGGCGCGGCGCTGTCCGGGGTCTCCACCATGACCTCCTCGGGCAGACCATCGATGGTGAGATAGAGCGGACGCTGCCCCCCCTGGGCCTGACCGCTACCGCGCAGATTGATCTGGTAGGTCTCGCCGTGGACGGTCACGGTGAATTCCGTCGGGGCCGGGCCATTGGCGCAGACGGTGGTGTCATTGATCGGGTCCAGCGGCTCCGGTTGCAGGGCGCCCTCGGCGCGCTCCCGGAGGAAGGTGCGACCCATCTCCGGGAACATGGCGTAGGTCAGTACGTCGTCCTCGCCTCCGGCCAGATCGCCGATCTCCGCACGCAGTCGCTCGAGTTCGTCGGGGAGGTGGTCGGCGGGGCGGTCGGTGATCACCTCGGCCCGGCCGATGGCGCTGCGGCGCAATTCCGGATCCACCTCCGCAGGCGGGCGCCCGTAACGGCCCTGGAGGTACGCTTTGACCTCGTTGGAGATGGTCCGGTTGCGCTCGCCGCTGAGCACGTTCATCACCGCCTGGGTACCGACGATCTGCGAGGTCGGGGTCACCAGCGGTGGATAGCCGAGTTCGGCGCGCACCCGCGGGATCTCGGCGAGGACTTCGTCCATGCGGTCCTCGGCCCCCTGGTCGCGGAGCTGGCTGGCGAGATTCGAGATCATGCCGCCGGGGACCTGGTTCACCTGGACCCGCGTATCCACCCCGGTATGCCGGCTCTCGTGGCGGGCGTAGCGCGCCCGGACACCCTGGAAATGGGCGCTGATCGCCTGCAGTGCCTCGAGATCGAGACCGCTGTCCCGGGGCGTCTCCCGCAGCGCAGCGACCAGGCTCTCGGTGGGTGGGTGGCTGGTGCCGCCAGCGAAGGCGGAGAGGGCGGTATCGATGCCGGCCGCTCCGGCCTCGACGCCGACGAAGTGGCAGATGTCGGCCAGACCGGCGGTGGCGTGGGAATGCAGGTGCAGCGGGATGGTCACTGCCTCGGTGATCGCCGTCACCATTTCCCGGGCGGCAATCGGCGTGAGCAGACCCGCCATGTCCTTGATGACCAGACTGTGGCAGCCCATGGCCTCCAGGTCGCGGGCCTGCTGGACGAACTGCTCGGTGGTGTGAACCGGGCTGACGGTATAGCAGATGGTCCCCTGAGCGTGGGCGTCGTTCTCGCGCACGGCCGCCACCGAGGTCTCCAGATTGCGCAGGTCGTTGAGGGCGTCGAAGACGCGGAAGACATCGATCCCGTTGGACGCCGCCCGCCGGACAAAGGCGCGCACCACGTCATCGGCGTAGTGGCGATAACCGAGCAGGTTCTGACCCCGCAGCAGCATCTGCAGCCGGGTGTTCGGCAGGGCCGCACGCAGCTGACGCAGGCGCTCCCACGGGTCCTCGCGCAGATAGCGCACACAGGCGTCGAAAGTGGCGCCGCCCCAGACCTCCAGCGACCAGTAGCCGATGGCATCCAGCTGTGGACAGGCCGGCAGCATGTCCTCGGTGCGCAGGCGTGTGGCGATGAGCGACTGGTGGGCGTCCCGAAGGATGGTGTCGGTGATGCGAACGGGTGTCATGGGCTCGTGCCGTCCTGTTCGTGTTGGAGGTGTTCAGGCGCCCAGATGGGCAGCAACCGCCCCGGCAACCGCCGCGACCCGGTCGGTCCTGCGGCGGCCGATGGTATAGCGCGACAGTTCCGGATGGCAGTCGACGAAACCGGTGTCGAAATGGCCGTCGCGGAAGTCCGGATGGTCGATGATTGCCTGGTGGTAGGGGATGGTGGTGCGCACCCCGTAGACCCCGATGTCCCGCAGCGCACGGGCACTGCGGTTGAGGACCGTCTCCCAGTCCAGCGCCCAGACCACCAGCTTGGCGCACATGGAATCGTAGTGGGGCGGGATCTCGTAACCGGTGTAGATGGCGCTGTCGGTCCGGACACCGGGACCGCCCGGCGCAAAATAACGGGTAATGCGGCCGAAGCTGGGCAGAAAGTCGTTCTGCGGGTCCTCGGCATTGATCCGGAACTCGATGGCATACCCGCGCCGGACGATGTCCGCCTGGGTGTAGCGCAGCCGCTCGCCGCTGGCGACACGCAACTGTTCGGCCACCAGATCGACGCCGGTGATCGCCTCGGTCACCGGGTGTTCCACCTGGATGCGCGTGTTCATCTCCATGAAGTAGAAACGGCCGTCGTGGTCCAGCAGGAACTCCACCGTGCCGGCGTTCTCGTAGCCCACTGCGGTGGCGGCACGCACCGCCGCGTCGCCCATGGCCGTTCGGATCGATTCATCGAGCTGCGGCGACGGCGCCACCTCCAGGAGTTTCTGGTGGCGGCGCTGAATGGAGCAATCGCGTTCGAACAGATGGATGACGTTGCCATGGCCATCGGCCAGCACCTGGACCTCGATATGGCGTGGGTTGACCACGCATTTTTCCAGAAAGATGTCGGCGACACCGAAGGCCTTCTCCGCCTCGGAACGGACCCGCGGGAACTGCTGGCGCAGCTCGGCCTCCTTCTCGCAACGGCGGATCCCGCGGCCGCCACCGCCGGCCGTGGCCTTGAGCATGACCGGATAGCCGATTTCGTTCGCCAGCGCCACGGCGGCCTCGACCTCGTCGATGTTGCCCTCGCTGCCGGGGACCACCGGAACCCCCGCGGCCAGCATCGACTCGCGGGCGGCAACCTTGTCGCCCATGCGCTCGATGATCTCCGCCGCCGGTCCGACAAAGCGCAGACCCCGACCCTGGCAGGCGCGAGCGAGTTCCGGGTTCTCCGAAAGGAAGCCGTAACCGGGGTGGATGGCGTCGCAGCCGGTCTCCGCCGCGAGGTTTGCCAGCCGATGGGCGTTGAGGTAGCCCTCCACGGTATCCGGTCCGAGACTGTGGGACTCGTCGGCCTTCTTGACGTGGAGTGCGTGGCGGTCCGCTTCCGAATAGACGGCCACGGAGGTGATCCCGAGTTCGGCACAGGCACGGATGATGCGTACCGCGATCTCGCCGCGGTTGGCAATGAGGAGCTTTCTGATCACGAGGGTTGCCATCCTGAACGTGCGTACCGGCAGTATCCAGAGCCTGCGCGCGGGGTGTCAACATGCGGGCGGACTTTCTTTACAGTTTTCGCCGCTGCGCTTAACATATGCGAGTTATGTCGATACAGCTGCCCGGTCCCATGGAGCCCGCGCATCTGGCCCGGACGGGCGCGACCTTCGAGGGGGAGTTGCCGGTGGCCGGTCTGGATCGCTTGCGGACCGACCTGAATTCGCCGAACGGGCGACTGGATGTGGCCCTGCGCTTCGGCATGGAGGACGGTCTGCCGATCCTGCGCGGTCACATCGGTGGTACGGTGGAGCTGGTCTGCCAGCGCTGCCTGGGACCTCTGGAATGGCCACTGGACATCGAACTGGCTCTGGCCTTTGTCGAGTCCGAGTTCGACGAAGAACAACTGCCGGACGCCGTCGAGGGCGTGCGTCTGGCCGAGGGAGAGCGCCTGCTTCTGGCGGAGCTTCTGGAGGACGAGGCGCTACTGGCACTGCCGGGCATTCCCCGGCACCCCGATATCCAGTGTGCCCCCGGGCTGGAACCGGGGGAGGCCGAGGCGGCGACGCAGACCGGACCGCCCCGGGAAGAACCTGAAGAAGACGACAACCCCTTCGCCGTGCTGGCCGCGTTAAAGGGACGTGACCCGGAAGGGTGACGGCAAGCATTCCATTCAGACTTTCGCATCAGGAGTACCATCATGGCCGTTCAGCAGAACAAGAAGTCTCCCGCCAAGCGCGGTTCCCGTCGAGCCCACGACAGCCTGGCCAAACCGGCACTGACCGTGGACAGCACCTCTGGCGAGACCCATCGCCGCCATCACGTGAGCCCCGACGGCTATTATCGGGGTCGCAAGGTCGTCGCCGGCGACGAGGACTGAGGCGGATCGACCCGCGCCTCACCGACGCCCCGGCCAACCGGGGCGTTGTTGGTTCACCGCCCGGGAATCCGAAATCCATGACTGCACAGTGCACCATCGTCATCGACGCCATGGGCGGCGATCACGGCCCCGAGGTCACCGTCCCGGCCGCCTGCGGCATGCTGGACGAGATGCCGGGGCTCTCTCTGATCCTGGTCGGGAACGAAACCCGGCTGGCCGAGGCGGTGGACGCGAAGGGCGGCGACCGGGACGGCCGGCTGACCATCCGGCACGCCTCCCAGGCCGTGGCGATGGACGACGCCCCCTCCGTCGCCCTGCGGTCTAAGAAGGATTCCTCCATGCGCGTGGCCATCAATCTGGTGAAGGAGGGCGAGGCGCAGGCCTGCGTCAGCGCCGGAAACACCGGCGCCCTGATGGCTGTGGCCCGGTTCGTGCTCAAGACCCTGCCCGGCGTCGATCGGCCGGCCATCTGCACGACCCTGCCGACCCTGCACGGCCATGTCCATGTCCTCGATCTCGGCGCCAACGTCGACAGCCGCAGCATGAACCTGCTGGAGTTCGCGGTAATGGGCTCGGTGCTGGCCAGTGCGGTGGACAACAAGGATTTCCCCAGCATCGGCCTGCTCAATGTCGGCGAAGAGGAAGTCAAGGGCAACGAAGTCGTCAAGGAGGCGGGGCGCCTGCTGGGCGAGAGCGATCTGGCCTACTACGGCTTTGTCGAGGGCGACGATATCTTCAAGGGCACCGTCGACGTGGTGGTCTGCGACGGGTTCATCGGTAACGTAATGCTCAAGAGCGTCGAGGGTGTGGCCAAGCTCATTTCCGGAACCATGCGCGAGGAGTTCGGCCGTAACCTCCTGACCCGTCTGTCCGGTCTGGCGGCGCTGCCGGTTCTCAAGCGCATCCGCAAACGCAACGACCCGCGGCGCTACAATGGTGCCAGTCTGGTCGGACTCCAGGGGATCGTCATCAAGAGCCACGGCAACGCCGATGTCTACTCCTACAGCCAGGCCATCCGCGAGGCCGTTCTGGAAGTGGAGAAGAATGTGCCCGGGCGGATCAGTGCCGAGCTGGAACGCCAGCTGGTGGAAGGACGAACCGCGTGAGCTGGGCACGGATCACGGGCACCGGTGGCTATCTCCCGGAACGGGTTCTGACCAATCAGGACCTGGAGCGGATGGTCGAAACCTCCGACGACTGGATCACCGAACGCACCGGCATCAAGGAGCGGCACATCGCCGCCGACGACGAGACCACCTGTGATCTCGGCGAAGCGGCGGCGCGCGGTGCCATGGAGATGGCCGGGGTGGAGCCGGGCGAGATCGATCTCGTCATCTTCGCCACCACGACCCCGGATCGCGTCTTCCCGAGCACCGCCTGCCTGCTCCAGGAGCGCCTCGGGATCCACGGCTGTCCCGCCTTCGACATCCAGGCGGTCTGCACCGGTTTCGTCTATGCCCTCGGGGTGGCCGACAAGTTCATCCGGGCCGGCGGCATCCGCAATGCCCTGGTGGTCGGAGCCGAGACGCTTTCGCGGATCACTGACTGGACAGACCGCTCCACCTGCGTGCTCTTCGGCGACGGCGGTGGTGCAGTGGTCCTGACGGCCAGTGACACGCCGGGGATCCGCTCCACCCATCTGCACGCCGACGGCGCCTTCAAGGACCTCCTCACCGTTCCTTCCGGGGTCTCCTCCGGTTACGACGCAGTCCGACAGGAAGAAGCCTTCATGCAGATGAAGGGCAACGAGGTCTTCAAGGTCGCGGTGAACACCCTGGGCACCATCGTCGACGAGACACTGGCCTTCAACGAGCTGGAGAAGGACGACGTCGACTGGTTGATCCCGCACCAGGCCAACATCCGGATCATCCAGGCCACCGCCCGTAAACTGCGCATGAGCATGGAGCGGGTGGTGGTCACCGTCGCGGGGCACGGCAACACCTCGGCGGCCTCGATTCCGCTGGCCCTGGACGTCGCCGTGCGCGACGGCCGGGTCCAGCGCGGCGAACGGCTGCTGCTGGAGGGCTTCGGGGGCGGTTTCACCTGGGGCTCGGCCCTGATCGAATTCTAGGACAAGGGGTTCAGAGTAGATGAGCATGGCAATGGTCTTTCCCGGACAGGGTTCCCAGTCGGTGGGGATGCTGGCTGAACTGGGCGCGGCGGAGTCCGTCGTCCGCGACACCTTTACCGAGGCGTCGGATGCCCTCGGGGTCGATCTCTGGGCGCTGACCCAGGACGGACCCGAAGAGGAACTCAATCGCACCGACCGCACCCAGCCGGCCATGCTCACCGCCGGTGTGGCCATCTGGCGGGTCTGGCAGTCGCGCGGCGGTGATGCACCGGTGGCGCTGGCCGGCCACAGTCTCGGTGAATACACCGCGCTGGTCTGTGCCGGGGCACTGGATTTCGCCGCCGCCGTGAATCTGGTCGCCGATCGCGGCCGCTTCATGCAGGAAGCGGTTCCGGCCGGCGGGGGCGCGATGGCGGCCCTGCTGGGTCTGGACGATGCAACCGTCCGCGCTGTCTGCGACCAGGCCGGCAAAGTCGGAACCGTGGAGGCGGTCAACTACAACGCGCCGGGTCAGGTGGTCATCGCCGGGGCCAGCGCCGCTGTGGAACAGGCCGTGGAGCTGGCCGGTGAACAGGGGGCCAAGCGCGCCGTGACCCTCCCGGTGAGCGTGCCGTCCCACTGCCAGCTGATGGTGCCGGCGGCGGAGCGGCTGCGCGAACGGCTCGCGGGGGTCACTCTGGCCGCGCCGACGATCCCGGTCATCAACAATGTCGATGTCGCGCGCGCGAGCGACCCCGACGCCATCCGTGACGCCCTCGTGCGCCAGGTGCACAACCCGGTGCGCTGGGTGGAGACGGTGGGTCTCCTGGCCGAGGAGGGGGTTACCGATCTGGTCGAGGCCGGTCCCGGCAAGGTGCTGGCCGGCCTGACCAAGCGCATCGACAAACGGGTCAGGGCCTGGCCGGTCCACGACCGCAGCAGTCTGGAAGCGGCCCTGACACGCTGAGGCTGCATCGCTGGCGCGAATACGGCACACTGCACATCGACGATGAGGGAGGAAAACCGCATGGCCCTGAACAACGAGATCGCCCTGGTAACCGGAGCGAGCCGCGGCATCGGCCGCGCGATTGCCGAACGCCTGGGCGCCGATGGCGCCGTGGTGGCGGGCACGGCCACCTCGGAGAAGGGTGCCGATGCCATCACCGAATACCTTCAGGCCGCCGGCCTCACCGGCCGGGGGTACTGTCTGAATGTCACCGACAAGGAGTCGGTGGAAGGTGTACTCAAGCAGATCACCGCCGACTTCGGCGCCCCGAGCATTCTGGTCAACAACGCCGGCATCACCCGCGACAACCTGCTGATGCGGATGAAGGACGAGGAGTGGGACGACATCATGCGCACCAACCTCGATTCCGTCTTCCGGGTTTCCCGCGCCTGTCTGCGCGGCATGATGAAGGCCCGCCACGGCCGGATCATCTCCATCGGTTCGGTGGTCGGCGCTGCCGGTAACGCCGGCCAGAGCAACTATGCCGCTGCCAAGGCCGGTGTCATCGGCTTCACCAAGTCGCTCGCCCGCGAGGCTGGTCCGCGCGGGGTCACCGCCAATGCCGTCGCTCCGGGCTTCATCGATACCGACATGACCCGGGCGTTGCCCGACGAGCAGCGCGAGGCACTGCTCGGTCAGATCCCTGCCGGCCGTCTGGGCGAGCCGGATGAGATCGCCGAGGCCGTGGCCTTCCTGGCTTCACCGGGTGCCGGCTACATCACCGGCGAAACGATCCATGTCAATGGAGGGATGTACATGGGTTGAGTCCTTTTTTGTTTATAAACAAGGGCTTGAACCGATTAGTTCAATTTGTTTCGAGGACGGGAACGCGGCTGGCATAAGCCGAGCCTTTCCAATACAATACGCCGGCAGCGCCGAGGTGCGCTGCTACTGATTCAATTCGGAGGACTGACTGGTCATGAGTACTGTGGAAGAGCGCGTAAAGAAGATCGTTGTCGAGCAGCTGGGGGTCAAGGAAGAAGAGGTCACCAGCACCGCTTCCTTCGTGGATGATCTCGGCGCCGACTCCCTGGACACCGTGGAACTGGTGATGGCTCTCGAGGAAGAATTCGAAACCGAAATTCCTGACGAGAAGGCCGAGACCATCACCACGGTCCAGGAGGCCGTTGACTACATCAACGCGAATAGCTGAGGCCAGTTCGTCCGAACTGACAGGGGCCGCCGTCAGCGTGGCCCTGCCATGGATCTTTTCTGACCGACCTTGGGAGAACCGGCGTTGAGCAAGCGACGCGTAGTGGTTACCGGACTGGGCACCGTATCCCCGGTGGGCCTGGACGTTGAATCCTCCTGGGAGAATCTCCTCGCCGGCCGAAGCGGAATCGGTCCCATCGAGCGTTTCGATGCTTCGGACTTTCCCACCCGGATTGGCGGAGCCGTCAAGGGCTTCGATGTAACCCGATACCTCTCCGCAAAGGACGCCAAGAAGATGGATGTCTTCATCCATTACGGACTGGCGGCCGCTCAGGAGGCGATCGACAACGCCGGTCTGGAAGTGACCGAGGAGAATGCCGAGCGCATCGGCGTGTCGGTGGGTTCCGGCATTGGCGGCATCGGGGCCATCGAAACCGGGTACGCCAATTTCGAACGGGGCGGACCGCGCAAGATCTCGCCGTTCTTCGTGCCCCAGGCCATTGCCAACATGGTTGCCGGCCACATTTCCATCGTCCACGGCTTCAAGGGGCCGAACGTCTGTCTGGTGACCGCCTGCGCGACGGGGACCCACAGTGTCGGTGACGCGGGACGCATGATCGAATACGGTGACGCCGACGTGATGATCGCCGGCGGTGCCGAGATGGCCACGACACCCACCGGCATCGGTGGCTTCTGTGCCGCTCGGGCCCTCTCCACTCGCAACGACGATCCCGAAGCGGCCAGCCGCCCGTGGGATCGCGACCGCGACGGTTTCGTCCTCAGTGACGGAGCCGGCGTCATGGTTCTGGAGGAGTACGAACACGCCAGAAAGCGCGGTGCTCCGATCATCGCCGAGCTGGTGGGATTCGGCATGAGCGCCGATGCCCACCACATGACGACGCCCTCGGAGGGCGGCGAAGGGGCTCGGCGCTGCATGGAAATGGCCATGCGCAACGGGGGTGTGAACCCGGACGAGGTGAACTACATCAACGCCCACGGGACTTCCACGCCGGCCGGCGATCTGGCGGAAACTCTCGCTGCCAAGGGGGCCTTCGGGGATCGTGCCTACCGGATCCCGATGAGTTCGACCAAGTCCATGACCGGCCACCTGCTGGGAGCGGCCGGTGGGGTCGAAGCGGTCTACACCGTGCTGTCCGTGCGCGACCAGGTGGTGCCTCCGACCATCAATCTGGAGAACCCCGGCGAGGGGTGCGACCTCGACTACGTTCCGGACACAGCGCGCGAACTCGATATCGAGGTTGCTCTGAGCAACTCCTTCGGCTTCGGCGGAACCAACGGCACGGTGGCCTTCCGGCGTCTCAAGTAGGCGCAGCGGTGGTGCCTCCCGCGCCGCCACCCCCCGCCTCGAGCCGGGGCCAACCGACATGTCGCCCATGATCCCGATGTCCGTCCCGGTGCGCCGTCCCCTCTCCGAAACGGGGACGGACCTCGCTTCCCTCCACGCCAGCCGGCGGGAGACGTACCCCTTTCTGTTGCAGAGCGTGGCCTCCGGCACCCCGCAGGGGCGCTGGGACATCCTCTTCGCCTTCCCCGGTGAACGGCGGGAACTCGACGCCGCCGGGCGCCTCCACGGCGGGGCCGGGAACAACACCGACTTCCTGCGTGATCTGGACCACTGGTTCGGCCGCGAGGGCACCCCGGGACGGACCTGTCCCGAAGGCCTTCCCTTCTGCGGTGGCTGGTTCCTCTATCTGGGATACGAGCTGGCCGGACAGGTGGAACCGAAGCTACGGTTGCCTGAAGTCGAGGAACCTCTACCCACCGCACTCGCCGTGCGGATCCCCGCCGCCATCCTCCGGGATCACGACGAAGGACGCCTCTGGTGGGTGGCCGAATCCGCCGAGGCGGATGCCGAGTTCTGGCCACGAGCGCGCGGGGATCTGCGGCTACCGCCAGAGGATTCCGACGCGGAGCTGACCGACCTGACGGAGGACGACGGCGCCTTCTACCACGCCGCCGTGGAGCAGGCCCGCCGCTACATCCGCGACGGCGACATCTTTCAGGCCAATCTGGCGCGCTGCTGGCGCGGGCGACTGGAACCGGGCAGTGATCCGGTGGCCCTCTACCGTCAGCTGGCGACCCACAACCCGGCACCCTTCGCTGGTCTGGCCGATCTCGGAGCGGCAACGGTGATCAGTTCCTCGCCGGAACGACTGCTGTCCGTCCGACGGGGTCGGGCGGCCATGCGTCCCATCGCCGGGACCCGCCCGCGCGGCGAAGGGGCGGGTGACCGGGCCCTGAGCGACGAACTGATGCGCCATCCCAAGGAGCGCGCCGAGCACGTCATGCTCATCGACCTGATCCGAAACGACCTCGGCCGCGTCTGCCGGCCGGGCAGCGTGGCCGTGGACGAGCAGATGGTTCTGGAGTCCTACGCCCATGTGCACCACATCGTTTCCAACGTCGTCGGCGAACTGCGGCCCGGGATCGGTCCCGGCGAGGCGATCCGCGCGGCCTTTCCGGGCGGGACCATCACCGGCTGCCCGAAGGTCCGCTGCATGGCCATCATTGCCGAACTTGAACAGCAGGGGCGGGGGGCGTATACCGGCAGCATGGGTTATCTCGACGGCGGCGGCGACCTGGACCTGAACATCCTCATCCGCACCCTGGTGCAGAGCGGTGACCGCCTGACCCTGCGCGCCGGCGCCGGGATCGTCGTCGATTCCGACCCTGAGGCCGAGCTCGCCGAGACCCGGGCGAAGGCGCGCGGCCTGCTGGCCGCCCTGGAGGCGGTGCGCCGATGACCGGGTGCCTGCTCAACGGCGAGGCGACCTCCGCGGTCCCGGTGACGGATCGCGGCCTCCAGTACGGCGATGGCCTGTTCGAGACCCTGCGTGTGGTCGGCGGGCAACCGGAGGCGTGGGCCGCCCACTGCGAACGCCTGTTCGCCGGCTGCCGGCGGCTGGCGATCCCCGAGCCCGATGTCGAACAGCTGCGCGCGGAGTTCCGGCGGCTCTTCCCCGACGACGGGGACGGCATCCTGAAGATCTGGTACAGCCGGGGCGCGGGGGGGCGCGGCTATGCCCCGCCCGATGCCCCGAATCCGCATCGTCTGCTCTGCCGCCATCCCGCCCGGGAACAGCCGGAGAACCCCGCCCGTCTGCGCCTGTGCACCACGACCCTGGCGCGCCAGCCACTGCTGGCCGGTCTCAAGCACCTCAACCGGCTGGAACAGGTCCTGGCCCGGCGCGAATGGGACGACCCCACCATCGACGAGGGCGTGCTCTGCGATACCGAGGGCTTTCTGGTCGAGGCGGTCCAGGCCAATCTCTTCTGGGTCCACGGGGATGATGGCGTTCTGGAAACCCCTGATTTGTCAGCCTGTGGCGTCGCTGGCATCATGCGCCGCGAGGTCCTTGCCGCCGCCGACGAGCTGGGACTGTCCCACCGCGTCGTACGCCGCACTCCGCGCATCCTGGAACGGGCCCGCGAGGTCTTCATCACCAACAGCGTGATGCACGTGCGCCCGGTGGCGGACATGGACAACCTGCGCTGGTCGGCGCCGGGCCCGCTCACGAGCCGATTGCGGCACCGGGTCGGGGAACGCCTTCAGGAGAACGCGACATGAACCGGAAACACCTCGCCGCCGGCGCCCTGGTCCTGCTGGCCGTCGCCGCCGGCTGGTCCTGGATGGCCTTCATCTCCCTGGCCGACCGCCCGCTGTCGGTGGCGGAACCGCGCGTATACATGGTGGAGTCCGGCAGCAGCATCAAGGCGGTGGCCCGGGATCTGGCGAGCGACGGGGTCGTTCCCTCGGCCCGCCATTTCGAGTGGCTGGCGCGCCTGCGCGGCGACGCCCACCGGATCCACGCGGGGGAATACCCCCTGAATCCCGGCACCACCGTCGGCACCTTCATCGACCGTCTGCTCGACGGGCGAGTCGTCCGCTATCAGTTCACGCTGGTCGAGGGCTGGAACACCCTGCAGATGCTCCAGGCCCTGCATGACCACCCCGAGCTCGAGGCGACGCTGCCGCCGGACGACAGGGACGCGGTCATGCCGGCCATCGGTGAACCCGAACGCCACCCCGAGGGTCGCTTCCTGCCGGACACCTACTCCTTCACCCGCGGGGCCACCGATATCGATATCCTCAAGCGCGCGCGCGCGGCCATGCGCGAGGCCAGGGCGACGATCTGGGCGGCGCGCCAGCCGGACCTGCCGCTGGAGGATCCCGAAGAGATGGTGATCCTCGCCTCCATCATCGAGAAGGAGACCGGGCTGCCGTCCGAACGGGAAGCCATCGCCGGCGTCTTCACGCGCCGCCTGGAGAAGGGGATGCGTCTGCAGACCGATCCCACCATTCTCTACGGCCTGCTGGGCACCGACTTCGACGGGCGCATCCGCTACCGTCACCTGCGCGACTCGGACAATCCCTACAACACGTACCGCCACCACGGCCTGCCGCCGACGCCCATCGCCATGCCGGGCCGTGACGCCCTGCGAGCGGCCGTGAATCCGGAAGAAGGGGATGCCCTCTATTTCGTCTCCCGCAATGACGGCAGCCACCATTTCTCGGCCACGCTGGAGGAGCACAACCGCGCCGTGGCCATCTATCAGCTGGGCAGGGATCCCGAGGAGGTCGAGGCGCCATGAGCGAGCGCGGACGGTTCATCACCTTCGAGGGGATCGAGGGCGGCGGCAAGAGCTCCCACATCGAACAGGTGCGGCGGCAACTGGCCGCCGCCGGCCACCACGTCCGGATCACGCGTGAGCCGGGGGGCACGGCCATCGGCGAGGGCGTGCGGGAGCTGCTGCTGCAGGGCCCCGACATGGGGAGCGACACCGAATTGCTGCTGGTCTTCGCAGCCCGCGCCCAGCATGTCGAGGAGGTGGTCCGTCCGGCCATCGAGGCGGGCGAGTGGGTCCTCTGCGATCGATTTACCGACGCCAGCTACGCCTACCAGGGCAGCGGCCGCGGCATTCCCTGGTCGCGCATCGCCGAACTGGAGGGCTGGGCCCTGGGTGGGCTGAAGCCCGATGTCACGCTCCTGTTCGACCTGCCGGTGGCCCAGGGGCTCGAGCGCGCCGGTCGGCGCAGCACCCCGGATCGCTTTGAACGCGAGGAGCTCGACTTCTTCGAACGTGTCCGGCGGGGGTATCTGGCGCGCGCCGAAGCGGAACCCGCGCGTTTCCGGATCATCGACGCGGGCCGGTCTCTTGAGGTGGTCGACCGTGCCACCCACGCCCGCATCGAACAGATCCTTGAATCCGCCCATGACGCTTGAGCCGTATCCCTGGCAGCAGGCCCCGTGGCGCCGCCTGCGCGAGGCGGTGGAGGAGGGGCGTCTGCCCCACGCCCTGCTGCTCGCCGGCCCCCGGGGGATCGGCAAGGGGCGCTTGGCCCGGGTACTGATCGCCCGATATCTCTGCGAGTCGCCCGGGGCGGGGGAGGCGGCCTGCGGCGCATGCCGGAGCTGCCGGCTGTTCCTGGCGGGGAACCACCCCGACTTCGTCACCATCCGCCCCGATCCGGACAAGAAGACCGAGAGCATCGGGGTGGACGCGGTGCGCGAGGCGCAGGCGTTCATGGATCTGACCCCGCACTACGGCACCGGCCGCTGCCTGGTGCTGGAGCCCGCCGACGGCCTGACCGAAGAGGCCGCCAACGGTCTGCTGAAGACCCTGGAGGAGCCGCCGCCGGGGGCGCTGCTGATCCTCGCGGCGCGTCGCCTGGCGCCCCTGCCGGCGACCATCGTCAGCCGTTGCCGCCGAATCTCCCTCGGCGTGCCGGAACCCGGCGATCCCGACGTCCTCGAATGGTTGCGCCACGAACTTCCCGACGGACTCGACCCGGCCGCGGCCCTGGCCATGGCGCACGGCGCCCCGGAGCGGGCCGTGGCAGAGGCCGGAGAGAAGGCCGTCCGGCACCGTCGCGAGCGCTTCGACGAGTGGTTCACCCTGGGGCGGGGCGAGGGCGACCCCGTGGCCCTCGCCGAGGGCTGGGCCGGGACCGCCGTACCGCTGGCCGAGAGCGTGGTCGGCTGGCTGGAGGACCTGCTGCGCCTGCAAGCGGGCCATCCGGCCGGCGCCGTGTACAATCGCGACCTGGCGGCGGAACTGACGACCCTGGCCGACCTCCACTCCCGGCGCCTGCTGCTGGACGAGCGCGAGGCCTGGGTGCAGGCGTGGAACGGACTCCAGAAGGGGGGGCTGACCCCGCAACTGGTCCTTGAGAATCGACTGATCGCGTGGCATGATTCGGCTTTAAAATCAGCAAGAAACTCACACAACTTAAGGTAATTTCTGGTGACTTCCGAAGCCTGTCTGGTCGATTCCCACTGCCACCTGGACCGCCTGCAGGGCGCCGATGAAGCCGGCGCCGTGGACACCTATCTCGATGCCGCCCGCGAGAACGGCGTGGGCCACTGCCTCTGCGTCAGCATCGACATGGACAACGTCCACGACGTGCTGGCCATGGCGCGCCACTACCCCGATGTCTCCGCCTCGGTGGGCCTCCATCCCAACGAAACCGAGGGTCCGGAGCCGGACGAGGAGCGGCTGATGGAACTCGCACGGGACCCGGAAGCGGTCGCCATCGGCGAGACCGGGCTCGACTATTTCCGCAACGAGGGCGATGACATGGGCTGGCAGCAGGCGCGTTTCCACCGTCACATCGCCGTGGCCCGGGAGCTGAACAAGCCGCTGATCATCCATACCCGCGCCGCGGCGAAGGACACCATGGCCATCCTGGAGGGCGACGAGGCGCGCGACTGCGGCGGGATCATGCACTGCTTCGCCGAGGACTGGGAGACCGCCCGGCGGGCCCTGGACATCGGCTTCCACATCTCCTTTTCCGGGATCGTGACCTTCAAGAACGCCACCGATCTCAAGGAGGTCGCCCGCAAGGTCCCGATGGACCGAATGCTGGTGGAGACCGACGCCCCCTATCTGGCCCCGGTGCCCCATCGCGGCAAGCCGAACCAGCCGGCCTGGGTGCGCCACGTGGGTGAGTATCTGGCCGAACTGCGCGACATGGAGTACGCGGCGCTGGCCGAGCAGACCACCACCAATTTCCGGCGTCTCTTTCCCACCACGCGTCCGACCGCCTGACCGAGGCGGTTCAGGCGTCCCACAGGACCTCGTGCAGGGCCCCCTCCAGCGTCGCCATGGGGGTGTAGAAGTGCGGCGAGAAGCGGATCCCGCCGCCACGCTGAGCACAGAGGACGCCGCGCGCCATCAGGGACTCGTACAGCGCCTCGGTCTCCTTCTCGCGATGGCGGAAGGTGATGATCCCGGCGGTCTTCTCCGGCCGGCTCAGGAGTTCCAGCAGCGGCTCGCCCTGGATGGCCTCGACCAGCCAGTGGGCGCGGTCCCGAATGGCGCGCTCGACCACCGCCATGCCCACCTCCTCGAACAGCGACAGGCTGGCCGCGAGGGCGTGGACGGCGACCATGTTCGGGCTGCCGGGCTCGAAGCGCCGCGCCGAGGCGGCCGCCACCCACTCGCGCCGGTTGAAGTCGCCGACGTGCTCCACCATGTGCCAGCCGTACTGGTAGAGGTGGAGCCGCTCGCGCAGTTCGGCGCTGGTATAGAAGACGGCCAGCCCTTCGGGGGCCAGCAGCCACTTGTGGCCGTCGGCCGCGAGGAAATCGGCGTGGCAGGCGGCCACGTCCATGGCCGTGGCGCCGAGGCTCTGGATGGCGTCGATCCCGAAGAGGACCCCGCGCTCGCGGCAGGCGCGTCCCAACCGCTCCAGGTCCAGCGCCAGGCCGCTGCCGTACTGCACCGAGGAGATGGCCAGCAGGCGGGTGCGCTCGTCCAGTGCGGCCTCGAGCGCCGCCTCGGGGTCCTCGGCGCTCTGCAGGTCGACCTCCACCAGTTCCACGCCCAGCGGCGCCAGTGATTCCCAGACGATCCGGTTGGAGGGAAACTCCTCGGTGGAGGTCACGATCCGGTCCCCCGGCAGCCAGTCGAGGCCCCATGCCACCAGTGACAGGCCCTCGGAGGTGTTCTTCACCAGGGCGATGTCGTCGGCGTCCGGCGCGTTGATGAAGGCCGCCAGTCGGCGACGCAGGTCGGCCTCGGTCTCCAGCCAGCGGAGGTAGTGGCGCGAGCCCTGCTGCGCGTTCTCGGCGGCGAAGGCGCACACCGCCTCGCGAGTGCGTTGCGGCCACGGACCGACGGCGGCGTGGTTGAGGTGGAGGAGGCCGTCCTCGAGGGGGAACTCCGCGTGCAGATCCAGACTCATGGGGTCTCCGTCATGTCCAGATCGGCGTTGAACAGGGGGGCGAGCCCGGCCAGATCCTCTTCGGCCAGTTCCCCCACGGCCGCCTTCAGGTTCAGCAGACTCTCGAGATATGCGTACTTGGTCCGAGCCAGATCGCGCTGGACTGCGAAGAAGCGCTGTTCGGCGTCCAGCAGCTCCACCTGGCTGTTCAGGCCGTTACGGTAGCCACGGCGCGTGGCCTCGCGGGCGGTGCTGGCCGACTCCAGGGCGCGCTCGGTGGCCTCCAGCCGGGAACGGGCGGCCCGGGCATTGAGGAAGCCGCGCCGCGTTTCCAGGGTCGTGGCCCGGCGCGACTGTTCCAGTCGCTGCTCCGCCTCGCTGGCGGAGGAACGCGCTTCGCTGACGCGGGAGGCAAGGGCGCCGCCGCCGAACAGCGGCATGCTCAGCTCCACGCCGTAGACCGTGTCCTCGGCAAAGTAGTCATCACCGCCCTGTGGACCCCCGTCCTGATCGCTGTAGCGCGCCACCAGATCGATGCTGGGAAGTCGATCACCCTGGCGCCGGGTAACCTCGGCGCGGGCCAGGTTCACGCTCTCCCGCGCCTCGGCCAGGGCCGGCGCGTTGGCGATGGCGCGTTCCACCCACGCGTCCACGTCGGCCGGCTCCAGGGGTCGGGCCCCGGGGACGCCCTCGATCCGGCGCAGCTCCTCGGGCATGAAACCGAGGAGGATGGCGAGTTCCTGGCGGGCCAGTTCGTAGTCGTTTTCAGCGGTGATCAGGGTGGACTCCGCCTGGTCGCGCCGGGCCACGGCCTCCTCGTATTCGGTCCGGGAGCTGATCCCGACCTCGCGACCCTGACGGGCGGCCTCCATGCGCTGTTCCATGGCCTCGCGTTCGGCGCGCGCCGCCTCCAGGGCCTCGCTGGCCGAGAGCACGGCGAAGTAGCGCCGCGCGACACGGAGGATGAAGGCCTGCTCGGCCTGGCTGTAGACGTGCTTGACCCGCTCGGTCTCGGCCTTTCCGGCCCGGTAGGCGGCCAGGCTCTCCAGCCGGAAGAGCGGCTGGCGCAGTTCGATGGCGTAGGTCCGGGCGCCGTATTCACGGGAGACGGTGCCGCCGGGGGGAGTGGTAAACAACGAGTAGGACTCCGAATCGTGCTCCATGTAGCTGGCCTGGAGATTGATCTTCGGCAGCAGCTCGGCGCGCCCCTGGACGATGCGCTCCCGTCCCGCCGCGCGCGCCTCGCGGGCGGCGGCGAGTTCCGGGTCGGAATCCAGGGCGTGCTCGTATGCCTCCAGCAGCCCCAGACCCTCGGCCTGTACCGGCCCGGCGGCAACGATCCCCAGCAGGGCCAGACCGAGCCCGAACCAACGAGGATCGGCGAACCGCGCGGTCGGGCGAGGGCGGGGCAGTGACGTATCGTTCATGTGAGTCATGGAGTTCCCCTATGTGGTCCGGCCGCGCCGGCGCCAGTTGGTCAGGCCGTTCTCGATGAGGGAATAGGCCACCGGCACGACCACCAGGGTCAGCAGGGTCGCGGTGATCATCCCGCCGATGACCGCGATGGCCAGTGGTCCATTGGTGTCGGCGCCCGCGCCGATGCCCATCGCCGCCGGGATCAGGGCGAGGATCAGGGTCAGCGAGGTCATCAGCACCGGCCGCAGACGAATCGGACACGCCTCCCGCAGCGCCTCGTCGATCCCCTGACCCTGGTCGCGCAGCTGGTTGGTCAGGTCCACCAGCAGAATGGAGCTCTTGGCGACCAGCCCCAGCAGGAGCAGCAACCCGATCATCGAGAAGATGTTCAGGGTGTGTCCGGCGAGCCACAGGGCAATGATGCCGCCGATCATCGCCAGTGGCTGCGCCAGCATGATGATGAAAGGCTGGACGAAGCTGTTGAACTGGCTTGCCAGCACCATGTACAGCAGCACGATGGCCAGCGTGAAGGCGAACATCATGTGTCCCGCGGTCTCCTCGAACTCCTCCGCTTCACCCATCATGGTCACCGAGTAGCCGGGGGGCAGGATTTCCTCGGCCTCGGACTCGACCAGGTCCACCGCCTCGTTCAGCGGCATCGACGGATCGGCGTAGAACATCGCGCCGTACTGGAGGTCCACGCGGCTGATCACCGCCGGACCGAGGGTCTCCTTGAAGTCGGCGACGGTGTCCAGTCGGACCAGTTCACCCGAGCCGCCGCGAACATAGAGCCGCCGGAGGTCATCGACCGTGGCCAGCTGACCCTCGCCGGCCTTGAGGCGGATGTCGTAGCGTTCGCCATCCCCGGGGACCTCGTTGAAGCGGCCGATGTCCAGGCCGCCGGCGAGGGCGTTGATGGTCAGGGCCGCATCGCTGGCACTGACCCCGAGCTGGGCGGCCCGGGCCCGATTGACGCTGACATCCACCTGCGGCAGGTCCATCTGCAGGTCCATGTCCACGCGACCGAGGCCCTCGTGCTCGGCGAGTCGCCGGTTCAGTTCCCGAGAGAGGGAAGCCACCTCGTCCATGTCCAGACCGCGCACCGCGAATTGCAGGGGTTCACCGCGCTGCCCCCCGATCATCGGAACCGAACGGGCGAAGGCGCGTATCCCGGAGACTTCGCGCAGTTCACCATTCACGGCCTCCATGATCTCTTGCTGGGAACGCTCGCGTTCCTCCTTCGGGGTCAGCCGGATGAAGGAGAGGCCGCGGTTGACCTGACCCTGGTCACCGAGACCGATGGCGGCGAAGAACCCGGCAATGTCGTCCTGCCGCGCCAGCACCTCTTCGACCTCCTCGAGCTTCTCGCTGGTGTAGTCGATGGTCGAGCCGATGGGCGTCCGGAAGATGACCATGAACCGCCCCTCGTCCTCTTCCGGCGCAAAGGCCTTGCCGATGTCGGCGAAGAACCAGCCGGAGGAGAGCACGATCACCGTGGTGAGCCCGATGACCTTCCAGCGGTTGCTCAACGCCACGCCGAGCGCCCGGTGGTAGAAAGTCTCGATGCCCCGGAAGACGCGCTCGAAGGCGTACCAGAGACGGGAATGGCTCGGCTCCACCTTCAGGAAGCGCGAACAGAGCATGGGCGTGAGGGTCATGGCCACGAACCAGGAGACGAGCACGCCGAAGGTCACCACCACGGCGAAGGACTCGAAGAAGCGGCCGATGATCCCGCCCATGAAGATGACCGGCGCGAACAGCGCCACCAGGGTCAGGGTCGAGGCCAGGATGGCGAAAACCACCTGGTTGGTCCCGTCCACCGCCGCCTGGACCTCGCTCTCGGTCAGGCTCTCCCGGTGGCGGTAGATGTTCTCCAGGACCACGATGGCGTCGTCCACCACCACGCCGACCAGCAGCAGCAGGGCGAGGAGGGTGAGGTTGTTGAAGGTGAAATCGGCGAAATACATCACCGCCACGGCACCCAGCAGCGAGACCGGGATGGCCACCGCGATGATGGCGGTGGAGCGCAGGCTGCGCAGGAAGACCAGCACCACCAGAGCGGCCAGCAGGGTACCGAGGACCACGCTGACCTCCAGGGACTCGATCATGGCCACGATGAAGCTGGAGTTGTCGGAGGAGATGGTCAGTTCCATCCCGGCGGGCAATTGCGGGATGATGGTCTCCTCCAGCCGCGCGCGCACCTCCTCGGTGATGGCGACCGTGTTGGTGCCGGCGATCTTGACGATGCCGAGCCCCACCGTCGGCTCCTGGTTGTAGCGCGCCAGGGAACGGAAATCGGCCAGTCCATCCTCGACCTCGGCGATGTCCTCCAGTTGGATGTTGGCCCCGTCGCGGCTCGCAACCACCATCTCGCCGAGTTCGTCGATGCTGTGGAATTCCAGATCGAGCTTCAGGATCCCCTCACTGGTATCGCTGACCAGAAAGCCGCCGGGGAACTGGACGTGCTCGCGATCGAAGGTGCCGACAATATCGGCCACCGTGACCTGCTGGGCCGACATCCGCTCCAGATCGAGATTGACCCGAATGGTGCGATCCCGACGACCGCCGAGGCGCACCTGTCCGACGCCATCGATGGTCTCCAGCTCCTTGCGCAGCACATTGTTGGCGTACTGATTGAGCTGTTGCTGGGTGCGGTCGCCCTGCAGGGAGAGCCACATGACCGGCGAGGCGCCGACCTCGACCTTGCCGACCACGGGGGGTTCGGCATCGTCGGGCAACTGGTCGAGGACCTGGTTCACCTTCGCCTGCACTTCGTTGAAGGCCACGTCGACATCCTTGTCGAGGTTGAACTGGACGTTGATCACCGAGACGCCGGGGGAGGAGTTGGACTGGATCCGCTCGATCCCCGGAACGCTGTTGACGATCCCCTCGACGACATTGGTAACACTGGAGTCGACCACCTCCGGGTTGCCCCCGGGCAGAACGGTGGTGACCGAGACCATCGGGAAATCGATGTCCGGGAAGCGGTCCACCCCCAGCCGGTCGTAGCTCACCCAGCCGAAGAGCACCATCAGCAGGGAGAGCATCAGCGTCAGGACGTGACGCTTGATCGATAGTTCGGGAAGGCTCATTGGTTACGCTCCCCGCCGTCATCACCGTTACCGCCATCGCCATCGCCATCGCCATCGCCATCGTCGCGCGTCCGGATGTCGGCGCCATCACTGAGGAAGTAGGCGCCGTCGGCGGCGATGCGGTCACCGGCCTCGATGCCGGAGCGGATCTCGACCCAGCCGTCATCGCGATAACCGGGCTCCACCGCGTTCTCCACCGCCTTGCCGTCCCGGATGGTGTAGACCACCGGGCCATCGGGGCGCCGAATGAGGCTGATCTCCGGAACGGTCACCGCGTCCTGACGGGTCTCGCGCACCACGTCGGCGATGATGCCGGCACCGTGCTGCCAGGCCTTCTTCGGGTTGTCGAACAGAACCACCGCCTCGAAGGCGCGACTGGCATCACCGACAACGCGGCTGACGGCGGTGATCGGCGCCTCGTGGACATCGTCCGGGTGCGCCGGGAGGGCCAGGCGCACGGTCATGCCGGATTCGATGCGGCCGGTGGCCGTTTCGGGGAAGGGGAGTTCCGCGCTCATGCCCCGGGTCGAGACCAGGGCGAAGAGGGGTTCGCCGATGTTGGGGAGGTCGCCCTCGCTGATCATGCGTTCGGTGATCTGGCCGCTCACCGGCGCCTTGACGCGACTCAGACGCAACCGGCGTTCCGCCACGCCGACATTGGCCCGGGCCGAGGCCAGCTGCGCCTCCAGTTCATCCAGTTGCGTCTCGGCGGCGTCCATCTCGGACGTGGAGACATAATCCTCCTCGGCCTGGGAGCGCAGCCGGTCCACCTGGCGACGCTGGTTGCGCACCATGGCGGCCAGCCGGTCGTGTTCACCGCGCGCGGCATTCAGGGAGAGGGTGTGCGGCTCGGGGTCCAGCGTGGCCAGCAGTTCACCGGCCTCGACCATCTCCCCGACCTCCACATGGACCTCCTGTACGGGGCTGGAAACCTCGGCGCGCAAGGTCGGAGCGGTGCGCGCGCGCAGGCGGCCCATGGTCCGTTCGATGACATTCACATCCCGCACCGTGGGTTCGGTCACGGTGATCAGCATCGCCCGTTCGCTGCTCATGGACTCGCCGGGCTCCATGCTCTCGTCGTCCTCCCCACCACACCCCACGACGAGGGTAGTCAGAAGGAGGGCGGCGGTCAGGGCCCCGGCGGATCGCCCGGTCCGGAGGGAACTGGTTGATGCATCGGGGTGTTTCCGAACCATGGGCTTATTCCTCGGAGGTCTGTGCTGGGTTGAGGGCGACACCATTGAACAGGATGTCGACCAGTTGTCGGGTGAAGTGCTCCGGATCCTCGATGAAGTTCCGGCAGTTCTCGTTCGTGCGCAGATGGTCGCGGTGGGCGAAGAAGAACTGATTGCCGCCGAACAGGGTCAGGACCAGGATCGCCGGATCGATGTCGGCGCGGATCACGCCATCTCCCTGGGCGGACCGGATGTGTTCGACGATCCCGTTGAAGTGCTGGCGCAGGACACCCTGGGCCAGCTCGCGGCCGCGATCGCCGTCGCCATGCTGCAATTCGCGCATGATGAGCCGGTTCAGCTCGGGTTTTTCCAGCAGGTGTTCGAGATGGCTGGCGGCAAAGGCGCGAATGCGCTCCTCGATGGGTCCGTCACCACCGAGTTCCGATTCCAGGGAGCCGAGAACCTGGCTGCAGCACGTTTCCATGACCTGGATGTAGAGCTGGTCCTTGGAG
>JBNJEU010000012.1:0-41423 GCA_051746205.1 Pseudomonadota bacterium
TCCATGGCGTCCGCGTCCGGCTCGAACGTCATGCTGAAGTCCTCCATCACCTCGGACCACTGCAGCATCTTCAGGTCGGCGGCGAGCAGCAGCTTGTCGCTCGGGGTATAGGCCCCGCCGAGCGCGATGGTGGTCGGCCACTGGAAATTGTCGATGGTGATCGTGCCATCGTAGGCAATGTCATCGTTAGTCCCACCCGTATCGTACAGGTCCATCGAGGCATCACCTTCCCAGTCCGCCATGGCCGTCTTCATGTGGTAGGCGGCGCCGAAGGTGAGGTCTTCACTGTGCTGGAAGGTCATGCCCAGTTTGGCACCATAGCCCGTGCCCGAAGCCTTCTGGGTGAAGTCACTGCTGTCAGAGAAGTTGATGGCCAGTGCATCGTAATCACCACTGCCGAACTTAGTATTCATCTCATTTTTCAGACCAGCGGTCATGGTGGCCTCACCTAAGACTTGGTTTCCTCCAAAGCCCGACAAAAAGTCGCTAAATGTTCCGGGATCGCCACTACCCATCGCCATCGGCATCTTCATGTCCAGCCCGCCCCAGACATAATCGAAGCTGCCGCCCACGGATAGCTTGTCATTGACCTGGAAGGAGACGGGGAAGATCACGCGGCCGACGCCGATCTCGGAGCGGGCTTCCTGGCCGGTGTCCGCCGCCATGATGGAGGACTTGCCGTACTCGGCGCCCATGCCGCCCTGGGAGAAGACGCCGACACCGTAGGTCAGGTCCGTGTTGTGCTTCCGGGCCCAGCCGGCGGCCGGCATGGTGAAGCTGTTGGAGGCCGAATCGGCGCTGCCCTGGGCATTGCTCACCGACACATCGGGCGCCAGAACGCCGAGGGCGGCGTCGACCTGGTTCTCGCCCTGGAGCATGTCGAGGGTGGCCGGGTTGTTCGCCATGGCGGCCGTGCCGTTCTCGATGGCCATGGACGCACCGCCCATGCCGGTGGAAATGGGGCCGTACCCCTCGAGGTTCATGCCGTTGGTGGCCAGTGCGCTCATCGGCGTGGTCAGCGCGGCGGTGACCGCGAGCGCGACCAGATTCCTGGTGTGGTTCATTGGATGTACTCCTCCATCTTTGTCGTTTGTTTTTACGACGTTAATCCGAGTATCCCCGATCTCGTTTGCCTCGTCGCAAGGCTGAACCTACGGAGTCATATAAGCAAAGTCAAGCATAAGGATTTAATTTCGTGATGATACAGGTCGGCCTTTAATTGTTAATATTATTATATTCGTATGTTGCGGAATTCTACTTCTGTGGCAAGCCTTTGCCCGGTGGCTTGACTCATCTTTCAAGCTGCTGGATAGTCGATATCAGCGGTATATGGCCATGTGGTTACGTAGGAATATGGGTTTCAACGCGTAATCCCCGGCGACCGCCGAAACAGCCAGTTCCTGGCGAAATACAAGAATGGGCGATACGCCCGAGCGGGATGGAGAGAGCATTATGTTCAAAGTGATGAGCCGTGGTGGACTGGCCACCATGCTGGCATTCGGGATGCTGGTGTCGGCAACCGGGGTTGCGGCCGAGGACCAGCTGCGCCCCTTCGTACTGGCGTCGGTGGAGCAGGGGACGGTGGAAGAGCACCTGGAGGCGACCCGCACGGCCCTGGTCGACGCGGAATTCGAGATCGTGGGTGAATACTCGCCCCACGACCAGGCCCACATCCTCGCGATCACCAGTCAGGGGCTCCGGGAGGCCGCGGCCCGCTCCGACGCCGGCGCCTACGCCGCCGCCCATCGGGTCGGGATCACCGAGACCGAGGACGGCGTCCAGGTGAGCTACACCAATCCGCGCTATCTGGCCCACGCCTACCGGTTGATCGGCGACCTCGGGAGCGTGTCGAAGCAATTGGCGGAGACCCTGGGCCGGGAGCGCGAATTCGGCTCCGAAAAGGGCTTGAGTCCCGACGAACTCGCCGGCTACCGCTACATGTTCGGCATGCCGCGCTTCGACGATCCGTGGGAGCTGGCCGAGCACGACAGCCACGAGGCCGCGGTCGCGGCCGTCGAGGCGGGTCTGGAGGCGGGCGCCGGCGACACCGCGCAGGTCTACCGGATCGACATCCCGCGGCGCAATCAGGTGCTGTTCGGCGTCGCCCTGGGGCCGGATGTCGACGTCGGTGGCGATGCGCGGGTCATGGACAGCATCGACTTCGGCGAACTCAAGCACACCCCGCATCTGCCCTACGAGGTGCTGGTGGACGGCAATGAAGTCAAGGCGTTGGCGGCGAAATTCCGCATCGCCATGAACTTCCCGGACCTTTCCATGATGGGCGGCAACAGCTTCATGTCCATCCGCGCGGCGCCCGGGGATATTGAAGAAGCCCTGGAAGCTGTGGCTAACTACGCGGACTAATTTCTGATTACGGCGGTCGGAAACTCCCCCGGGAGGCGGCCGCCCCGTCTGCTCCAGGAGGCCCGATGAAGTCCGTCAAACTCACCGATGTCGGCGAGATCAAGAACCAGCTGAACAAGTATCGCAAGGGCAAGAAGTTCGATATCAACCAGTTCAATCAGGTCGCGCGCCTGGCCTGGCTGGGCAAGCTGGTCATCCAGCCCCTCGATCCCCTCGACGACGACACCAACGCCTTCCTCGTCTACTGCGACTTCCCCGAACCCCTGGCCGAGAAGGTCATGGTCTTCGACCAGGACGGCAGCGGCATGGATATCCTCGGCGCCATGCACATCGTCGACAGCGAGCAGGGCGAGGCGCTGGTCCGCATCATGGAAGAGGGCTTCGAGGAGCGGATCCGGTTCTATCAGGATCTCAACCAGCGCGACTTCTACTTCAGCAAGTTCTACAAGCCGAAGGATGGTGGCGGCGGGGACACCGGCGGCGAATAGGTACACTTTCCGGTGACTGCGGGCCGCTGGCTGGAACTGGGTTCGCTCTCCGCGGAGGCACTGCATGGCGCGTACATCGGTCTGGCCGAGGCGCAGCCGGTGGATGGCGCGCCGCTGCTGGTCACGGCGACCACCGATCAGGGGCATGTCTGCCTCGGCGCCACCGAGACCCCCTCGGCGGTCGACCATGGCCGTTGTCGTCGAGCGGGAACCCCGGTCCTGCGTCGTCCACTGGGCGGGGGCACCGTCTGGGTCGATGGCGACCAGCAGCCGCTGTTCCTGATCTGGCCTGGTGGTGGCGGCAGCCGGCGGGGGGAGCGGGAGGCCCTGGCGCTGGAGGCCCTGGCGGCGGTCCATCGCCGCTTCGGCCCGCCGGCCGAGGTGGTGGGGCGCGATGTCTGGTGCGCCGGTCGCAAGGTCCTCGGCAGCGGCAGTGCCACCATCGGCGCCAGCTGGGTCTTCGCCAGCGCCCTGCTGTGGCGCTTTCCCGCCCGCCGCTTCGCCCGGCTGATGGCCGCCCCGTCCCCCGGTTACCGCCGCTGGCTCGCCCGCGAACTCGCCGCCGGCATGGCCCCGTGGACCCGCTTCGCCCCGCGCCCGGAGCCCACCGAGCTGAACCGGGTCCTGCGCGAGGCCCTGGGTCAGGCCCTGACCATCGACTGGCAGCCCGATGCCCCGACCCCCGCCGAGCAGACCGCCATGGCCACCGCCGCCACCGAGATCGCCGAAGAGGCCCGCGAAGCGGCCGAGACAGAAGTGGGCGCAAACTCACGCCTTCCCGGCGCCATCAAGGTCAACCATCGCACCTACCTGGTCGAAGGTGCCGACGTCCGCCTGCTGCTCACCGACAACCGCATTGCCCGCGCCGCCACCCTCGAGGCCGAAAACGAGACGGCAAGGCCGCGCTGGCACGGGTGCGCCGCGAACCGGACCGAACTCACCGCCGCCGGCGCCACTCCCGAGCAGGCCGAAGCCATCGAGGCCCTGGTCGCCCCCATCCAGCGCCAGGCCGGCTGGAGCCGGACGACCAGCGAACCGGAACGCCGGGCCGAGGTCTGAACGGGCGGGCTCGGTGGGGAGGGCGTGTTCGACCCGGGGACGTCGGCCGCAGGATGCGGCCGTCGAGCCCACACGGACGTGTTCACGGCGCTCCCCGGGGCGAACACGCCCTCCCCACCGAGCCCGCCCGTTCAGATCGGTTCGAAGCCCCCACACCGGACCTGCCAACACCACCGCGAAGACATGCGAGAATACCCCGAACCCCACCGACCCGAGGAGCCCCGACCCATGGCCGAGCCCAGCATCACCCGACGCCTGCAGAAACGCTTCATCCTGATCACCGCCGATCCGGCCCTGGTCGACGAAGCGCGGGCCCACATCCCCGGCGGCTGGGAGGTCGTCCCCGCCGACGCCCTGGAGCGGGTCGGCGCCTGGAACGACATCCTGCTGCACCGCTTCCTGATCCTCGATGCCGACGAGACGGCTCGCTACGACCCCGTGACGCTGGTCCGGGAACTGCGCCGGGAGATGATGGTGAACATCCCCGTGCTGGTCGTCGGTGGCGACGAGGGGCGCCAGAACGAGCTGCGGCAGGAGCGCGCCGATCGCTTCTTCAGTCGCGATGAACTGACCGGCGTAATCGAGTCCTTCACCGCGCAGTACGACTGGGGGTGATCGGATTCGTCTCGATGCCGGGCGGGGTGGTGCCGGAGAGGGGTGCCCCGGAGGGCGGAACAGACGGGAACGCCGCCGGGCCGGGCGCCGGCGGCGGGAGTCGGCTCAGCCGACCTTGGCGTGCTCTTCCACATCGAGGCGGACGGACCGGGTGACGGTCTCGCCGTTGGCCTCGATGGTGAGGGTGCCGAGCTGGGTTCCGGCCTCGTCGAAACTCACCTGACAGTCGAACTTGCCGGGCAGGTTCACGCTCTTTTCGCATTTCGTCTCGCCGTCCACCTCGAACGTGCCCTTGGCGGAACCACTGCCTTCCAGCCAGACCTGGATCCGGAAGAGCTCACCCACCGGCCGACGATAGACCTGCGGATCGCGGTTGGGGTTGTACTCGAGGTTGTTCAGACGAATCATCTTGACGAGATTGCTCATGCCTCACTCCTGCAGCCAGTGGATCGAGCGGGACAGCCACCGGGGCGGCTATCGCCGAGTAAATTAGTAAGGTATAATGATCAGCTAACCACTATACACCAAAGTGATGGTCGTGGAACAGCGACCCCGATGGAGAGGCGCGATGGCTGCCGAGATGACCGAGAACACCGGGGCCGTGGAGGCCCTGTTCGAGACCCTCGAGGCGCGGGAGGGGCGGATCGCCGAGCTGGAGGCGGAGGTGAATGCCGACCCGGACCGCGATCCCGCCCCCCTGCTGGAGCCGTGCATGGCGATCATCGAGGCGCTGCTGCGCGCCTATGCCGCCGCCGAGGGCAAGAGCCTGCCGGAGAACGCCGATCTGCTGGCGGTGCAGAAGGCCTTCGTCAAGGGCGACCCTTCCCTGAACGCGGTGCGCGACAACGTCCGCGAACTCATCTTCTATCAGAACTGCGTGCTCACGGACCGCCGTGACGCCCTGCCCCGGCGGGCCGGCCGCATGGCGGTGCGGACCACCCGCCACATCGATCTCTACCTGCGCAGCCGCGCCGAACAGCAATGGGGAGCCCCGGCATGAAACAGATCATCGACCGCCTGCGCGGTGTCGAACGCGACGTCGTCCAGAAACCGGTGGAGGGCGACGCCCCCTTCTACGCCGTCCAGGGCAGCGAGGAGAAGGTCTTCCGCGCCGCCTGGGAGAAGCGTCTGCCGGTGATGCTCAAGGGGCCCACCGGCTGCGGCAAGACCCGCTTTCTCGAGCACATGGCCCACCAGCTCGGCCGGCCGCTGGTCACCGTCGCCTGCCACGAGGACCTGACCAGCTCCGACCTGGTGGGTCGCTTCCTCCTCGAGGGGGAGGAGACCGTCTGGCAGGACGGCCCGCTGACCCGCGCGGTGAAGGAGGGCGCCATCTGCTACCTGGACGAGATCGTCGAGGCGCGCACCGACACCACCGTGGTCATCCACCCGCTCACCGACCACCGCCGCGAGCTGCCGCTGGACAAGAAGTCCCAGGTCATCACCGCCCACCCCGACTTCATGCTGGTGATCTCCTACAACCCGGGCTACCAGACCGTGCTCAAGGATCTCAAGCCGTCCACCAAGCAGCGCTTCGTCGGCATGAACTTCGACTACCCGGACGAGGCGGTCGAGCGCGACATCGTGGCCCGGGAGACCGGCGTCGACGCCGATGTCGCCACCCGGCTGGTGGCCGCTGGTCGTCAGGCGCGCGGGCTGAAGGACCACGGCCTGGAGGAGGCCACCTCCACCCGCGCCCTGACCTACGCCGGCCAGTTGATCGGCGCCGGTCTGGAGCCGGTCGAGGCGTGCAAGGTCGCCATGGTCTATCCGGTCACCGACGACCCCGAACTGGTCGCGGCGCTCTCGGAGATCATCGAGGCCCACTTCGACACCGGGGACGTCCCCGCCAGCGCCGGCTGAGCATGGCCACGGGCGAAACCCCCGTCGACGAACAGGAGGCGCTGCTCCAGGCCCAGGAGATCCTGGCCCATCTGGAGGACATCTCCTTCGTCGCCCACCGCGACGCCAAAGAGGCGATGCCGGCCGTGGAGCCGTACGGCCCCGAAGCGGTCGTCGCCTGGCTGGAGGCGGCGCGCGAACTCTTCTTCCACGACCGCGACGCCGGCAAGGCCTTCATCCGCAACACGCCGTCCGTGGCCGCCGCCGCCGAAGGGGTCGAGCCGTGGCTGAAGCAGGCGCGCGAGTTCACCCGCTGGCGCGGTTCCTGGAAGGCGCTGGAGGGGTTCATGGAGCAGGCCGCCGAGGTCTTCCGCGAATGGGGCGAGGGCGGTGAGCGGACCTGGTTCGACATCGGCCACGCCTGGCTGGAGCGCCATCTGGACAGTGGCGGCGCCTATTTCACCACCCCGTTCCGGGAACTCGGAGGCGGGCGCGGGCCGGAGGCCATCGAGGCGCTGATGGCGCCGGCGGAGGAGCTCTTCCAGCAGCGCCGGCTGGCCCTGGGCAGCTACCTGGAGGGGGCGCTGAAGGTGCGCGCGCTGATCGGCGTCGAGGGGGTGCGCGACTGGGCCCGGCGCGGTGCCGACATCCTCCAGGCCGGGCGCCAGCGCGGCGAGGCCTATTTCCGTCTGGAAAGCGAGGAATCGCGGGCGCTGCTGCTGGAGAGCGCCCCCGGAACCTCCACCCGCGAGCACACCCGGCTGTTCCAGTTGCTGGCCCGGGGCTGGTTCGGCGAAGACCTGCTGGTCGAGGACAGCGGCTGGCATCCGGGCGAGCCGCTGCTGGCCGCCGAGACCGACGGCGCCCGTCTGTTCCTGCCGGCGGTGCTGCCGGACCGGGAGAGCGCGATCCTCGCCGTGGAGCACGTTACCGGCCATCTGGTCTTCGGCAGTTACGATCAGGACGCCATCCAGACCCTGTTCGAACGCCAGGGCATGGTCCATCCGCCGGTGGATGAGCAACAGCGGATCACCTGGTTGCCGCTGTTCGCCCCGTTCGGCGACGACATGGTCCGCTTCGGGCTGCTCTTCGACCTCTGCGAGGACCTGCGGGTGGACGCCCGCATCGACGGCGTGATCCCCAACTACCGTCGGCGCCTGCTGCGTCGGGCCCGTGCGGCGGCCCCGCCGGAGGGGGGCGCCGGAGCGTGGTACGGCCTGGCGCGCGCGGCGCTGGCCAGCGGCCTGACGGCCGACGCGGCGGGTCGGGATGGAACACGTACCGGCTCCGTGGACACGGCGGCGCTGCCGGAGGCCGTCTGGTCGGCGCTGGCGCCGCTGCTCGACCCGGAGGCGACCCTGGTGGACGCCTTCGAGACCGCCCTGCGCCTCTACCGGGAACCGCCGTCCGGCTGGTCGGCGCCGGCCATCGACCTGGACGAGCGCCCGGCGGCCTATCTGCCGGGCCACGCCCCCAACGCCGCGCGCCCCTTCTACCCGCGCATCCCCGGCGAGGCGATGGACGAGGACGAGCTGGACCGCGCCGCCACCGAGGAGGAGCGCGAGACGTCCTGCGAGGAGTGCAAGGAGGAGACCCCGGACGAGGGCTCCGGCGACCCCGATCTCGACATCGCCCCGGAGGAGACCTCCGGCACCGGCGGGCGGATCGGCGTCGGCATCCCGCAGCCGGCCCAGGTGGTGGGACGCGGGCTGCGCCGGGAGGTGAACCGCGACGGCTTCCCCTATCCGGAATGGGACTACCGCGAGAACGGCTACAAGCGGGACTGGACCCGGGTGCGCGAGCGGGCGCTGGAGGAGGGCGACGAGGCCGATGTCGCGCCGCTGATGGCGCGCCACGCCAACGCCCTCAAGCGTCTGCGTCGTGCCCTCCAGCTCCAGCGGCCCCAGCGTCCGGCGCCGCTGCGCCGCCAGTACGACGGCGACGAACTGGATCTCGAGGCGGCCATGGAGTACGTCACCGAGAAGCGCATGGGCCGCTCGCCGCGCGATCACGTCTACAAGCGCCGCGCCGTGCAGCACCGCGACACCGCCGTGCTGCTGCTGGCGGACCTCTCCACCTCGATCATGGCCAACGCCAGCGACGGCGAGGGCACGGTGGTGGAGCGGCTGCGTGCCGGTCTGCTGATCTTCGCCGAGGCGCTGCGCGAGGTGGGGGACCCGTTCGCCATCGCCGGCTTTGCCTCGAAGAATCGGGATCAGGTCAGCTACTACCCGATCAAGGCCTTCGGTGACACCCTGGACAGCCATGCGCGCGCCCGCATCGCCGGCCTCAGCGGTCGTCTGGCCACGCGCATGGGCGCCGCGATCCGCCACGCCACCGTGCAGTTCAACGACTCCCCGGCGCGTCGACGGCTGCTGCTGATCCTTTCCGACGGCCGTCCGGCCGACTACGATGACGGCGGTGATCCGCGCTATCTGCACGAGGACACGCGCATGGCGGTGAAGGAGGCGGTGGATGCCGGCGTGCATCCGTTCTGCATCACCCTCGACCCGGCCGGCGACGAGTACCTGCCGGCGATCTTCGGGCCGGGCCACTTCATGGTCCTCGACCATGTGGACGAGCTGCCGCGCCGGCTGCCCGAGATCTATCTGCGCCTGCGCAAGTAGTCCGGAGTCCGCCGCCATGACCGCTCACGCAACCGCTTCCGACCCGTCACGCACCGTCGCCCCGGCGCGCCGCGAGGCGGTCTTCATCGGCGCCAGCCGCTACCGCCGCCACTCCTACGGCAGCAATCACCCGCTGGGGATCCCCCGAGTCTCGCTGACCTGGGATGTCATCCGGGCCTACGGCGCCATCACCGAGGGTGAATTCCTGCAGGCGCGCAAGGCGGCCGACTTCGAGCTCCACGGCTTCCACACCCCGGCCTACATCAGCGCCCTGAAACGCTGCGAGGCGCTGGGCAAGGTCACCGACCGCTACCGCAAGGCGCACAACCTCGGCAATTTCGAGAACCCGTGGTTCCCCGGCTTCTTTACCACCCCGGCCACCGCCACCGGCTCCAGCGTCCAGGGGGCGGAGCAGGTGCTGGCGGGGCGCATGGCGTTCAATCCCGCCGGCGGGATGCATCACGCGGCGCCGGATCAGGCGCGCGGCTTCTGCTACCTCAACGACCCGGTGCTCGGGATCCAGCG
Organism: Pseudomonadota bacterium; assembly: GCA_051746205.1. Taxonomy (GTDB): domain Bacteria; phylum Pseudomonadota; class Gammaproteobacteria; order Thiohalospirales; family Thiohalospiraceae; genus Thiohalospira. The sequence continues at coordinate 9,521 of JBNJEU010000012.1, forward strand.
CCTGCGCCGCGACGGCCTGCGGGTGCTCTATCTGGACATCGACGCCCACCACGGCGACGGCGTCGAGGCTGCCTTCGCCGACGACCCGGAGGTGGTCACCTGCTCGCTGCACATGGACACCGACTACGCCTATCCCTTCAAGGGCGGCGCCATCGGCGACACCGGTCCGCTGCACAACGCCGTGAACCTGCCGTTGCCGAAGGGGACCAACGACACCGAATTCGCCCACGCCTTCGACACCCTCTGGCCGCGGGTGGTGGCCGCCGCCGATGCCGACGCCGTGGTCCTGCAGACCGGCACCGACATCCTGCGCCCCGATCCGCTGGGCAAGTTCACCATCTCCACCCAGCGCTTCCTCGCCACCGTCGACCGCGTGATCGAGACCAGCCCGCGCCACGCCAGCGGCGTGCCGCGCCTGCTCGCCGTCGGCGGCGGGGGGTATCATCCGCTGGTGCTGGCGCGCTGCTGGGCGGGGGTCTGGGCGCTGCTGTCCGGCCGTGAACTCCCCGAGACGCTGCCCGAGGACGCCCGCGACCTGCTGCGCGCGGTCGACTGGGACATGGACGAGGACGAGGACTATTTCGAGGCGCTGTTCGAGACCCGACTCGATCCCGATCTCGGCGGGCCCCTGCGCCCCGACGTCGAACGGCGCGTGGAGGAACTCATCAACAGCCACCCGCTGCTGCAACCCATGGAGTGATGATGAACGAGATGACGCCGCTTACCGGCCACGCCACCCCGCAGGCCACCCGCGCCTACGCCGAGGCCCACGCCGCCGATACCGGCGAGGGCCACTACAGCGATCTGCTGAAGACGAAGATCCGGCTCTCCTCCCTGGGTGTCGGTACCTTCCCCGGCACCGCCGATGCGACTACCGACGCCGCCGTGGCCGCCATCATCGCCGGGGCCGTGGCGGGCGGCATCAACGTCATCGACACCGCCGCGCACTACCGCTACGGCCGCGCCCTGGCCGCCGTCGGCGCCGGGGTGCGCGAGGCGGTGAACGCCGGTACCCCGCGCGAGGCGCTCTATCTGGTGAGCAAGGGCGGTTTTCTGACCTTTCGGGGCGGCCCGCCGGCGGACCCGGCGGCCTGGATCCAGCAGGAGATCGTCACCCCGAGGCTGGGCCGCGCCGAGGACATCGCCGACGGCGCACCGCACTGCCTGAGCCCCGAGTACATCAACTACCAGCTGGAACTCTCGCGCAAGCTCATGGGGGTGGAGACCCTGGACGCCTTCCTGGTCGATCAGCCGGAGGTGCACATCCCCGGTATCGGCAAGGAGGCGACCAACCAGAAGCTGGAAGCGGTCTTCCGGGTGCTCGAACAGGCCATCGCCGACGGTCGTCTGCGCCATTACGGCATCGCCACCTTCGATGGCTTCCGGGTGGAGACCGACGCACCGCTCTTCGAGTCGCTGACGTCCCTCCAGGGGCTGGCGGAGAAGGCCTACCAGTACGTCACCGGCAAGGAGGACAACCGCCACGGCTTCCGGGTCTGCCAGTTGCCGTTCAACCAGGCGATGCCGGAGGGGTTTACCCGCTTCAACCAGGCCACCGGTCAGGGCAACGTCGCCTCCACCATCCAGGCGGCGCATCAGCTCGGGGTCTACCTCATGGGCAGCCACACGATGCTCAAGGGGAATCTGGCCGGCCAGTCGGTGGACGCCGTGGCCCGGGCGCTGGCGACGCTGCCGAATCCGGCCCAGCGGGCCCTGCAGTACAACCGTTCGACGCCGGGGCTGGGGACCAGCCTGGTCGGCATGAGCACGCCGGAGCACCTGGCGGACGTGCTGGCGGTGGCCGCCCGGGAACCGATGTCCCGGGCGGACTACCTGGCCCTCTACCAGAAGGCCGACGACTGACGCCTCAGAGCACCTCGGAGGCGTAGTCGGCCAGCCGCGAGCGCTCGCCGCGCTGCAGGGTGACGTGGCCGGCGTGTTCCCAGTCCTTGAAGCGGTCGACCACGTAGGTCAGACCCGAGGTGGTCTCGGTGAGGTAGGGGGTGTCGATCTGCGCGACGTTGCCGAGGCAGACCATCTTGGTCCCCGGCCCGGCCCGGGTGATGAGCGTCTTCATCTGCTTCGAGGTCAGGTTCTGGGCCTCGTCGAGGATGACGAACTTGTTCAGGAAGGTTCGTCCGCGCATGAAGTTCAGTGAGCGCGAACTGATCTTGTTCATCAGGACATCGTTGGTGGCCTGACGGCCCCAGGTGCCGCCTTCGCCGCCTCCCTCCTGGCCGCCGCCGGCCAGCACCTCGAGGTTGTCGCGCAAAGCCCCCATCCACGGCTCCATCTTCTCCTCCTCGGTGCCGGGCAGGAAGCCGATGTCCTCGCCCACCGGGATGGTCACGCGGGTGATGATGATCTCGCTGTAGCGGTTCTCGTCCAGGGTCTGCGCCAGGGCGGCCGCCAGGGTCAGCAGGGTCTTGCCGGTACCGGCCTGGCCGACCAGGCTGACGAAATCGATCTCCGGATCCATCAGCAGGTTCAGGGCGAAGTTCTGCCCCGGGTTGCGCGCCTTGATCCCCCAGACCGACCGGTGGCTGTAGTCGTGGACCAGCTCGAACCGGCACTCCTCGCCGTCGACCTCGCGGACGACCCCCTGGAGGGCGGTGTCGCTCTCGGAGTAGACGAACTGGTTCGGGTGCAGACCGGCCACCGCCGGGCTGTTCACCTGGTAGAAGGTGCGGCCCTCGTCCTCTCGCCAGCTGGTCGGGGCGTTGCTCTGACGCTCCCAGAAATCGTCGGGCAGCGCGGTGTGGCCGCTGTAGAGCAGGTCGACATCGTCGAGGACCTGGTCGTTGAAATAGTCCTCCGCCGGCAGGCCGACCACATGCGCCTTGATGCGCAGGTTGATGTCCTTGGAGACCAGCGTCACCCCGCGCGCCGGATCCTGTTCGCGCAGCGCCAGAGCCACGTCGAGGATGTCGTTGTCCGGCTTGTTGCCGGGGAGTCGGCTGGCGGTCCGCGGTTTGAGGATGTCGGTCTGCAGGAAGAGGTGGCCGGTGGCGCCGTAGCCCTTGGGGTGGCCGCCGTTGGTCTCGTGATCGGGACCCTGGGCGAGCGGCAGGCCGCGGCTGAAGTCGGTTTCCGAGGCGGTCTCGTTCTCCAGGGCGTGCTGGACGAGCTCGTCCAGGAAGCGGCTGGCCTGGCGGACGTTGCGCGCGACCTCGGAGTGGCCGCGCTTGTGGTTGTCCAGTTCCTCGAGCACCACCATGGGCAGGAAGATGTCGTGTTCCTGGAAGCGGTACAGACAGGTCGGATCGTGCATCAGCACGTTGGTGTCGAGGACGAAGAGGCGTTTGTCGCGGCTCTTGTGGGCGGTGTTCACGGGAGCGGCTCCTTGGACTGTGGTTCGTTGTCTGGCGCAGAGGTGGGCCGGTGGCGGCCCCGCCACCGGCCGAAACCTCGGGATCAGCCGAGGTCTTCGACGGCGGCCAGGACCTCGTCGGCGTGCTCGGGGACCTTGACCTTGCGCCATTCCCGGACCAGGGCGCCGTCGGCGTCGAACAGGAAGGTGCTGCGCTCGATGCCCATGGCGCGCTTGCCGAACATGACCTTCTCCTGGATGACGTCGAGGGCGTTGCAGAGTTCCTCGTTGGCATCGGAGAGCAGTTCGAACGGGAAGCCCTGTTTCTCCTTGAACTTCTCGTGGGACTTCACGCTGTCGCGGGAGACGCCGAGGATCTCGGCGCCGGCGGCGCGGAAGCGATCGTGCAATCGGCTGAAATCGTTGCCCTCGGTGGTGCAGCCGGGGGTGCTGTCCTTGGGGTAGAAGTAGAGCACCAGCTTGCGGCCCTGGTAGTCGGTGGGCGAGAGCGTCTGGCCACCGGTGGCGGGCAGGGGGATGTTCGGGGCGCGGTCCCCGATCTGGATGGTGTCGCTCATGATTCTCCTTGCTGACGGGGGTTCAGATCTTCACCGGCTCGAGCACGGCGTCGAGGTTCAGGCCGTCGCAGAGGTCGAAGAATTCCTCGCGCAGGCTGGCGATGCGCACGTCGGCCGGGACATTGATGGTCATTCGGGCGGCAAACATCGGTGTGCCGGTATGGGCAGCGGCATAGCGCTCCGTGGAAAGGTCCTGGATGTTGATCCGGCGTTTGGACAGAAAGGTGGCCAGGTCGTAAACGATACCCGGCTGATCCATGGAAATGACCTCGATGTTGTAGGAGAGGCTCTGTCCGGTCTGCTGCCGGGGGTTGGTGCGCTTGCAGCTGATCTGGAGATCGAGTCGTTCGGTCAGCGCCGGGATGGCGTCCTCCAGCTTGGCCACGGAATTCCACGGGCCGGTAACCAGCAGAAGCATGGCGAATTCGCCGCCGAGGATGGTCATGCGGCTGTCGTGGATGTTGCAGCCGGTGTCCATGATGGCGCGAGCCAGCTCGTCGGCGATGCCGGTCTGATCGGAGCCGATGGCCGAGATCACCAGATAGTTGTTCTCCATTGCCGCTTCTCTCGTGGGTCGCCTGTACAGGACTCGAGTGTATCGGCTTTGCCGGGCCCGGGAAAGGCGCTGTCTCCGGCCGGCGGTGGTCCGACCCGATGCCTTGTCAGCCCGGGGGCGGCTCGCTACCATGACCCGTTTTCAGTGATCGGGAGTAACCGCCATGTTCCATGGCAGTATGGTCGCGCTGGTCACCCCCATGCACGCGGATGGGGCGGTGGATTACGAGGCCCTCGAACGTCTGGTGGCGTTCCATCTGGATAACGGTACCGACGCCATCGTCGCTGTCGGCACCACCGGTGAATCGGCCACCCTGAGTGTCGAGGAGCACCTGGCCGTGGTTCGTCGGGTGGTGGAGCTGGTGGACGGGGCCATCCCGGTGATTGCCGGTACCGGCGCCAATGCCACCGCCGAGGCGGTCGAGCTCACCCGCGCCGGCATGAATGCCGGGGCCGACGCCTGTCTGCTGGTCACCCCCTACTACAACAAGCCGACCCAGGAGGGGCTCTACCAGCACTTCCGCACCGTCGCCGAGGCCGTGCCGGTGCCGCAGATCCTCTACAACGTCCCCGGCCGGACCGGGGTCGACATGAAGACCGCCACCGTGGAACGACTCATGGACCATGGCAACATCATCGGCATCAAGGACGCCACCGGCGACCTGGAACGCAGTCGGGAGCTGGTGGCGCGCTGCGGCCACCAGCTGGAGCTCTATTCCGGTGAAGACGGGACCGCCTGCGAATCCATGCTCGCCGGCTTCCGTGGCGACATCTCGGTGACCGCCAACGTCGCCCCCGGGATGATGCAGACGATGTGCGCAGCCGCCCGTGCCGGCCAGGCCGACCGCGCCCGGGATCTGGACGCGCGGCTGCAGCCGTTGCACAAGGCCTTGTTCATCGAGACCAGCCCGATCCCGGTGAAGTGGGCGCTCCAGGAGATGGGCCTGATCGGGAGCGGCCTCCGCCTGCCACTGACCCCGCTGGCGGAGGCGTATCGCGACCGGGTTCGCGCCGCACTGCGCGAGACCGGAATCCAATGAGGAGGGGGATGCCGGGATATCGTCGTCCCGCACTGCGCGCCGGTCTGTTCGGGCTGATCGCCGCCGCCTGGCTGACGGGCTGTGGCACCGCCGACAAACGTCTGGTTGCCCACACCGAGGCCGAACCGGCGCCACCCCTGGTGGCTACTGACGATGTCGTCGTACCGACCCCCAGCGGGCGCTATTCCCTGCCCGCCGGCGTCACACCACGTTCTCTGGACCTGGAGACACTGAAGGAACTGGAGCGGCCGCCGGAGATGGCCACCACCGAGGCGGAGACGCTTCCTGCCGAAGACGGCGAGTCGTCGGATGTTGAACTCGTCGACGAGCAGCCGCCGTCCCTGCGCATGGCGGGGGCCTATCCCCGCTTGTGGGCGCGGCTGGAATCGGCGCTCTCCGCCGGTGGTTTCTCGGTGCGCGAGCGCAGCTCGGACGAGGGGCGTCTACTGGTGCGCTACGCCGAGGCCGGCGGCGACGCAGCGGGAACCGAGGGGATCCTCTATCGCCTGGAACTGGAGCGCGGCGACAGGGACCATCGCCTGTGGATCCGTGACGCCGAGGGCGGTCCGGTTCCGGTGGAGACCGCGAAAGAGGTGCTCACCATCATCCGGGATCGCCTGTGACCCCATGAGCGCCCTGCGCGTCGCCTCCCTCGGCAGCGGTAGCGCCGGTAACGCCACCCTCGTGGAGTCCGGTTCCACCTGTGTGCTGGTCGATTGCGGCTTTTCGATTCGCGAGACCGAACGGCGCCTGGGCCGGCTGGGCCGGAGTGCCGCCGATCTGGACGCCGTGCTGGTGACCCATGAGCACGGGGACCATGTTCGCGGTGTCGGTCCGCTGGCCCGACGCCACGGCCTCGATGTCTGGATGACCCACGGCACCGCCCGTGAACATGGCTGCGGCGAGCTGCCCCGTCTGCGCCACTTCTCCTGCCACGCCCCGTTCGCCATCGGTGACCTGGCCATCGAGCCCTATCCGGTGCCGCACGACGCCCGGGAACCGAGTCAGTTCGTCTTCGGCAATGGCGCCGAACGGGTCGGTCTGCTCACCGATGTCGGCCACGTGACCCCGCACATCCTGGAGAAGCTCGCCGGCGTCCGGGCCCTGCTGCTGGAGTGCAACCACGATCCCGGGATGCTCCGGGACGGCAGCTACCCACCGGCACTGAAACGGCGCGTCGGCGGCCACCACGGTCACCTGGCCAACGCCCAGGCGGCGGACATTCTGGCGCGGCTGGATCGCGGTCGTCTCGACGAGGTGGTGGCGATGCACCTCTCGGAGCGCAATAATCAGCCGGAACTGGCCCGCGCGGCCCTGGGCGGGGTCCTGGGGGATACCGACGGGATCCGGATCGCGGAGCAGGAGGCGGGCTTCGACTGGCTCACCGTGGCCTGAGGCCGCTGGAACGCCGAACCGAATACCACACCCGAGTGAATCAGGGTAATGACCAATCCGAGGTGGATATGGATAAACGCACCGAACTCTATTCCGGCAAGGCGAAGACGGTCTTCGAGACCGACGAGCCCGGCCATCTCGTCCTCGAGTTTCGCGACGACACCAGTGCCTTCGACGGCGAGAAGACCGAGTCGCTGGCGCGCAAGGGCGAAGTGAACAACCGCTTCAATGCCCACCTGATGCAGCACCTGTCCGCCGCCGGGGTGCCGAACCACTTCGTGGCGCTGAACGGGCCGCAGGAGTCGGTGGTTCGGCGTCTGGAGATGCTGCCGGTGGAATGCGTGGTGCGCAATGTGGCCGCCGGCAGCCTCTGCCGTCGCCTCGGGATCGAGGAGGGGCGCGAACTGGAACCGCCGGTGTTCGAGTTCTTCCTCAAGGATGATGCCCTGCACGACCCGATGATCAACGAGTCCCACATCGCCACCTTCGGCTGGGCCACCACCGCCGAAGTGGAGGAGATGAAAGCCCTCTCCCTGCGCGTCAACGAGGTGCTCAGGGCGCTGTTCACCGGGGCCGGGATCCTGCTGGTGGACTACAAGCTGGAGTTCGGTCGCGCCGGCGGCGGGCTGGTCCTCGGCGATGAATTCACCCCCGACGGTTGCCGGCTCTGGGACGCCGAGACGCGTGAACGGCTGGACAAGGATCGCTTTCGCCGCGATCTCGGCGGCGTCATCGAGGCCTACGAGGATGTGGCCCGGCGGCTGGGAGTGCCCCTCGACTGAAACCGTTCATGTTCTGGTCAGGATGGTCGATAATCCCCCGAAAGGATGATGGGTATGCAGAAAGGGGACTGTCCCCTTTCTGTAATGGGCGAGCGGCGCCATCGAATGACGAAAACAAGAAGGGGGGAGGGGAACATGGGCAATCTGCTCGCGCGGCTGAACATCCGGCAGAAGCTCTGGTCGGGGTACGGCATCATCCTGACCATCCTGCTGCTGGTGGGGCTGGTGGCCTTTGTCTCCTTTGCCCGGACCGAAGGCGGGGTCGAGACCATGGTGGAGGAGGTCCAGCCGGTGGTGCAGGCCTCCATGACCCTGCAGGAGCGGCTCGAGGAGGGCAACGCCGCACTCGGGTTCTATCTCCTGTCCGGAGAGCAGCGTTATCGGGATGAATTCGAAACCGCGGTCGAGGAGGTCGAGGCCACCCTGAACGAGCTCTCGAAAATGCCGGCGGTGGCAAACAGCAAGAACCTCTCCGAGCGTCTCGAGGCCATCGAGGCGGCGTTCCATGACTACCTGGAATACCGTGATCAACTGCTGGAACTGCCACAGGACAGCGAGAAGAATTTTCCCGGCGTGGCGTATGCCGCGCGCAACATCAACCCCGTCTCGCAGCAGGTCCTGCAGATCCTGAGCGAAGCCCTGATGGCCGAACGGTCGCAGCCGGCCACCGAGGAGCGCAAGGAGCTGCTCACCGCCTTCCAGGATCTGCGCTACCAGTGGTCCAACGTCATGAACGGCGTGCGCGCCTATCTCGCCTTCCGTGGCCAGAGCGCGGTGGACGAGGTGCGCCTCTATCAGGAGGCCACCGCCGACAAGGCGGAGGAACTCATGGGGATGTCCCACCTGTTCACCTTTGAGCAGGAAATGGCCATGGAGGACTTCATGCGCCTCCACGAGGAACTCTTCGAGAATTTCGATGAACTGCTCGCCATCCAGGACGGCGACCGCTGGCGTACCGACGCCTTCCTGCTGCGTACCGAGCTGGCTCCGATCATCGACCGGATCAGCCGCGAGACATCGGCCATGGTCGAGAATCAGCAAAGGCGCATCGACACCATTGGTGACGGTCTGCGGAGCGAAGTCACCGCAGTCGGCTTCTTCGTGGCCGTGATGTCGGTGGGTGGACTGGTCCTCGGCGCCCTGGTGGCCTGGTGGGTCGCCTGCATGATCACCGGACCGCTGGACCGCACCGTCCACGCCATGCGCGACATCGCCGCCGGCGAGGGTGATCTCACCGCGCGCCTGGAGATCCACTCCGGGGACGAGATCGGGCAGCTGGCGGAGGCGTTCAACGATTTCACCGCCAAGATCCATCAGTTGGTGGAACGGGTCGGTCAGGCCATCGAGCGCCTCGCTACCACCGCTGAGCAGACTTCGCGCGTGGCCGGGAGTACCGGTGAGGGGGTGCAGCAGCAGAAGTCGCAGACCGAACAGGTGGCCGCCGCAATGAACGAGATGGCCACCACCGTGCAGGAGGTCTCGGGCAACGCCCAGCAGGGGGCCGAGGCGGCCGGCAATGCCAGTCAGGCCGCCGACGAGGGCCGTCGGGTGGTCCACGAGACCATGGCCGCCATTCGCGGGCTGGCGGACGAGGTCAACGAGGCCGCCGACGTCATCCAGCAACTCGGCACCGAAACCGATTCGATCGGCGAGGTCCTGAATGTCATCCGCGAGATCTCCGAGCAGACCAACCTGCTGGCCCTGAACGCCGCCATCGAGGCGGCTCGGGCCGGCGAGGCGGGGCGCGGCTTCGCCGTGGTCGCCGACGAGGTGCGCAATCTGGCCACCCGCACCCACGAATCGGTCGAGGAGATCCAGAATACCGTGGAGAAGTTGCAGACCGGCGCCCGCGGTGCGGTGGATACCATGCAGGGCAGCCGCGAGCGGGCCGGCACCACAGTGGAGCAGGCCGGCAACACCGAGGAGGCGCTGGACCGCATCGCCGACGCCGTCGGCCACATCAACAGCATGAACGAACAGATCGCCAGTTCCTCCGAAGAGCAGAGAACGGTGGCCGACGACATCAACCGCAATATCAACGAGATCGCCACCATCGCCGAGCATTCGGCGGAGGGCGCGGGGCAGTTGACCCAGTCGTCGGAGGAACTCAACCAGCTGGTGGCGGAACTCAAGGAGCTGGTCGGCCAGTTCCGGACCCGGGGGAACGGCTGATCGCGGGGTGGAGGTCGGGGTGGGGTTCCGACTCGGGGGACGCCATGAATACGTCCGTGTAGGCTCGACGGCCGCATCCCTGCGGCCGACGCCCCCGAGTCGGAACCCCACCCCGACCTCCACCCCGCGACCCGTCGCGCGCCCCCGATCCCGTCGGCCCCCTTGCCGCCACCGCCGCTTCCGGCTAGCCTGAGCGCGGTTTTTCCGGCTTTCAGGATACGGGTGCATGGCAGAACAAGGCGGTTATACGGCGGATTCCATCGAAGTCCTCAAGGGCCTCGACCCGGTGCGCAAGCGCCCGGGGATGTATACCCAGACCGAACGGCCGAACCACCTGGCCCAGGAAGTCATCGACAACGCCGTGGACGAGGCCATCGCCGGCCATGCCGACCGGATCCGCGTGGAGCTGCTGGACGACGGCGGCATGGCGGTCGCCGACAACGGTCGCGGCATGCCGGTGGACCTCCACGCCGAGGAGGGGGTGCCGGCGGTGGAGGTGATCCTCACGCGCCTCCACGCCGGCGGCAAGTTCAGCCACAAGAACTACAACTTCTCCGGCGGCCTCCACGGCGTCGGCGTTTCCGTGGTCAACGCGCTCTCCACCCGGCTGGAGGTGGCCATCCAGCGCGGCGGGCGCCTCTGGACCCAGGCGTACGCCGGCGGCGTGCCGCAGGGCGAGCTGGTCGACGCCGGCAAGGTGGCGGCAAAGGATACCGGGACCACCCTGCGCTTCTGGCCCGATACCCGCTATTTCGACTCGCCACGTTTCGCTGTGCCGCGTCTGAAGCACCTGCTGCGTGCCAAGGCGGTCCTCTGCCCCGGCCTCACCGTCGAGCTGGTGGACACCACCAGCGGCGAGACCGAGACCTGGTACTATCAGGACGGCCTGCGCGACTACCTGACGGGTGAACTGAGCGAGGTGGCCCATCTGCCCGAGCCCCCGTTCCAGGACGCCATGAGCGGCGAGCACGAGGCGGTGGAGTGGGCGGTGGCCTGGCTCCCGGAAGAGGGCGAGCCGGTGGGCGAGAGCTACGTGAACCTCATCCCCACGGCCCAGGGCGGCACCCACGTCAACGGTCTGCGCGCCGGGCTCACCGAGGCGCTGCGCGAGTTCTGCGAGTTCCGCAGCCTGCTGCCGCGCGGCGTGAAGATCACACCGGAGGATGTCTGGGAGCGCTGCGCCTACATCCTCTCGGTGAAGATGCGCGAACCGCAGTTCTCCGGCCAGACCAAGGAGCGCCTCTCCTCCCGGGAGACCGCCGCGTTCGTCTCCGGGGTGGTGAAGGACGCCTTCTCCCTCTGGTTGAGCCAGAACCCGAAGAGCGGCGAGGCCGTGGCCGAGATCGCCATCAGCCGGGCCCACGCGCGGCTGAAGGCGGGCAAGAAGGTGGCGCGCAAGAAGGTCACCCAGGGCCCGGCGCTGCCCGGCAAACTGGCCGATTGCACCAGCCAGGAGCCGACCCGCGGCGAACTCTTTCTGGTGGAGGGTGACTCCGCCGGCGGCTCCGCGAAACAGGCGCGGGACCGGGAATTCCAGGCGATCATGCCGCTGCGCGGCAAGATCCTGAACACCTGGGAGGTCGATCCGGCTCAGGTCCTCGGCTCCCAGGAGGTCCACGACATCGCCGTGGCGCTGGGGGTCGACCCCGGCTCCAACGATCTCGCCGGCCTGCGCTACCACAAGATCTGCGTGCTCGCCGACGCCGACTCCGACGGCGCCCACATCGCCACGTTGCTGTGCGCGCTGTTCGTGCGCCACTTCCGGCCGCTGGTGGAGGCGGGCCACGTCTACATGGCGATGCCGCCGCTCTATCGCATCGACGTCGGCAAGACCATCTACTACGCCCTGGACGAGGACGAGAAGGCCGGGGTGCTGGACCGGATCGTCGCCGAGAAGAAGAAGGGCAAGGTCGCGGTGACCCGGTTCAAGGGGCTCGGCGAGATGAATCCGCAGCAGCTGCGCGAGACCACTCTGGCGCCGGAGACGCGGCGGCTGGTCCAGCTGACCGTGGAGGCCGCCGACGAGACGGATTCGCTGATGGACATGCTGCTGGGCAAGAAACGGGCCGCCGACCGGCGGCAGTGGCTGGAGACCAAGGGTGACCTCGCCGAGGTCCTGGAGTAGCGGCATGGCGCATCGCGAGCACTGGGAACACCTCTACGAGAACCGTTCTCCGCTGGAGGTCAGCTGGTATCAGCGGGAGCCGGAACTTTCGCTGCGCCTGATCGAGGGCTGCGAGCTGGCAAAGGATGCGCCCATCATCGATGTCGGCGGCGGCGCTTCGACACTGGTGGATCACCTGCTGGATCGTGGCTACACCGACATCACCGTTCTCGACCTGGCGCAGAGCGCCCTGGATGCCGCCGCCGACCGTCTGGGTGACGTTGGCGCCGCGGTCCACTGGGAACAGGCCGATATCACCGCCTTCGAGCCGGCGCGTGCCTTCGGGCTCTGGCACGACCGCGCCGTCTTCCACTTCCTGGTCGATCCCGAGGATCGGGCCCGCTATCGCGCCGCGGCCGAGGCGGCGCTGCCCTCGGGGGCCTGCCTGATCATTGCCACCTTCAGTCCGGAGGGGCCGGAGAAGTGCAGCGGCCTGCCGGTGGCCCGCTACGATGCGCCGTCGCTGGCCACCGAACTGGGCGCGTCCTTCCAGCGTCTGGAGTCTCGCCACGAGACCCACCAGACGCCGGGGGGCGCTGACCAGGCCTTCGGCTTCCACCTCTTCCGTCGCGTCTGAACCGGAGACACCATGACACGGGACGCCGAAATCAATTACGAGGGGGTGGAACAGCGCCCCCTGCACGAGTTCACCGAGACCGCGTACCTGAACTACTCCATGTACGTGATCCTCGACCGCGCCCTGCCGCACATCAGCGACGGGCTCAAGCCGGTTCAGCGGCGGATCATCTATGCCATGTCGGAGCTCGGCCTCTCGGCGGCCTCCAAGCACAAGAAGTCGGCGCGCACCGTCGGCGACGTGCTCGGCAAGTACCATCCCCACGGCGACACGGCCTGCTACGAGGCGATGGTGCTGATGGCCCAGCCGTTCTCCTACCGTTATCCGCTGGTGGACGGCCAGGGCAACTGGGGCACCGCCGACGACCCCAAGTCCTTCGCCGCCATGCGCTACACCGAGGCGCGGCTCGGCCGCTTCTCCGAACTGCTGCTGGCCGAGGCCGACCAGGGCACGGTGGACTGGGTGGCCAACTTCGACGGCAGCCTCAACGAGCCGGAGCGGTTGCCGGCGCGGGTGCCGCACGTGCTGCTCAACGGCACCACGGGCATTGCCGTGGGCATGGCCACCGACATCCCGCCGCACAACCTGCGCGAGGTGGTCTCCGCCTGCATCCGCCTGCTGGACGAGCCGGAGGCGACCCTCGACGACCTGCTGGAACACGTCCACGGGCCCGACTACCCCACCGAGGCCGAGGTGGTCACCCCGCGCGCCGAACTGCGCAAGCTCTACGAGACCGGTAACGGCTCGGTGCGCATGCGCGCCGTCTGGCGCGAGGAGGACGGCAACATCGTGGTCGACGCGCTGCCGTTCCAGGTCTCCGGCCCGCGCATCCTGGAGCAGATCGCCGCCCAGATGCAGGCGAAGAAGCTGCCCATGGTCGCCGATCTGCGCGACGAGTCGGATCACGAGGCGCCGACCCGCTTCGTCATCGAGCCGCGCAGCAACCGGGTCGACCGCCAGCAACTGATGGACCACCTCTTCGCGACCACCGATCTGGAGAAGCAGTACCGGGTCAATCTCAACGTCATCGGTCTCGACGGTCGGCCGCGGGTGAAGGACCTGCGCGAGATGATCGCCGAGTGGCTGCGCTTCCGGCGCGGCGTGGTGCGCCGCCGGCTGGAGCACCGGCTGGAGAAGGTGCGCGATCGACTGCATGTCCTCGAGGGGCTGCTGGTCGCCTACCTGAACATCGACGAGGTCATCGCCATTATCCGGGAGGAGGACGAGCCGAAGCCGGTGCTGATGGAGCGCTTCGGCCTCTCCGAGCGCCAGGCCGAGTCGATCCTGGAGCTGCGCCTGCGCCATCTGGCGAAGCTCGAGGAGATGAAGATCCGGGGCGAGAAGGACGACCTGGAGGTGGAGCGCGACGAACTGGAGGCGACCCTCGGTTCCGAGTCGCGCATGACCACGCTCATTCGCGGCGAGTTGACCCATGATGCCGAGAAGTTCGGCGATGATCGCCGCAGTCCGCTGGTGGAGCGCGGCGCCTCCCGGGCTCTGGACGCCACCGAGCTGGTGGCCGCCGAGGCCATTACCGTGATCCTGTCGGAAAAGGGCTGGGTGCGCCAGGCCAAGGGCCACGAGGTCGACCCGGCCAGCCTCGCCTTCAAGGCCGGCGACGGTTTCCGCGACGCCGCCATGGGCAAGAGCAACGAGCCGGCCATCTTTCTGGACTCCACCGGCCGCACCTACAGCGTTCCGACCCACGACCTGCCGTCGGCGCGCAGCCACGGCGAGCCGCTGGCCAGCCGGGTGAATCCGCCGGATGGTGCCACCTTTACCGGCGTGATCATGGGGGCGCCAGAAAGCGAATGGCTACTGGCCACCGATAGCGGTTACGGATTCCGCATCCCGCTGGCGGAGATGCGCTCGCGGAACCGCAGCGGCAAGGCTGTTCTCAACGTCCCCGGTGGAGCCGAGGTTCTGCTTCCGGCACGCCTGGGCCATCCCGACACCGACCGCATCGCCCTGGTTACCGACTCGGGCCGCCTGCTTCTGGTCCCGGCCGGCGAGATCCCGCGGATGAGCCGGGGCAAGGGACAGAAGCTCCTCGGCATTCCACCAAAGGACTATCAGGCCGGGAAGGAACGGCTGGTGGGCACTGCCACGGTTCGTGAGGGGGGCGGTCTCACCATCTATGCCGGCCAGCGCCATCTCACCCTCAGTGGTGACGATCTCGCCATCTATACCGGGGAGCGGGGCAAGCGGGGACAGAGTCTGCCGAAGGGATTCCGGAAGGTGAAGGCGATCGTTGCGGTGTGAAGGCCGTACGGCTATTCCGTCGCCTCGTCCAACCGCTCCAGTCGATAGCCGTGCTGATAGATGGCGGAGAGGCGCCAGCCGTTCTCCGGGGAGAAGCCGAGCTTGTTGCGCAGCCGGCTCACGTGGGTGTCCACGGTGCGGGTGTTGATCTGGTTGGAGTGGCCCCAGACGCATTCCAGGATCCGTTGGCGCGGTAGCAGATGGCCGATGTGGTCCAGCAGATAGACGGCCAGTTCGTACTCTTTCTGGGTCAGCGCGATGGGCTGTTCATTCCAGTAGATGACCCGCTCGTCGGGGATGACGCTGAGGCGCCCGTAGGTGCGCTGCGCATCCTCGGGCTCTTCGGGGGAGCGCGCCTGGCGTCGGCCCAGTACGGCGAGCCGGGCGATCAGCTCGCCGTGCTTGAAGGGCTTGGTCATGTAGTCGTCGGCGCCGCGGTTGAGGGCGGTGACGATATCCGATTCGGCGTTGCGCGCGGTGACGAAGAGAACCGGCACATCCCAGCCGAGATTCTCGCGGATCCAGTCGAGAACTTCCGGCCCGGAGCGATCCGGCAACATCCAGTCAAGGATCACGAGCTCGTGGGAGGCCGGGCCGACGGCGGCGCAAAAGGCGTCGGCGCGATCGAACCAGTCACAGGCGTGACCCGCCTGTTCGAGCAGGACGTTGAGGACCTCGGCCTGATCGGGATTGTCTTCCAGCAACGCGATCTTCATCCCTTCCCCCGGTGACGCCATTGTGATGGAGCCGGCGTTCTTGGTTCTGTGTCTTGATTGTAACATCCCCGGCCACGCCATGGCTCGCCCTTTTCAGGGACACGCGGTCGAAGGGGGCGGGGTCAGCTGTTCTCCCCTCGGCTGATGCGCTGCAACAGCCGGTCGAGGGCACGGGTGGTGAGCAGGCGGCGGGCGGTGCCCAGGAGATGGGTGGCCCCGGTGACCGCATAGCGCGGCTTCGGTCGGGGATGTTCCAGGGCGTGGACCAGCCGCACGAAGACCGTGTCCGGGTCGCGGGTGAAGGGGGCGTCGGTGTCGTCGGCCAGCCGTTTCTCTACCCGCTCATAGGTCTCGCGGAACGGGCTGTGTTCCCGATCGATGTGGGCGTGGAAGTTGGCCCGGGCGTTGTCCCGGAAGCGGCTGCGGATCGGCCCGGGTTCGATGAGGCTGACGTGGACGCCGGTGCCGGCCAGCTCCAGACGCAGGGTGTCGGTGAGCCCCTCGAGGGCGAACTTGGTGGCGGTGTACGCCCCGCGGAACGGCAGGGCGATGAGGCCGAGCACCGAGCCGTTCATGACCACCCGGCCGGAGCCGCGCGCGCGCATGTCGGGCAGCAGCGCGTTGGTCAGCTCCAGGGTGCCGAAGAGATTGGTCTCGAAGCTCGCGCGCAGCCGCTCTCGATCGAGATCCTCCACCGCACCGGGCTGACCGAAGGCGCCGTTGTTGAACAGCGCGTCCGGGCCGGCGCCCCCCGTGGCCTCCCGCACCCGCGCCACCGCTGCCCGGATGCTGTCGTCGTCGGCCAGATCCAGTTGCAGGGCCTCTTCCAGACCCGTCGCCTTCAGGGCCGCTACATCCGCCTCGCGGCGCGCGCTGGCAAAGACCCGCCAGCCCCGTTCCCGCAATGCATGGGCCGCGTGCCGACCGATGCCGGAAGAGCAGCCGGTAATCAGGATGCTGCGCGCCATGCCGCGTTCCACCCGCGCCTACTCCGTGGTGTTGTAGGTGTAGGAGCGCACCACCCCGTCGCCATCGAAGCGGACCACCAGATCCTCGGTCCGGTCCTCGCCGAAGGCCGACCAGCGATAGTTGCCATACGTCCAGGTCGGCTGCCCGTCCTCCAGCCCGGTTCGCCACGGCGCCCCGAACATGTCGCGGACCTCGGCGCGCGTGGTCTCGCCCACCTCGAGCTGCTCCACGTGCTCGGAGGGGAAGGGAGCCCCGATGGTGGCGCAGCCCGCGAGGAGGAGGGCGGTGATGGTCACGATGAAGAGTTGGCGCATGGTCTTCTCCAGCAGGTTGATTGCAAATGAGTCTAGCTACGTCACCAGAACGACGCTACGAGAAAGTTCCGAGTTCCGGTTCCCTCGGTGGCCCGGTGTGCGGGAGGCGGGGTGCGAGGCGGGTGTCGGTGACCGGCGGGCGTCGGCCGCATGGATGCGGCCGTCGAGCCTACACGGACGTATTCACGGCGTCCCGCCGGGCACGACTCCTGCCTCGCACCCCGCCTCCCGCACACCGGGCCACCGAGGGAACCGGGCCGGCCTCACTCCTGAGTCGTCGGCAGGAACAGCGCCGGATCCACCCGCGCGTTGTTCAGGCTCACCGACCAGTGCAGATGCGCCCCGGTCACCCGCCCCGTGGCACCCACGGTCCCGATGATGTCCCCGGTCTCCACTCGCTGCCCCGGCTCCACGTCGATCTCGTCCATGTGGCAGTACATGGTCACCACGCCGCGACCATGGTCGATGAAGACCGTCCTGCCGTTGAAGAAGTAGTCGCCGGTGGCGGTTACCTGGCCGGGGGCCGGTGACTGGATCGGCGTGCCGGTGGGCGCGGCAATGTCCATGCCGCTGTGCGGGGAGCGCGGTTCGCCATTGAGGATGCGGCGCAGGCCGAAGGAACTGGAACGAGGGCCCTCTACCGGGGGTTCGAAGACCATCGAGGTCGGCTCCGCCTCGTCGCGCCAGCGGCTGTAGGCGGTGTTGATCGCGCTGTGCTCCGACCAGATCCGCTCGAGCTGTTCCTGGCTCGGGTTGACCTTGCTGCGGTCGGCGATGTCCAGATGCTGGGTCCTGTATTCCTTGGGTTCCACGGTGAAGGTGTGGCGTTCGCCGCTGTCGGTCTCGATGGCCAGCTCCCCCGGTTCCGTCTCCAGCGGGATCCCGACCACCGCCTCCCAACCGTCGCCGTTGCGACGAACCCAGACGGCGTCGCCGTTCAGACTCGCGGCGGGGCGCTGATCGGCCTCACCGAGGTCGATCAGCGCGACGCCGCCGGGGACGCGCGATTCCTCGGGACCCTGGTAGCCGGCGTGGGCGCAACCGTACCAGAGCAGGCCGCCGAGCAGCAGGGCGGTGAGGGGGAGGCGGGTGGTGATGGGCATGCGTCTACTCTCCGGTGTCCTCGGGATGATCGACCACCGCCACGGTCAGGCGGCCACTGGCCAGCCGGGCGGTGAGTCGCGTCCCCGGCGGGGCGTCGGCGGGCGCGCGCACCACCCGACCGTGGTCATTCTCCAGTATGGCGTAACCGCGTTCCAGTACCCGCGTCGGTCGCAGGGCGTCGAGTTGACGTACCGCGAGGGTCAGGCGCTGTTCGTGTGCCCGGAGTCGCTGGTGGAGGGCGCGCTCCAGTCGGTGATGGAGTCGGGCACGCGTCTCGTGGGCGGCGGCGAGCTGGCGCGCAGGGTGGCGCAGGCGCCGATGCAGGTTGTCGCGGTGGTGTCGGCGCGCCTCCAGAGCTCGTGTCATACCGCGCCGCAGCCGGCTCTCCAGCTCGTCCAGCCGCTGGGCCTGCTCCTGGAGGCGCCGGCGCGGGTCGCGCAGGCGCCGCAGCAAGCCGGCGCGCCGTTCACGGAGCCGCTCCAGCCGTCGCGCCATGGTAGCGCGCAGACGCCGTTCCAGACCGACGACCTGTTCCAGCCAGGCGGCGCCGTCCGGACTGACCAGCTCCGCCGCCGCCGAGGGGGTCGCGGCGCGCTGATCGGCGACGAAGTCGGCGATGGTGACATCGGTCTCGTGGCCCACCGCCGCGACCACCGGCAGCGGGCAGGCGGCGATGGCGCGGGCCACGCTCTCCTCGTTGAAGGCCCATAGGTCCTCCAGCGACCCGCCGCCGCGACCGACCAGCAGCACGTCCACTTCGGCGCGGCGGGCGGCCAGTTCCAGCATGCGGACAATGGCCGGAGCCGCCTCGTCGCCCTGGACCGCTACCGGGTAGACCACGACTTCGATGGCCGGGAAGCGGCGACCGAGGACGGTGAGGATGTCGCGCAGGGCCGCCCCGGTGGCGGAGGTGATGACTCCGACCCGGTTGGGCAGGCGCGGCAGCGGTCGCTTGCGCTCCGCGTCGAACAGCCCCTCGGCGGCGAGCTGCTTCTTCAGGGCCTCGAAGGCGCGACGCAGTTCGCCGGCGCCGGATTCCTCCATGGATTCCACCACCAGCTGGAACTCGCCGCGCGCCTCGTAGAAACCGACCCGGGCGCGCACCACCACCTGCTGGCCGTCGCACGGCTCGAAGTCGAGCAGGCGGTTGCGTCCCCGGAACATGGCGCAGCGCACCTGGGCCTGGCCGTCCTTCAGCGAGAAGTAGATGTGGCCGGAGCGTGGACGGCTGACGTTGGAAAGTTCGCCCTCCACCCAGACGCCGCCGAAGGCGCGTTCCAGGGTCTGGCGGGCGGTGCGGTTGAGCTCGCTGACCGAGATGACCGGACGCGCGGGGGCCTCCGTGGCGTCGGGAACGCCACCGGCGCCGAACGCGGGATCGGGGAAACCAGGGGTGGGGCGGCCATCGAATGAGTCCATGCGGGCATGCTACCGCAGGGGCCGTGGCGGGCGGAAGATGGCGGGAAGGCGAGCGGCGAGGAAAACCGCTTCCGGAGGGGTAACGGGGGGCCGGGGCCGGCCCCGGCCCCGGTACAACTGCTACTTGTCGTCTCCGGTGGAGAGCTTGTGGCGGTTCTGCTCCAGCGTCGCCGCACCGATCCCGCGAACCTTGCGCAAGTCGTCGACGTTGCGGAAGGGCCCGTTGGTTTCACGATGGTCGACGATGGCGGCGGCCCGGCTCTCGCCGACCCCGCTGAGTTCGTCGGCCAGGGTCGACGCCGGCGCCTGGTTGATGTTCACCGACGCGGCCAGCACCGGCATGGCCAGGGCGAGCAGAAGCAGGGCGGTGAACAGACGGGGGAACATCGGTTTCTTCATGGCGGAACTCCTTTCCGTGGTTCGTGCGTGTCCGTGGCCGGGTCACGCGGGCCGTTCCTCGGCCACGGGGACGATTATGGCGTGTGAAATCGGTGAGACAAGGCCGAACCCGCTTTCGACTGATCTCGATCAGGCAGGGATGAAATCGGATCCGGACCTTTTCCGGGGTCCGGGCCGGATCTATAATGGCGGGTCTACCGAACCAGTCCGCCCGAGCCGGGCCACCGCGCACAGGAGCGTCCCCATTGATGCGAATCGTCCAGGAAGCCCTTACCTTCGATGACGTCCTCCTGCTCCCGGCGCGTTCCCGCGTGACGCCCGGCGAAGTCGACCTGCGCTCGTGGCTCACGCGCGGCATCGCGCTGAACATCCCGCTGGCTTCCGCCGCCATGGACACCGTTACCGAGGGTCGTCTCGCCATCGCCCTGGCCCAGGAGGGCGGCATCGGCATTGTCCACAAGAACATGAGCGTGCAGGACCAGGCCGCTCATGTGCGCAAGGTGAAAAAGTTCGAGAGCGGGGTGATCAAGGAGCCGATCTCGGTGGCCCCCGAGACCAGTATTCGGGAGGTTCTGGAGCTGACTCGTCGCCAGAACATCTCCGGCGTGCCGGTGGTGGACAACGAGGAGCTGGTGGGCATCGTCACCAGCCGCGATCTGCGTTTCGAGACCCGCGAGGGCGAGCCCGTCTCCACCATCATGACGCCGAAGGAACGGCTGGTGACCGTGCGCGAGGGCGCCGACCGCGACGAGATCAGCCAGATCCTCCACGAGCACCGCATCGAGAAGGTGCTGGTGGTCAACGACAGTTTCCATCTGCGCGGGCTCATCACCGTCAAGGACATCCAGAAGGCGGAGGAGAAACCGCTGGCCTGCAAGGACGACCAGGGTCGGCTGCGGGTCGGCGCCGCCGTCGGCACCGGTAGCGACACCGACGAGCGCGTCGAGACCCTGGCCGCCGCCGGTGTCGACGTCATCGTTGTCGATACCGCCCACGGCCACTCCGAGGGGGTCATCGAGCGGGTGCGCTGGGTGAAACACCATTTCCCCGACATCCAGGTCATCGGCGGCAACATCGCCACCGGGCGTGCGGCGCTGGATCTGGTGGAGGCGGGCGCCGACGGCGTCAAGGTCGGCATCGGTCCCGGCTCCATCTGCACCACCCGGATCGTCGCCGGTGTCGGCGTGCCCCAGATCACCGCCATCGACAATGTCGCCACGGCGCTGGCCGATACCGGGGTGCCGCTCATCGCCGATGGCGGGATCCGCTACTCAGGCGATCTCTCCAAGGCCATCGCCGCCGGCGCCTGGTCGGTGATGGTCGGCAGCATGTTCGCCGGCACCGAGGAGGCGCCGGGCGAGGTCGAGCTCTACCAGGGTCGTTCCTACAAGTCGTATCGCGGTATGGGATCGCTGGGCGCCATGGGTGGCAGCCAGGGCTCCTCGGACCGCTATTTCCAGGAGGGCAACGCCAGCGACAAGCTGGTGCCCGAGGGCATCGAGGGGCGGGTGCCGTACAAGGGCCCGCTGGAGCCGGTGATCCATCAGCTGATGGGCGGTCTGCGCTCCTCCATGGGCTACACCGGCTGCGGCACGGTCGAGGCGATGCGCACGCAGCCCGAGTTCGTGCGGGTGACCAATGCCGGCGTGACCGAGAGCCACGTCCACGACGTCACCATCATCAAGGAAGCCCCGAACTACCGTGTCTGACACCGACATCCATGCCCACCGGATCCTGATCCTCGATTTCGGCTCGCAGTACACCCAGCTCATCGCTCGCCGCGTGCGAGAGATCGGCGTCTACTGCGAGATCCTGCCGTGCGACGAGGACGAGGCGGTCATCCGCGACTTTCGCGCCAGCGGCATCATCCTCTCCGGTGGGCCCGCCTCGGCCACCGAGGACGATACCTTCCGCGCCCCGCAGCCCGTCTTCGACGCCGGTGTGCCGGTGCTCGGGATCTGCTACGGCATGCAGGCCATGGCGGCCCAGCTCGGCGGCTCCGTGGAGGTCTCCCACCAGCGCGAATTCGGTTTCGCCCAGGTGCGCGCGCGTGGCCACACCGCGTTGCTGCGCGACATCGAGGACCACACCACCGCCGAGGGGTACGGCCTGCTCGATGTCTGGATGAGCCACGGCGACCGGGTCAACGAGCTGCCCCCCGGCTTCAAGCTGATGGCCTCCACCGACAGCGCCCCCATCGCCGGCATGGCCGATGAGGAGCGCGGTCTTTACGGTGTGCAGTTCCACCCGGAGGTGACCCATACCCGCCAGGGCCAGCGGATCCTGGAACGCTTCGTGGTCGGGATCTGCGGTTGCGAGACCCTCTGGACCCCGGGCCACATCATCGATGACCTCAGCGCGAAGGTGCGCGAGCAGGTGGGCGACGAGCACGTCCTGCTCGGCCTCTCCGGCGGGGTCGACTCGTCCGTGGTCGCAGCTCTGCTGCATCGGGCCATCGGCGAGCAGCTGACCTGCGTCTTCGTCGACAACGGCCTCCTGCGCGAGGGCGAGGCCGAGCAGGTCCGCGCCACCTTCGCCGAACACATGGGCGTGCGCGTGGTCTACGTCGATGCCGAGGACCGTTTCCTCGAGGCCCTGCGAGGGGTCGAGGATCCGGAGGCCAAGCGCAAGGCCATCGGCGCCACCTTCATCGAGGTCTTCGACGAGGAGGCCGGTCGGCTGGACGGGGTGGAATGGCTGGCCCAGGGGACCATCTATCCCGATGTCATCGAATCGGCCGGGGCGCGCACCGGCAAGGCGCGGGTGATCAAGTCCCACCACAATGTCGGCGGTCTGCCGGAGCGGATGAAGCTGAAACTGCTGGAGCCGCTGCGCGAACTGTTCAAGGACGAGGTGCGGCGCATCGGTGTCGAGCTGGGTCTGCCGGCGGACATGGTCTACCGCCACCCGTTCCCGGGGCCGGGGCTCGGGGTGCGGATCCTCGGCGAGGTAAAGAAGGAGTACGCCGACCTGCTGCGCCGCGCCGACGCCATCTTCATCGAGGAGCTGCGCCGCGCCGGCCACTACGAGACCACCGCCCAGGCCTTCGCCGTCTTCCTGCCGGTGCGCTCGGTGGGGGTGGTCGGCGACGCCCGCCAGTACGAGTGGGTCATCGCCCTGCGCGCGGTGGAGACGGTGGACTACATGACTGCGCGCTGGGCGCATCTGCCCTACGAGTTCCTGGAGCACGTCTCCGGCCGGATCATCAACGAGGTCGCCGGGATCAGCCGAGTCACCTACGACATCTCCAGCAAGCCGCCCGCCACCATCGAGTGGGAGTAGCCCCCGTGGCCATCGGCACCGCTCCGGACCACGCGGCCTTCATGGCGCGCGCACTGGAGCTGGCGGCGGAGGCCGAGGCTGCCGGCGAGGTGCCGGTGGGGGCGCTGGTGGTTCGTGACGGCGCGGTGATCGGCGAGGGCCGCAACGGCCCGGTGGCCGCCCACGACCCCACCGCGCATGCCGAGATCGCCGCCCTGCGCGCCGCCGCCGCGGCCACCGGCAACTATCGCCTGCCCGGTACCATCCTCTACGTGACCCTGGAGCCGTGCCTGATGTGCGCCGGCGCCATGGTCCACGCCCGCGTGGCCGAGCTGGTCTTCGGCGCCTTCGATCCGAAGGGCGGCGCGGCCGGCTCGGTGGTCGACGGCTTCGCTCTGCCGGGGCTGAATCACCGGGTCGCGGTCACCGGCGGCATCCTCGCCGAGGCCTGTGGCGAGCCGTTGCGGGCCTTCTTCCGGGCGCGGCGGGGCTGAAATCGCTTCTGTTGCCGAGTGGTGGATGCTAGCGTTAACGATGAATACAGACAGGGGATGCAAACCCCGCGGGAGGAGACGGATGAGAGTTTCAACGAGCAGTCGCGGCTGGCGCGGTGGGCTGGCCGCCATTCTGGCGATGGCGGTCGCCGCGCCCGCCGTGGCGGCGGACCTGGACGACTACCCCGAGGTGTCGGTGGACGTGGCGCTGGAGCGGGTGAGCGAACACGTCTGGTACGTGCCCGGCATGGCCGGCGCCGCCACCGAGCACGAGGGGTTCATCTCCAATGCCGGTGTCATCGTGGGCGAGGACGCCGTGGCGGTGGTCGATGCCCTCGGCACCCCGTCGCTGGCGGCGGAGATGCTGCGCGCGATCCGCGCGATCACCGACAAGCCGGTGCGGTACGCCATCACCACCCACTACCACGCCGACCATATCTACGGACTTCAGGTCTTCACGGATCACGAGGACGCCGAGGTGTATGCCCCGGAGGGCGTGCACTCCTACCTGGCCAGCGACAACACCGCCAATCTGCTGCGCGACCGCCGCAATACCCTCTACCCCTGGGTGAACGAAGAGACCCGGCTGGTGGAGCCCGATCACGTGGTCGACGGTCGGGAGACCATCGATCTGGGCGGCATCACCGTGCGCATGGACTATGCCGGGCCGGCCCATTCCGAGGGCGACATGACCGTCTGGGTGGAGGAGGACCGCACCTTCTTCGCTGGCGATCTGATCTTCGAGGGCCGTGTGCCGTGGCTCGGCGACGCGAATACCGGGAACTGGCTGGAACTGCTCCAGGAGATGGACGGCACCGATGTCGAGGGTCTGGTGCCGGGGCACGGCCCGCAGGCCCGCCGGCCCAACGAGGCACTGACCCTGACCCGGCGCTACATTGCCGAGGTGCGGCGCGTCATGGAGGAGGCCGTGGAGAACTTCATGTCCTTCGAAGAGGCCTACGAGGCGGCGGACTGGTCGGAGTTCGAGGATCTGCCGGCCTTTGACCAGGCGCATCGGCGCAATGCCTACCGGGTCTATCTCGAAGTGGAGAACGAGGCCTTCTAGTCGCCGGCCCGGGCGAGGGTGGTCGGCGTGCCGTCCCGGTTGTGGGTGCGCAGGAGAATATCGTAGTAGGTGCGGATGTTCTTCACGTAGTTCACCGCCTCGTCACCCCGGGCATAGCCGTGGCGGGTCTGACTGTGCCAGGCGCGCTGGCGCAGCAGTGGCAGCACATCGCGGACATCGACCCAGAGATCGGGATTGCCGCCCTGCTGCTCGGTGAGCTCGCGCGCGTCACGCAGGTGGCCGAGGCCGATGTTGTAGGCAGCCAGCGCCATCCAGGTGCGATCCGGGTTCTCGATGCTCTCCGGCAGCCGATCCTTGAGGTTGCGCAGGTAAGCGGAGCCGCCCCGGATGCTCTGGACCGGATCGGTGCGCCGCGATATACCGACGAACTGAGCCGTCGGCTGGGTCAGCATCATGATCCCGCGCACACCGGTGGGGGAGATGGCGCCAGCGTTCCAGTGCGACTCCTGATACCCGATGGCGGCCAGGAGACGCCAGTCCAGATCATTGCTCCGCCCTCCCCTGATGAAGTGCTCCTCGTAGCGCGGCAGTCGTTCCTCCATGTGGCGCATGAAGGCGCGGGTGCCGACGTAGTCGAACTCCTGCAGGTGGGTGTAGTGGTGGTCCAGGATCTGGGCCAGGATGCCGTTGGTCTTGAGATCCTCGAAGAATTCATTCACTGCGGTGGCGAGGCTGCCATCGCTGTCCTGCGGCAGGGCCCAGGCGAGTGGCTGCGGGCCGGTCAGATCCAGAGTGGCACGCAGGTTCGGGAAGAACCGACGCGCCAGCTGGAACTCGTTGGCGTCCACCAGGGTGTAATCGATCTCGCCGTCGCGCACCGCCACCAGCATGTCTTCCACTTCGACATCGCGGCGCTCTTCCCACTGGAGTTCGGGGTGCTGATTGGCCTTGAGGTCGTTGAGCGTTTCCACGTGGCTGCTGCCGGCGACCACGCCGATGGTGCCGTCCGTCAGGTCGGCGGTGGTCTCTGGATGGGTCCCGTTGCCCATGGCGTGGACCACCAGGGTCGCGGTGTACTGGTACGGGGGGGCGAAATCGACCCGGTCGCGCCGGCGTTCGGTGGCGGTGAGGGCGGCGGCGGCCAGGTGGACCTCGTCGTTGTTGATGGCGTCGAGGATCCGGTCCGGGCTGGAGTGGATCTCCAGGCGCAGGTCGACGCCGAGGCGGTCGGCAAAGCGGCGCGCCATGCTGTATTCCGGCCCGACGGGTCCGAGAGGCCCCTCGTAATAGGTGGTCGAGGCATTGCGAGTGGCCACGACCAGCTCGCCCTCGGCCTGGATCCGTTCCAGCGCGTCGGGTTCCGCTTCCCCGCCACAGCCCGTGAGATGAATCACCAGACCAAGGGCCACCAACCACGCGGAAAGGGCGCGGTGCAGGAGGGGACTGCGCGGACCGGCGGAAATCGGCGCGCGGATGGTGAAAGATCGGGTGGACATAGGGGATCGGGGCTAACTGCGTGATTTTGAAACAGTGTAGTCCAAGGCTGGAGCTCGGGAAACAGAATGTTGAACAATTTAACAATTTTTGACAATTTCTCGGGGTTGCCGCCGAGGTGGTGGGTACACTATGATGCGTCGGCTAAGGAGAGGTACCGAAGTGGTCATACCGGCACCGACTCGAAATCGGTTGGGGGCCTCGCCCCACGTGGGTTCGAATCCCACCCTCTCCGCCACATCATTTTCCTGAAAATCCCCTCATGTCAGTAACTTGATTCGATTTCATCGAAGCGGGCAGGGCGTGAAGGGGATCACCGAGGTTCGCTCAGTAGACCGAGTCGGCCGCGCTCCATACCGAGGAGCGGGCCGGGTACCGCCGCCGTGGGAATGATCCCGAGCAGCTCGAGCAATGGCGTGCCGACTGCCCCGGGTGGTACGATTCCCGGACGGTCTATCGAGGATGCCATCTTGAGCAGCACGCGGACCAGATGGGCGGTGGCGCTTCTGGGCGGGGCCCTGCTGGGTGCTCAGGTCCTGGCCTGCGCGCTGGCGGCACCGCCGGTATCCGGGGTGGTCGCGTTCGCCCAGGATGACCTGAGCAATGACTGGCGTCGGGCCCAGGTGGACGCAGTGGAGGCGGTGCTGGACCGCCATCCGGCGGTGGAGTTCCGGGTCACCGACGCCCGGGGAGAGGCGGCCGTCCAGGCGCTGCACATCGATCGCCTGATCCGGCGAGGGGTCGATGTGCTCATCACCAGCCCCGCCGATGCACAGCTGCTGGACCCGGTGGTGCGCCGCGCCCGGGCGGAGGGGATCCCGGTGATCCTCCTGTCCCGTCGGATCGCCAGCGACACCTTTACCAGCTTCATCCACGCCGACAACCGGACGCTGACCCGCCGCCTGGCCCGCCTGCTCTTCGACGCGATCGACGGCGAAGGCCGCGTGCTGATGCTACGGGGTGTTCCCGGGGCGACGACCACGCGCCACCGGACCGAGACCTTCCGGCAGCTGGCCGCAATGGAGCCGGGGATCACCGTCACCAGCCGCACCGCGAACTACCTCCGCGGCGATGCCATCCTGGCAGTGGAGGGGCTGATTCGCCGCCACGGTGGCTTCCCTTTCGACGCCATCTTCGCCCAGAGCGATTCCATGGCGGAGGGGGCTCGGATGGCACTGCGCCAGGCTGGCCTCGATCCGGCTTCGGTGGTCATCGCCGGCATTGATTACATCGCCGAGGCCCGCGCGGCCATCCGTGCGGGGGAGCAGTTGGTGAGCTTCACCTATCCCACCGGCGGGACCGAGGGGGCCGAGCTGGCACTGCGCCTGCTGGCCGGAGAGTCGGTGCCGCGCCAGCTGATCCTGGAGTCCCGTCGGGTGACCGCCGCCAACGTGGATGAAATCGCCCCCATATTCGGGGACCCGGGACCGTGAAACGTTCGCTGCACACCCGCCTCTTCCTCCTTCTGCTCGCGTCGGCACTGGTACCGCTCCTGGTGGTCGGAGTGCTTCTGGATGGCTACCTCCACAAGGTCCACGAGGATTTTGGTCGGGAACAGACCCGGAGTGCCCTCACGGAACTCCGGACCAATCTGTACAGCCAGGAGTCGGAACTGGCCGCGGTCGCGGAGCGGCTGGTCCGGAACGATTCGGTGATCGGTTCCCTCAACCTCCTCTCCCGCTACCAGGACCCGGAGGAGCCGCGCCCCCTCATCTTCGAGCCCGAGCGCAAGGCGCTGGCCCGACACCTCGAGGAGGTGGTCCGGACCACGGCGGCGACCACCGCCTGCATCCGGCACCTCGATGGCCGACTGGTGGCGCTGGCCTTCCCCGAAGCCGAGGGTGATGGTTCCGAACAGGTCATCGCGAGCCATGCAGACGGCGAGCGGCGGATGCTCAGCCGCGAAGACGACGGGACCTGGCGCCCGATTGCCGACGCGAAACTCCCCGTTGCCCCGGGCCGCCGTCCGGCCTCGCCCCTTTCCGAGACCGTCTACCGCGTGGGGGACGGTCGCCTGACTCAGTCGGTCCTGCGGTCGGTGGACCTCAGTCCGGCTACCGACAGCAGCGAACGTCTGGGGACGCTGCGGCTGGCGGCGGACATGGACAAGGCCACCCTGGCGCGCATGGCGGCCAGTCCCGAGCTGGAGTTCGCCCTGTTCGATTCCTCCGGCCGCGTGGTCTTCGGACCGGCGGATGCGCCGGCACCGGCAGGCCGCGCCGAGGCGCCTTCGCTGTTCGACGAGGCCGTCGGCGAGGCCCGCATGGGCGAAGAGTATCTGGTGCGCAGCGGAACCCTCATGGGACTGGGGGGTGAACCCCTGTACCTCTCTGCGCTCTACAGTCGGGCCCTTCTCAATCAGGAGGTCGTTGCCGCCCGCTGGGTGATCGGTGGGGCGGTGCTGGCCGCCATCCTGCTGGTCCTCCCGGTGAGTCTGGGGTTCTTCCGGGGTGGGTTCGCCACTCCCCTGCGTCAGGTCATGGACGGCGTCGCCGCCTTCAAGCGGGGCGATTATGACCACCGGATCCCGGAACTCGGGGCCCACGAAACGGATCAGCTCGGCCGCGCCATGAACCGCATGGCCCGGGACGTCAGTCAGCGCGAGCAGGACCTTCGCGAGACCGAGTCACGTCTGGCCTACCTCGCCCATCACGACCCGCTCACCGATCTGCCCAACCGCCTTCAGCTCCAGGAGCGGCTCCGGGAGATACTCACCCCCGCCGATGCGGATGCGGCGACGACGGCGGCGGTTCTCTTCCTCGACCTGGATCGCTTCAAGAACATCAACAACAGCCTGGGCCACCCCATCGGAGACGAACTCCTCAAGGCCGTGGCGCGGCGCCTGCAGGCGACCCTGCCGGAGGGCGCTACCCTCGCCCGGGTGGGCGGCGACGAGTTCATGATCGTCCTTCCGGATGTGGCCGATGGGCGCGCTACCGAGGCGGTGGCCCATCGGCTGCTGGCCCGACTGGGCACCGAACCCTTCGTCGTTCAGGGCTACGATCTGGGGGTGGATGCGAGCATCGGGATCAGCCTCTACCCGGCCGACGGGATCGACGCCGCTACTCTCATCCGCAATGCCGACGCGGCCATGTTCCAGGCCAAGGCGGCCGGTTCCAATGAGGTCCGCTTTTATACCCAGGAGCTCACCGAGGCGGTGGAACACAAGCGCCGGCTGGAGATGGATCTGCGCCAGGCCGTGGATCAGGGGCAGCTCTACCTCGTCTACCAGCCGCAGGTGGACCTGGTGAACGGGGAACCCGCCGGTATGGAGGCGCTGGTCCGTTGGCAGCATCCGGAACTGGGTCTCGTTTCCCCCGGGGAGTTCATCCCGGTGGCGGAGGAGACCCACCTCATCCTGCAGGTGGGCAACTGGGTCCTGGGAGAGGCCTGTCGCAACTTCCAGGCCATGCGGGAGGCCGGCGTTGCCTGGGGGCGGCTGGCGGTGAACATCTCCGCCATCCAGGTTCAGCACGGTGATCTGACCGAGGAGGTGCAGGCCGCGCTGGCGGAGTCCGGCCTGCCCCCCGGCTGCCTGGAGCTGGAGGTGACCGAGGCCGTCTTTGCGGGGGATGCGGCCTTGCAGACCTTCTACGATCTCCGCGATCTCGGAGTCCATCTGGCGGTGGATGATTTCGGGACCGGGTTCTCGTCGCTGGCCTACCTCAAGTACCTGCCGGTGCAGCGGTTGAAGATCGACCAGTCCTTCGTTCGCGATATGCTCGAGGATACCGCCGACCGTGCCATTGTCCGGTCCGTGGTCACCCTGGGACGGAGCCTGTCGCTGTCGGTCATCGCCGAGGGTGTGGAGACGGGGGAGCTGGAGACGGCCCTGGTGGAAGAAGGCTGTCGGGAGGGGCAGGGGTTCTACTACGCCCGGCCCATGCACCGGACGGAGCTGGAACAGTGGATCGTCGCACGACGTCAGTCCGGCTCTTCACTCGGACCAGACGACCGCCCCGGAGCAGGAACCACGATAAGCGATTAGCTCAGCGCTTCCCCCGGAACCCTCCTCAGAACAGTCGCTCCAGACCGGCCATGTAATGCGTAGTGGTGTAAGTGTGGTCCGTGAACGTGGTCCGGCTCACATTGGGATCGTTCACTCATCTGGCTCCCGAGGTCCTCACGCAATGGCCCTCGGGTGAACCGTCCGGACGCGGACGACGCCGGTCTGCTGGAGCCGGTCGCGGGGCCGTGTGACTGAATTGTGACATTTGGCGATGGCTGCCTGCACTGCGATTGTGGTTTATTGGTTGCGAATCGAGAACAACAGGGAGCCGCGCATGACAAAACGTCCGCCCATTACCCGCACTCCACCGGACAGCCAGCCCGAAGCCGCAAAGCTGGTCCCCCTGAAAGAGAGCGCCCACCGCAGCCTGATCCACTACTTCGAGGAGCTCGGGGATCAGGATCCGAACAACCTCTACCGGCAGTTCATCGAAACGGTCGAACGTCCGCTGTTCAACGCGGTGTTGGCTCAGACGCAGGGTAACCAGACCCGGGCTGCTGAAATCCTGGGCATTACTCGGGGTACGCTGCGCAAGCGGATGAAGCGCTATGGCTCGATCTAGGTCACTCTCGACACGCTGATCCATTCGTTGTACACAGATCCTGTGGGCAACTTTCCGGAAGGGCTTCGGGGTGAGGCGCCAACCAGCCGACTCCTCGCAAGGAACACGATGGAACATTTGAAAAATCAGCATCTCTTTGAGAGGGCAGTCGAACAGGCCTACGATGCGGTCCTCATTACAACCGCGGGTCTCGATGCTCCCGGTCCGGCGATCGTCTATGTCAATGATGCCTTCTGCCGTACGACCGGTTATTCCCGTGCGGAACTGCTCGGAGCAACACCCCGTATTCTGCAGGGCCCTCGGACCGAACGAGCCGTCCTCGATCGCCTGCGCACGAACCTGGAAGCGGGAGATCCCTTCGAGGGCTCGACCATCAATTACCGCAAGGACGGTACGCCCTATGTGGTGCGCTGGAGCATCAGCCCGCTTCGTGATGCGAATGGCGAAATCGAGTATTTTGTCTCCGTCCAGCGTGACATCAGCCATGAAACTCGACTTGAACACTTCAGCGAGACGCTACTGAGCAGCCTGGGAGAGGGGGTGTTCGGGATCGATGCCGAGGGGCGCTTTACCTTCCTGAATCCCATGGCCTGTCGCCTGCTCGGTTTCACCGATCCGGGGCAGGCGCTGGGGCGGCATTCCCGCACCACCTCGCTCCACTCCCATCCGGATGGCACGCCCTACCTCGAACAGGAATGCCCCATCAACGCAGTACTGCAGACCGGCGAGCCGGTGGAGGCGTGGGAGGATACCTTCTGGAGTCGCGATGGGCAGTCCTTCCCGGTGCAGGTCTATGCCGCCCCGGTTCACGGGATGGATGGCGAACTCACGGGGGCCGTGATCTCCTTCCAGGACATCAGTGGCCGGGTGGAGGCGCGTCGCGAACGCGACCGGATCCGGGAGATCATGGAAGCGAGTCCGGACTTTGTCGGCATGACCGATCTCGACGGGAACGTGCTGTACCAGAATCCCGCCCTGATGGAAGTCATCGGCCCTCTCGAGCAACTGGTCTATAGAGCGATTCATCCCGACTGGGCCTCGCGGAAACTGACGGAAGAGGCGATCCCGACGGCCGCCCGGGAAGGGATCTGGTGGGGCGATTCGGCCCTACTGGCACCGGATGGACGGGAGATCCCGGTCTCTCAGACCGTGGTCGCCCACACGGGTCCCGATGGCCAGGTGAATCGCTTTTCCACCATCATGCGCGACATGTCCGAACAGCGGCAGCTGGAAGAGCAGCTGCGCACGGAGAAGGAGCTCTCCGACGCCATCCTGCGCAATCTGCCCGGCGTCTTCTACA
>JBNJEU010000013.1:0-38041 GCA_051746205.1 Pseudomonadota bacterium
ACTGGAAAAACACCGCCATAACCACCATATTCAGGCTGATCACCTTCCACGCGACACGAGGACCATCCCATGAGCGATCCCCTCCACGTGGTCTGCCCCCACTGCGACGCGGTCAACCGCATCCCGGGGGAGCGGCTCGAGGCGCGCCCGAAGTGCGGTCAGTGCGGCCAGCCGCTGTTCCTCGGCGAACCCCTGGCACTGACGGGCGCCAATTTCGCCACGCACATGGCCCGCAACGACATCCCGGTGCTGGTGGATTTCTGGGCCCCGTGGTGCGGGCCGTGCAAGATGATGGCGCCGCAGTTCCAGCAGGCCGCCATCCAGCTGGAGCCCCATTTCCGGCTGGCCAAGGTCGACACCGAGGCGGAGCAGGGGCTGGCGGGTCAGTACGGGATCCGGAGCATCCCGACCCTGGTGCTGTTCCGGGGCGGTCGCGAGGTGGCGCGCCAGCCCGGCGCCATGGGCGCCGACGACGTCATCCGCTGGGCCCAGGGCCACTGAAAAGGGGACAGTCCCCTTTTCCCCCGCCACGCTGCATCAAGGCGCGCGCTCGGGGTATGATGCGAGGCTCGAGCCGACCCATTCGATGAGGACACTGCCATGTCGTGCGTCATTCCCCCGCGCGTTCCGTTGCTGGCCGCCGCGCTGTTCCTGCTCCCGGGCTCCGGGGTGGCGGAGGAGCGCTTCATCTCCATCGGCACCGGCGGGGTGACCGGGGTCTATTACCCGGCGGGCCAGAACATCTGCCGGCTGGTGAATCGCGACCGCGACGAGCATGGTCTGCGGTGCAGCGCCGAGAGCACCGGCGGCTCGATCTTCAATCTCAACGCCATCGCCGGCGGCGAGATGGATTTCGGCATCGCCCAGTCGGACTGGCAGCACCACGCCTACCACGGCACGGCGCGCTTCGCCGAGCGGGGCGCGGATCCGGAACTGCGCGCGGTCTTCGCCCTGCACCCGGAGCCGTTCACGGTGGTGGTGCGCGGCGACAGCGACATCGAGCACTTCGAGGACATTCGCGGCCATCGGGTCAACATCGGCAATCCCGGCTCCGGCCAGCGCGGAACGGTGGAGCGGTTGATGGAGCGCCACGGCTGGAGCCGCGACGATTTCACCCTGGCTGCGGAACTGCCGTCCCGGGAGCAGGGCCAGGCGCTGTGCGACGGTCGCATCGACGTCATCCTGTTCACCGTGGGCCATCCGTCGGCGGCGATCCAGGAGCCGATCACCACCTGTGACGCGCGGCTGGTGCCGGTCACCGGCGAGGTGGTCGAGCAGCTCATCGACGAGACCCCCTACTACACCGAGGCGACCATCCCCGCCGGCATGTACCCGGGCCAGACGGAGGACGTCACCACCTTCGGCGTCGGCGCCACCCTGGTCAGTTCCACGCGCACGTCGGAGCGTGCGGTGCATGCGCTGGTCACGTCGGTGTTCGATGATTTCGAGACCTTCCGCGGCCTGCATCCGGCCTTCGCCACGCTGGAGCGGGACACCATGGTCGGCGGGGGTCTGTCGGCACCGCTCCATCCCGGCGCCGCGCGCTATTTCCGTGAACAGGGCCTGCTGGACGATTGAACACCACGGCCCGGACCATTGAGCGGGCCGAGACCGGGGTGCGCGACCCCGGTCCGGGGACGGGACGGCTGATCGCGGCCATCGCCGTGGCCTGGTCGCTGTTCCAGCTCTGGATCGTCTCGCCCTTTCCCTATCAGCTCGGCATCGGCGTGGTGCCGGAGACCCAGGCGCGGGCGCTCCACCTCGCCTTCGCCGTGCTGCTCGCCTTCCTGCTCTTCCCGGGACGACGCCCGCTGGCGCGGGGGCGGCCTCTGGCGGTGGCGTTCCATGGCCTGCTGGCCGCCGGTCTGCTGGTCCTCGCCCTGCTGGAGTGGCGGTCCGGCGGGGCGTGGCCGGGGATGCTGGCGGCGATGGCGCTGCTGGCGCTCGCCCTGGCACTGGCGGCGACCCGGCGCCAGTCGGTGGCGGACCGGGTCCCGCTGATCGATGTCGGGCTGGGGCTGCTGGCCGCCTTCTGCGCCGCCTATCTGTTCCTGTTCCACCAGGAGCTGGCCGAGCGGGCCGGGCGACCGAGCGGCGTCGACATGCTGGCCGCCGGGCTGGGCCTGATCCTGCTGCTGGAGGCGTCCCGACGGGTGCTCGGCCCGGCGCTGATGGTGATCGCGGGGCTGTTTCTGCTGTACGTCTTTGCCGGGCCGTGGATGCCGGACCTCATCGCCCACGGCGGCGCCTCGCTGGGTCGCGCCATGAGCCAGCAGTGGCTCTCCAACGAGGGGGTGTTCGGGATCGCGCTGGGGGTCTCCAGCGGGTTTGTCTTCCTGTTCGTGCTGTTCGGCGCGCTGCTGGAGCGGGCCGGGGCGGGGGGCTACTTCATCCGGGTCGCCTTCGCCCTGCTGGGCCGGTATCGCGGCGGGCCGGCCAAGGCGGCGGTGGCGGCCTCGGGGCTGACCGGGATGATCTCCGGCTCCTCCATCGCCAATGTGGTGACCACCGGCACCTTCACCATCCCGCTGATGAAGCGCAACGGCTTCAGCGCGTCGAAGGCGGGGGCGGTGGAGGTGGCCGGTTCGGTCAACGGCCAGTTGATGCCGCCGGTGATGGGGGCGGCCGCCTTCCTGATGGTGGAGTACGTCGGCATCAGCTATGTCGAGGTGATCCGCCACGCCTTCCTGCCGGCGGTGATCGCCTACATCGCGCTTCTCTACATCGTCCATCTGGAGGCGCGCAAGGCGGGACTGCGTGGTCTGCCGGGGCCGGAGCGCGGGCCGCTGTTCGCCCGGCTGATGCGGACGGGGCTGCTGATGAGCGGTCTGCTGGTGCTCGCCGGGGTGGTCTACTACGGCCTGGGCTGGATCAAGACGGTGGCGGGGGCGGCGTCGTTCGGGATCATCGCCGTCCTGGCGCTGCTCGCCTACATCGGCCTGCTGCGCCACGCCAGCCGTTTCACGGAGCCGCCCGATGACGAGGTGCTGGCGGACGGTCGCCTGCCGGCGGTGGCGCCCACGGTCCAGGGCGGTCTCTACCACCTGCTGCCGGTGGTGATCCTGATCTGGGGGCTGGTGGTGGAACGGCTGTCGCCGGGGCTGGCGGCCTTCTGGGCCGTGCTCTTCCTGATCGCCATCCTGCTGACCCAGCGGCCGTTGCGCGCCTGGTTCGCCGGCCGGGAAGCGCCGCCGGCCGGGGGCGCGGTCGACCGGGCGGCACTCTGGCGCCGGGGTGGTCAGGACCTGCTGGCCGGGCTGATCAACGGCGCCCGCAACATGATCGGGATCGCCGTGGCCACGGCCGCCGCCGGGATCATCGTCGGCACGGTGGCGATGACCGGGATCAGCCTGGTCATGGTCGAACTGGTGGAGTGGCTCTCCGGCGGCCATCTGCTGGCGATGCTGATGCTCACCGCGCTGATCTGTCTGCTGCTCGGGCTGGGGTTGCCGACCACCGCCAACTACATCGTCGTCGCCACCCTGATGGCGCCGGTGATCGTGGCCCTGGGGGCGGAGAACGGCCTGCTGGTCCCGCTCATCGCCGCCCACCTGTTCGTCTTCTACTTCGGCCTGATGGCCGATGTCACGCCGCCGGTGGGCCTGGCGTCGTTCGCCGCCGCCGCCATCGCCCGCGCCGACCCGATCCGCACCGGGCTCCATGCCCTGTGGTATGGAATGCGGACCGTGGCCCTGCCGTTCCTGTTCCTGTTCAACCCGCAACTACTGCTCATCGGCATCGACGGGCCGCTGGATGGACTGCTGACCATGGCCGGCGCCGTGGTCGGCATGCTGGTCTTCGTCGCCGCCACCCAGAACCACTGGCTGGCCCGCAATCGGGTGCTGGAGACGCTCGGCCTGTTGCTGGTGGCGCTGACCCTGTTCGTGCCGTCGCTGTGGATGGATCGCCTCCACCCGCCGCTGGAACGGCTGCCGGCCGGGGCCGTCATGGAACAGGCCGAGGCCACCCCGGATGGCGGCTTCCTGCGCCTGGAGGTGGCGGGCATGGACCTGGAGGGGCGCGAGCGTGAGCGCCGGGTGATGCTGCCGCTGGAGGACGGCGATCCGGTGGCCAGCGGGCTGCACCTGATGACCCTGGGGGATCGGGTGAGCGTCAGCGCGGTGGACTTCGGCAGCGCCGCCGAGCGGGTGGGTCTGGAGAGCGGCTGGCGAGTAACGGCGGTGCTGGCGCCGACCGAGCGCCCGGCTCCGGAGTGGTTCTACCTGCCGGCGCTGGCCCTGCTGGTGCTCATCGGCTGGCGTCAGCGCCGGCGGGTGCTCCTTGCGTCAACAGCGGAGCCACAGGGAAATTGATTCAGCCGTGGTTGAATGGTCCAATGAAAAGCACATTCTGGCGGTTTCCGATAAGCAGCGACGGCGGCATGCCATCCAGCCAGCCGGGAACCGTGGTCGAAGGGAACTGAACCATGAGTCTCACACACATCTCGCTGAAGCGCTTTACCGCCTTTGAATCGCTCGAACTCCCTCTTTCGGAAGGACTCAATGTGTTCATCGGCGCCAATGGGACCGGCAAGACACATCTGATGAAGGTCGCCTATTCCGCGTGCGACGTCAGCAAGACTCGCAAGGGGTTCGCGGAGAAACTTGTCCGTGTCTTCCTGCCTTCCAGAGATGCGATCGGACGGCTGGTCAAGCGGCGTGGTCAGAGTTCTCATGGTCAGGTGGCGGTCTATCGGGGCGCCCGGAAATTGAGTGTGCAATTCTCGAATCACGCCAAGCGAGCGGATTCGACCAGAGTTGTTGGCATGGCCAAGTGGACTGGCGAACCGGTTGAAAGTGTCTATATCCCCGTCAAGGAAATGCTTTCCAACGCACCGGGATTTCGGGCGCTGTACAGCCAGCGGGAGATCCACTATGAAGAGGTGTATGCCGATCTCCTCGATCGCGCTTACCTGCCGATCAAGACCGGCCCCCGGGACAAGGCGCGCCAGCGGCTTCTGGAGATTCTTCGGGAGGTAATGGCCGGCAAGGTGGAGGTTAAGGACGAGGAGTTCTTCCTCCGCAGCCCCAAGGGAAACCTGGAATTTTCGCTGCTGGCCGAAGGCATGCGCAAACTCGCGCTGCTGTGGATTCTGATCCAGAACGGCACCCTGACCAGTGGTTCCGTCCTGTTCTGGGATGAGCCGGAGACCAACCTCAATCCCCGCCTGTTCGGTGTCCTCATGGATATTTTGCTGGAACTCCAGCGCAACGGGGTGCAGGTCTTCCTGGCCACACACGATTACGTGGTTCTCAAGGAACTGGAATTGCGCCGGGAAAAGAGTGATAACGTGGCGTTTCACAGCCTTTATGCGGATGATGAGAGTGGTGGAGATATCGTGTGCCACACTTCGGATAGCTACGGGGCGATCCATCCCAACGCCATCGCGGAAGCCTTTGGTGACATCTACGACCGGGATGTACGTCGTAGTCTCGGAGGGAAGCTGTGATGGTTTCGCTCGTCGAGCGCGATCTCCATCTGGAAGTCGAGGGAGCGATCGGGGCATGGAAGGCCGATGACCAACAGAACCACCCATTGAGCCACTGCATGAAGTCCGTGGACTTCATCATCGAGTGGCAAGAACGATACTGGTTTGTGGAGTTCAAGGATCCCCAGCATCCGGAGGCCGAGGAAGAGAATCGCCTGGAGTTTATGGAAAGATTCTGCGGGGGGGCACTGGATAAAGACCTCAAGTACAAGTATCGCGACTCCTTTCTGTACGAGTGGGCGGCTGGACGAGTTCGGAAGCCCGTTCTCTATCTGGTGCTGATCGCGGTGGATACCCTTGAAGCACCCTTGTTGCAGACCCGCTCGGATGGATTGAGGAGACAGTTACCGGTGCGAGGGCACGGGGCTGGTGAATGGTGCCGCTCAATCGCCGAAGATTGTCTGGTATTCAACATCCAGCAGTGGAATCGACACATGGGCGCGCGCGCCCACGTTTCACGGTTGTCAGAGTGAGATGAGACGGTAAGGGGGAATAGCTCCTGTACCGGCCAACGGGCTACCGCTTCAGGCAGCAGCGCTTGTATTTCCTGCCGCTGCCGCAGGGGCATGGTTCGTTGCGCCCGATCTTCGTGACGCGCACCGGTTCGGCGGGAGGCGGGCCGGCTTCTTCCTGTTCCGCGAACTCTTCCGCCACGGCCTCGCGCGTGGCGGAACCCGTCCGGGTCAGGCTGGCCAGGCTGTCGTCGAAGAGTTCGTGGGCCATCCCGGCCAGCTTCTCCACGGAAAGCCCTTCCTCGGCCTCCGGATCCTCGACCATCTCCCGGACGCGTTCGGGGAGGCCGAAGATCTCGGCGGCCATGATGGCGCGGCCCAGGATCTCTTCGAGTTCCGGTGCGTCGAGCCACTCGACGTATGCCTCGTCCAGCCGGCGGAAATGGGTCTGCGCCAGGCGAAAGCCGCGCGCCCAGTCGCCCACCGGGGCGTGCGGCCAGAAGTTCGCCATAGGGTCGGGGTCGAGGGGGCATTCCGGCGGGCGTGCGTACGTCCCGGCCCGGACCTGTCCGTTGATGGTGTTGTAGAGGGTGAACAGCGCCTGCAGGAGGGATTCGGCACTGGCGAAGTCCCGCTGGTCCGTGCCCGCGCCCTCCAGCAGGGGTGGCAGCCATTCGGAGGGTAGGGGCGGCTCCGGGTAGAGGGTCATGGCATACAGGTAGCCGTGGAGCCCGAGGTAGCCGGCATCCCAGGGGGTGTTCGGACTCTCCGCCTCGAACAGCGCGCGCAGCAGTTGTTCCTGCTCCGCCGTCAGCGTGGAGCCGATCGGGTCGAATCCGGGCGGGGCGGCTGGCGCTTCCGGCTCCGCCGTGGGCGCTGCATCCGGCGTCGCGTCCGGCTCGGCAACAGGGCTCTCCAGGAATTCGTCGAGCGTGCGGTCCATTGCCTCGCGCATGACGGGGATCCGTTTCAGCTCCCGCCCGTTCAGCAGGGCGTGGGCGGTGGCGAGAAAGGTCAGGGCGTTGTCGTTTCCCGGGGTGTCCGCCAGGACCAGGGCCGCCCGAAAGCAGAATTCGGCCCAGTCGGCGCGGTGGGCCTCGAAGTGCTCGCGGATCACCCGGTCGGTGGCGCGGGGGCGGAGATTCTCCTCCAGCCGCTGGAACAGTTCGAGGTCCCGCGCGAACCAGCTTTCGGTCACCGGGTACGGTTCCGGCCAGTCGGCACTGCGGTTGACCAGACGGCCGTAGCGCTGGGGCGTCATGTTCGGGAGCTGGTCGTTCGGGTCCAGAAGCTCGAGCCACTGCTCGGCTTCCATGGGCTGCGGGCGCGGCTCGTCCAGGTCGAAGAGGCTGGTTGCGGAGAGCAGGGCGGGGGACGGGGGTTCGCCGTTGGCCCGATTCTCGGCCAGGGCGCCGCTCAGCAGGGTGTCGGCCGTGGCGGCGGTGACCGGGAACAGGTCGGACCCCGTGGCCATCTCATCCAGGAGGGCGCGCATGGAGCCCGTCTCCAGACCCTCGCGCATGAAGGCGTCCCGGACCCCGCGACCGGCCTTCAACAGGATCATTCCCACCGTCCAGGCGCCCTGTTCATCGGCGGCCGTGAAGGCCAGATAGTGCGCTCCGGCCCCGTCCGGCAGCGAGGCGAACCGGTCGTGGATCGCCAGCCGTGGTGCTGTTTCCATCGCGCCCGCCAGGTCGCCTCGGCGCATCGCGGACTGAATCACCTCGTCCAGCGCCTCGCGCTGGTCGGGGTCCGGCAGCCAGTGGCGCAGCAGCGGCAGGCGGGTGGCCACGTCGGCCGGCAGCCCTCGATCGCGCGACCGGTCCACCAGTGCGTGGACGGTCGGCTCGCGGACCTCGGGGGCGATCGCCAGCAACCAACAGAGCGCGATGCGGAGCCAGACGGGGTCGTCCGCGTTGGCGATCAGCTCGCGGATCAGGGCCCGCTGGTGGGACTCGGGCAGGACGCTCAGGTGTTCGAGAAAGAGATCGGCAAAGGGATCGGGCGCGCCGGTGCGGGCTTCCGGGAATTTCGCCAGATGGGCCCGCAGCCCCGCGACTTCTTCGCGGACCTGGTCATCGGTGGGTTCGAAGGGAAAAAGGGCCTCGCGGCGCTCCTTCAGGGCCTCGGGCAACGGCAGGCGGCGCCGGATATGGGCGGCGGCCAGGGCCTGGAGTCCCGGTAGCGTGATGGATACCTCGGGCGCGGCGATGGCCCGCTCCAGGTGATCCAGAAAGGAGGCGCCGGCGGACCGGTCATCCCGGGCGCGCGCCGCTTCGTCAACGATGAAGTCGAGCAGCAGGGTGGCGGGCGTCGAACCGGGTGTCGCCTCCCGGTCCTCCAGGGCGCCGATCACATCGACCAGCGCCTCGGCCGTCCCCGGGACCGTGAGCAGGCGAAGCGCCTCGTCCCGTGCTCGCCGTACCCGTTCACCGCCCTCGGGTGTCGCCTCGAGTACCCGAAGAACCTCGTTGACCGCCTGTCGACCTGTTTCCATCATCGGCCTGGTGCCCGTGTTTCATGAACCGGGCCATATCATGACATGAGGGCGGGGGTTGATCCCATTGTGGGCTTACAGCGGCTCCGCGCCTTCGTTGAGCACTTCACCGCAGTGCATGGTTGTCCTTGCTCGTGATAATAGCCTCACCACTGTTATCACTTTCCCCCGTTTTCGTTAATAGCGCGGAAGGGGGATCTCCATTCCACAGGTTCCCATCAAGCGGCGGCCTCACGCATCATCGACGTGGTCCAGCGCCGCCCGCGCAGGTAGCACTGGTTCAGCTTCTCGACCATCGGTCTGGGGATGGACTGGATCTTCCCTTTCTCGTGGGCCCTGGCGAGCTTCAGGATCGTGCCCAGACTGCCCTGCAGTTCGAGCACCGCCACCTTGATCTCCGGGTCCAGCGGCACCGACTCCAGCAGGGCCTCGAGCGGCATCCCCAGGAAGCGGTCCAGCATCGAGAACAGGCCGACGGTGAAGGCCGAGTGCGGGTCGACATTGTTTGCGATCGACGCCAGTTCCCGGCACATGGCGGCCCGCGTCAGTGCCTGGGGCAGCAGCATCCGGCTGGCCGGGCCGTTGTTGGCCAGCAGCAGGGTCACCACCATGCTGCGCAGCCGCTCCACACCCAGCAGGTTCATTGCCTGATTCAGACTGGTGATCTCGCTGTTGCGGCGGAAGGCGGCGGAATTGCTCACACGCAGCAGCTGGATGCAGAGATTCGGATCCAGCGCGAGCAGCTTCTCGAGTTCCTCGAAATCCGGCTCGGGGGTCTGCAGCGCGGTCAGCAGCCGGATCTGGGCCGACTTGTTGCCGCTGCGCTTGCGGCTGGTCTCGGCCATCACCTCCGGCCGGGAATAGAAGAAGCCCTGGAACAGGGTAAAGCCCAGTTTGTCCCGGCAGTGGTTGAAGGTCTCCAGGTCCTCGACCTTTTCCGCCAGCAGCTGGATGCCCTTGTCCCGGTAGACGTCCAGGTGGTCCTCGTTGATCCCGTTCAGCAGATCGACCTTGATGATGTGGGCCACGTCCAGGAGGGGGCGGGTGCGGTCGGTGAGCTCGAAATCGTCCAGTGCGATGGTGTAGCCGCGATCGCGGATCGCCTGCAGGGCCTCGATGACCTGCGGATCGCCATCGACGCTCTCCAGTACCTCCACCACGACACTCTTCGTCTCCGGCGGCAGCAGGTCCGGCTTCAGGATCCACTCGCGGGGGGCGTTGAAGAAGAGCTTGCGGTCGCCGGCCAGGGCCTCGAGGCCCATCTCGTAGAAGGCGGTGTTGCAGACCCGGGCGGTGGCTGTGACGTCGCTGCCGAAACGCGCCTCGCGGGCGGTCACGTCCCCGCGATAGAGCAGCTCGTCGGCCCGGTGACGCATCTCGCCGTCGCAGATGGGCTGGAGGGCGATGCAGTAGGTCGAGGGGTTCTGTTCCGTCATGAGTGAACTCCTTTTTCTGTGTTACCGGAACCGGTTTCGCAACCCTACAGCCGATGTGTGAACTTTGGAATGGAATCGTTAACAAGTCGTCAACAATCGTTTGACAATTCCCTTGGCAGAGGTGTGGTTTAACGCTTTGGTCGTGAAGTACTTCAAAGTTTCAATCCGCGTTGGAGGAGCGCCAGGCCCGCGCGATTGAACCCGGTTACTCCAGCAGCCGGTCGATGGGGAAGTCCCACTTGCCGGGGTCCTCGTAGCTGGCGATGTGGTCGTCGTGGAAGCCGGGATGGGCCAGGTCGATGATCACCGGCTTGATGAGGCTTTCGGTGTGGGTGTTGTAGAAGATCTTTACCTTCGGGTAGAGGATTTTCTCGCCGGGATCGAGGACGATGGCCAGCCGCCCGCTCTCCATGCGCACCAGGGTTCCGGCCGGGTAGATCCCGACGCACTGGATGAAGCGATGGACCACCTCCTCGCGAAAGTGGGTCTTGCTCCATTCCAGCAGTTTGCGCAGCACCAGAGTCGGGTGTTCGCCCCGGTGGTAGCAGCGATCGGCGGTGATGGCGTCGTAGACGTCCACCACCGAGGCCATCTGGCCGTAGAGGCTGATCTCGTCGCCCTTGAGGCCGTTCGGGTAGCCGGTGCCGTCGTACCGTTCGTGGTGCTGGGCGACCACGTCCAGTGTCGCCTGCGGGATGTCCGGCAGCTCGCGGACGATGTCCACACCGTGGTTCACATGGCCCTGGATGACGGTGAATTCCTCCGGGGTGAGTTTGCCCGGCTTGGTCAGGATCTCTTCCGGGATCCGCGTCTTGCCGATGTCGTGGAGCAGACCGCCCATGCCGAGCTGGCGGATGATCTGCGGTTCCATCCCGCGCGCGTGGGCGTAGGCCACCAGCAGGACACTGACGGCGATGGAGTGTTCGAAGGTGTAACGGTCGACGCTGCGGATGCGATTGAGGCTCAGCAGGGCGTTCTGGTTGCGGATCACCGAATCGATGAGACGGCCTGTTACCGGCTCCAGTTGGTCGAGTTCGATCTGTCGTCCCATGCGAGCGTCGTGCAACACCGACTCGATGACATCGTTGGCCTCGTCCTGGATCCGGTGCGCGGAGCGCATCTCCTGTTCCAGTGCGGTGTGACGATGCCGCTCGTCAATCTCATTGTGGGTCGGGTAGGCGTCCAGTTCCGCCTGGAGACGGGCGGTCTCCTGGCGCTGGGCCTCCACGCGGTCCTCCTTGGCGGTGATGGCTTCCGCGCGCTCGGTGTCGATGGTGACCTGATCGATGTCGAGCTCGCGAATGCGCTCGATCTCTTCGGGGCGGCGGATCAGGAACTGGCTGCGGACGAAGGGGTGTTTCAGCCACGAGCAGTTGAGGTCGTGAATGAACATCCCCGGCTCGAGTTCACTGGTGGGCACGGTCTTGAGCAAAGCCCTTCTCCTTGTAAAAACGGTTCAATCCATGTCGGCGGTGGTGGTACCGGCCAGGCGTTTTGTTCCATACTCCGCCCATGCCATTCTACCCTTGTCGGCCAGGTTCGCCATCTCTTCCCCATTGCGGACGACGCGTACGCGTCGCGCTGTTGA
Source organism: Pseudomonadota bacterium (assembly GCA_051746205.1). GTDB lineage: Bacteria > Pseudomonadota > Gammaproteobacteria > Thiohalospirales > Thiohalospiraceae > Thiohalospira. The sequence goes on from JBNJEU010000013.1 coordinate 11,462, forward strand.
TGAGTCTGTTCTTCGCCGGACAAGCGTGGGCGGCGCAGCCGACTGCGGAGAACGTGGAGCGAGCCATCGGGGACCCCTTGGACCCCACGGCCCGGCTGAGCGCGGACGCCGTCTTCGAGGAACACGGGGTGGCGATGCTGCTCATCGATCCCGAATCGGGCGCCATCGTTCGGGCCAATCCGGCGGCAGCCCGCTTTTACGGCTACAGTCGGGAGGAGCTGCAACAGCTCTCCATCGACGACCTGAACACCTTCACACCCGAGCAGGTGGCCAAGGAGCGTGAGCGCGCCGAGGAGGCGGAACGCCACTACTTCATCTTCCGCCACCGTCTGGCCAGCGGCGAGTTGCGCAAGGTCGAGGTGGTCTCCCACCCCTATCGCGTCGAGGGGCGTACCCTGCTGTTGTCCTTGATCCGCGATGCAACCCCGGTCGCCACCGACGAGGGCGATCTGCTCCACTACCAGGAGCAGCTCGAGCGGCAGGTGGATGCCCAGCTGGCGGAGGGAGAACGGTTGCAACGCGCCATCAATCAGGGACTGGTGGTGGTCGTTGCGGTGCTTCTCGGTATCATTTCCTACCTGTTCTATGTGATTCGTCGCCGCCATCAGGCGGAGCGGGCGGTACGCCAGCATGCCCAGGAACTGGCCCGCGCGAAGGCCGACCTGCAGCGCTTTGCCGAGATCGCCGCCCACCATCTGGTAGAACCGGCACGGCGGTTGGTGAGCTATGCCGGCAAGTTGCGGGAGGATCTGCCCTCCGACTGCCATCGTGAGGCGATCGTCTTCGATCTGGACGCCATCGATCGCAGTGCCCGTCGCCAGCGCGATCTGGTGACGGACATCCAGCGCTACCTGGCGATCAACAATCCACAGGGGAGCAACGAGTGGCAGGATGTGAACCGGATGATCGATGTCGTGCTGGCCGAACTCCGTACCCGGATCGACGCCGCCGGGGGCCGTGTCGAAGTAGCGGAGGACCTGCCCGCGGTGTACATGGATCGGGAACGGCTGCGACAGCTTTTCCGGACCCTCATCGGTAATGCCGTGGCGCACCGCGACGAAGCGAAAGCGCCGATCATCCGCATCGACGGCGAGCGGGAGGACGGGTGCATCCGCTACCGCATCGGTGATAATGGTCCCGGGATCCCTCCGGAATTGCGCGAACGGGCCCTGCGCATTTTCGAACGGTTGCGTCACGACGGCGAGGGGACCGGCATCGGTCTACCGCTGGCGCGCCAGATCGCGGAAAGCCTCGGCGGCACGCTGACCCTCGAGACAAGCGAGATGGGTGGCCTCGGTGTCATTGTCGAACTGCCGGTAAAAGGTTCATGATTGGGGAAAAATGCAAGCAAGGGTGACGGACGGTGACGGACTCGAATAACCCGGATGCGGCCATCCGCCGGATCCTGGAAGCCGAACAGCACGCCGAGCAGACCGTGGCCGAATGCGAACAGTGGGCCGCGAACCACGAGGCGGAGGCCCGGGAGAAGGCGCGCCGGATCGCCGAGCGCACCGAAACCCGGATCCAGCGGCTGCGCACGGAAAGGGATGGGGTGTCCGCGGGCGAGGAGTCGACGTCGGAGTCGGCGGTGCCGGCATACGATCGCACTGCTCTCGAGGCCGCAGCGGAGGCACTGGCCGACGAATTGCTGGGCGACGCATCACCATGAACGAACCGCAACTGGCCTATCTCTCGGCGCGGGTTCAGGGGCGCTGGCGGACCCTGCCCTCCGAGTCGGAGTGGCGCGTGCTGGAGGCCATCGGCAACGCCGACGCCGTGCTGGAGACCGCTCGTACCGGTGCGTTGAAACCGTGGGTCGCCGGCCTCAATCTGCAGCGCGGCGTGGCCGGTATCGAACGGCCGTTGCGGACGCGCTGGCGGAACCATGTGGACGAGGTGGCTCACTGGCTGCCGGCCCGATGGCGGGAGGCTGCGGAATGGGCCGACCATATTCCGCGCCTGCCTGCGCTGGACCATCTGCTCCGGGGCGGAACGCCACCGGAGTGGACCCTGTCCGATCCCGTCCTCGCCACGCTGGCCGTGGTCCCGGGTCGGGAGCAGCGCCGGGAGGCCCTGGTGGGGACGGCGCTGGCGCCGCTGGCCGCCCACCCTGACGAGCCGGAGCGGGCCTGGTTCGAGCACTGGCAGGGGTTGTGGCCGGAGCGGGGCGCACTGGTCTGGGCCAGTGACCAGCTTGTCCAGTCCCGGGCCGAAGCCGATCCCGTAGCCATTCGGCGGCTGCGCAAGGCCTGCCGTCGAACCCTCCTGACCCCCGCGCTCGGCTTCGTCCATCTGGGTCTGGTGGCCCGCCATCTGCAGCGCCTGCGTGGTCTGCTGGTGCGCCGCGCTCTCTTTTCGGAGCAGGCGGCATGAGTCTACGCACCCGGGAGGCCCACTGGTTCGAGCTGCTGACCGTGCGCGAGGAACTGCCGCGCGCAGTGGACTGCATGGCTCACACCGGCGCGGTCGAACTGGAGACGCGGTCCAGCGAATCCCATCAGCCCGCCGTCGAGGGATTGGAAAAGGGCCTGGCCGACTACCAGGAGCTCAAGGCGCGCTTCGGCAAATACTGGCCGCCGGAAGCGGAGTGGCAGCCGGATGAAAGGTCCGGGGTTCCGGAGAAGGTCTTTACCGAGTCGCTGGGGCGGGTCGAGTCGTGGTGTGAGGTGGCCCGGCCGCTGGTCGAGCGGCTGGAGGCCATCCACGGGGAGGAGGCCGAGCTCGCCCGGGTGGCCGATTTCTTCAGCGCGCTCGGTGACGCCGAGCTGCCGCCGCCCTCTCTGCTTCTGGATGGTCCCACCGTGGCGGGCGCGGTGTTTCGTTTGGAGAGCGACCGATCGTGGGCGGAACTCGACCTGCCGCCCGGCGTGATCACGCGCCTGGTCACGGGTGACGCGACCCATCTGGTGGCCATCGGTCCCGTGGACGAGGTGGCCGATCTGGAACGCGACGTGCGCCAGCATCGCGGGCGGCGGCTGAGCCTGCCCGCCGAGCTGGGGGATACACCGGCGCGGGCACGGGAGAATGTGGCCGCACGACGTCGGCAGCTGGCGGATGAGGCCGAACGGCTGCAACGGCAGTTGGGGCGCATGGCCACCGAACACGGTCTGCGGGGCGCCCTGGGCGAGATCGAACGACTGCTCTGGTTCATTCGTGAGGTCCGTTCCGTGGCCGTCTCCGAGGAGTTCGCCTGGCTCACTGGCTGGACCAGCGAGGACGCCGACGGCCTGCAGGAACAACTGGACGATTGCGGTGTTCAGGGCCTGGTTCGGGTCACCGAACCGCCGCCCGGAGTGCGGCCGCCGATGGTCTTCCACAACCCGATCTGGGCGCGCCCCTTCGAACTCTTCGCCCGTTTGCTGGGGACCCCCGATCGTAACGAGGCCGATCCCAGTCGGTTACTGGCCGTTATCGTGCCGTTGATGTTCGGGTTCATGTTCGGCGATGTCGGCCACGGTCTGATCTTTGCCGGGATCGGTCTCTGGTTACGCCGCCGCTATCCAATGGCCGGGATCCTGGTGCCGGCCGGCGTGATGTCGAGTCTCTTCGGTTTCCTCTACGGCACCATCTTCTCGCTGGAGATCCTTCCCGCGCTCTGGCTGCGACCCATGGAAGAACCACTGATCATCCTGCTGGTGCCGCTGCTGGGCGGTGTGGTGATCCTGCTGCTCGGCCTGCTGCTCAACGGTGTGGAGGCCTTCTGGGGCGGCCGGATCATGGCGTGGTGGCGTCAGGAGGCCGGGGTGCTCGTGGCCTATCTGGGGCTGCTGGGCGGCGTGCTGGTGCATCCGCTGGGGTACGCCGCCGCCGGGCTGGGCGTGGGGTGGTATCTGCTGGGCGGGCTGTACCGGCGAGAGGGATCGCCCGTGGCCGCGCTGTTTTCCGATCTGGGGGGGCTGGTGGAGAGCGGCTTCCAGCTGGTGGTCAACACGCTCTCCTTCGCCCGCGTCGGCGCCTTCGCGCTGGCCCACGGCGGGCTGGCCCTGGCCGTCGAGGCGCTGGCCGAGGCCGGTGGCAACATCGTGGTCGCGGTGATTATTCTCATCATCGGCAACGGCGTTATCATGGCGCTGGAAGGATTGATCGTCTCCATCCAGATCACCCGACTGGTTTTGTTCGAGTTCTTCGTCCGCTTCCTGCGTGGCGAAGGGCGTCCATTTCGGCCACTGTCGGCGCAACGGCAGGGCAGTGACACTACGACAACGGGAGGCAGTCCATGACGCAAACCCATCGACGCGGTATCGGCCTGGTGGTGATGACCCTGCTGGTGGGGGCCGGTGGCCTTGCACTGGCCCTGATGGGAACGGAGGTGCTGGCCGCCGCCACGGAGGGGCGCGAGGTCGCGCCGGAGGTCAAGCAGTGGGGCTATATCGCCGCGGCGTTGGCCACCGGGTTGTCCGCCCTGGCCGGGGGATACGCCGTGGCCTCGGTGGGGTCGGCGGCAGTGGGCGCCGCTGCCGAGAACCCCGATCTCTTCGGTCGCCTTTTGATCTTCGTGGGCCTGGCCGAGGGGATCGCCATCTACGGTCTCATCATCTCCATCCTGATCCTCAACCAGCTCGGCTAGAACGGGCATGGCGATGGCCGGGCGTCGGGATCTGGAGGCGCGTCCCCCGGCCTATCTGGGGGACGCGGTCAGTGCGGCCGGTTTCCGGCTGGCGGGCGTGGATGCGCGCGCGCCCGATCCGGAAGAGCTGCTGGAGACTTTCCGGGAGCTGCTGGCAAACACCGATTTGCTGCTGCTCGGTGTCGATGCCGCACGCGCGCTGCCGGACGCGGAGGTGCGGCGTGCGGTGTCATCGGGGGATCCGCTGGTGGTGATCATGCCCGACGTACGGGGGCATGTGCCGGTGCGTGACCTGAGAAGGCGTTTGAAACGGGAACTGGGAGTCGAACTGTGAGCACGGAGATGACCGGCGGGATCCTGGAGACCCAGGCGACGGCCCTGCTCGAACGAGTGCGTTCGAGTCAGGAATCGCGCTGCGCAGAACTCGAGGAGGCCGCGCGGCGGCGTGCCGATGAGATCGTGCGTGCAGCCTATGCCGAGAATCGGGAGCGGTTGCACCAGGTGGTCGAGGAGCTGCGCCGGGAGCGGCGTCACGAGGAACTGGTGAAACAGGCCCGGGAGCAGTCGCGTCGCCGGGAACGGCGACAGCAACTGGCCACGGAGTCACTGGCGGAGGGCTGGGATCGGTTCATCGCGGTATTGCGGCGGCGCTGGGAAGATCCGGAGAGACGGCGCATCTGGGTGGATGCACTGTTGCAACAGGCCGTTGCCGAACTCCCCGCCGGAACCTGGCGGGTGGCCTATCCACCGGACTGGTCCGCCGATGAACGCTCGCAGCTGGTCAACACCATTGAGGAGAGGGTCGGCGAGGCGCCTGCCCTGTCGGCGGATGAGTCTTTGCAGGCCGGGTTGCGGATCTGTGCTGCGGGGTTGTGCCTCGACGCCGGCGTGGGTCCCGTCGAGCATGGCCTGCTGGCCGGCCGCAGCCGGCTTGAAGCGCGCTTCCTGCACCATCTTGAAAAGGGCATGATCGGGGTCGACGAATGAGTCACGCGGAACTGAGCTGGATCGGCGGGCCCGTGCTGAAGGCTCGGACCCAGGGGCCTTTCAATGTTCGCGAGGCGGTCCATGTCGGGCCGGATGCCCTGCTGGGGGAGGTGATCCGGCTCGCCCGGGGCGAGATCGTCGTTCAGGTCTACGAGGAGACCTCGGGGTTGCGGCCGGGTGCCGCCATCCAAGGGACGGGGATGCCGCTGGCAATCCGCCTCGGTCCCGGGATCCTCGGCGGGATCTTCGATGGATTGCTGCGCCCCCTGAAGGCGAGCGATGGTCCCTGGGTGCTCCCGGGCGCGCGTGAGGGAGAGGAGCGCCGCTTTCCGTTCGAGCCCGCCGTGGCCATTGGCGACGAAGTGGCTGGCGGGGGCGTCTTTGGTCGGGTACGAAGGGCATCTGCACGGGAACAGGCCTGTCTGGTGCCGCCGGAGATGGGTGGTCGCGTGGCCTGGGTGGCCGAGGGCGGCGAATACAGCGACAGTGAGCCCGTTCTGCGGCTGACGACGGAGGCCGGTGATCAGGACGTGGCGATGAGCCATCTCTGGTCGGTGCGTCGGCCCCGTCCCGTGGCCCGGCGCGAGGTGGCCGATGCGCCGATGATCACGGGGCAGCGCATCATCGACAGCTTTTTCCCGGTTGAACGCGGCGGCAAAGCGGCGCTGCCGGGCGGCTTCGGCACCGGCAAGACCATCCTGCAGGAGAGCCTGGCGAAATTCTGCGATGCCGATGTGATTGTCTATGTCGGCTGTGGCGAGCGCGGGAACGAGATGGCCGGCGTACTGGAAGAATTCCCCGATCTGGAGGACCCGCGCCACGGCCGGCCGCTGATGGAGCGGACGGTGATCATTGCCAACACCTCCAACATGCCGGTAGCCGCTCGCGAGGCCAGCATCTACACCGGCGTGACGGTGGCGGAGTACTTCCGCGACATGGGGATGGATGTGGCCATGATGGCCGATTCGACTTCGCGCTGGGCCGAGGCGCTGCGCGAAGTCTCCGGGCGGCTCGGCGAACTTCCCAGCGAGGGTGGCTATCCCGCCTATCTGTCCAGCCGACTGGCGGAGTTCTACGAGCGGGCGGCGCCGGTGCGCACCCTTGGCGGCGAGCGCGGTTCGCTGACCCTCATCGGCGCGGTCAGTCCACCGTCGGCCGATTTCTCCGAGCCGGTGACCCTGCACACCAAACGCTATACCCGCTGTTTCTGGGCGCTGGATCGGGGCCGCGCCCAGTCGCGTTTCTATCCGGCCATCCATCCGCTGACCTCCTATTCGGAGGACGCGGTGGAACTGTCCGACTGGTGGGCGCGGCAGGGGAACAGCGAATGGCTCGCACAGCGCCGTCGGTTGTTGACCCTGCTGGACGAGCAGGCGCGGCTCGAGCGCATGGCCCGGATCGTCGGCAAGGACTCGTTGCCGCCGGAGCAGCGGATCACCCTGCTGTCGGCGGAGCTTGTCAACGAGGGGTACCTGCGCCAGTCGGCCCTGTCGCCCGTGGATGGCTTCTGTTCACCGGAGCGGCAGATCGCCATGTTGCGGGTACTGATCCATTTCATTGACCACGCCATGGCGGCGGTTGCCGAGGGGGTGACCGTGGAGAGCATCGCGGGACTCGCCATTACTTACCGTCTGCGGCGACTTGGAGAGGAATACGGGGAGTCGGCCCTGACGGAACTGAAGGGCGTGATCGGTGAGATCGACGAGCTCTTCGCCGGCCTCCGAGAGGGCGAGGGCGGAGACACCACGAAGGGTGAGACCCATGCGAATTGAGCGCTATGCCGAGGGAACCATCGACCGCATCGATGGGCCGCTGCTGTTCCTCAAGCGCAATGTGGAGGCCGGTCTCAACGAGTCTGTGAGTGTCTTCGGGAGTGATGGGCGGCCCCGGATCGGTCGCATCGTGGCGCTGGACGAGACGGTGATGACCGTGGAGATCCTGGAATCCACGGAAGGACTCGATCTGGGCCACACGCGGGTGCGTTTCCTCGGCGAGCCGGTGGATTTCGGCGTCGGCACCGAGATGCTGGGGCGGGTCTTCGACGGCATGGGTCATCCCCTGGACGAGGGTCCGCCCATTGCCGCCGAGAAGCGCATGCCGGTGAGCGGTCGCCCACTCAATCCGGCGGCGCGCGATGTGCCCCGTGACTTCATCGAGACCGGGATCTCGACCATCGACCTGCTCAACAGCCTGGTGCGTGGCCAGAAACTGCCTCTGTTCTCCGGCGGTGGCCTGCCGCACGATCGGCTGGCCATCCGGATCGCCCAGGGTGCGCGCCTGCAGAAGGACGAGCCCTTCGCCGTGGTCTTCGCCGGCATCGGCATTCCCAGCCATACGGCGGATCAGTTCCGGCGTGCCATGGAGGAGAGCGGGGCCCGGGAACGCACCGTGATGTTTCTCAACCAGGCTTCTGATTCGAGCACCCAGCGGCTTCTGACCCCGCGCTTCGCGTTGACGGCGGCCGAGTACCTGGCCTTCGAGGCGGGCTGGCACGTGCTGGTGGTGATGACCGACATGACCAACTACTGCGAGGCGTTGCGCGAGGTGTCGGCGAGCCACGGTGAGGTTCCGGCCCGCAAGGCGTACCCTGGTTACATGTATTCCGATCTGGCGGGCCTGTACGAGCGGGCGGGTGCTCTGCGGGGCGGGGCCGGATCCCTGACGCAGTTGCCCATCCTCACCATGCCGGCCGACGACATTACCCACCCGATCCCGGACCTGACCGGGTACATTACCGAGGGGCAGATCGTCTTCGACCGTGAGCTGGATCGCGCCGGTCTGGAACCGCCGGTGAAGGTGCTGCCCAGCCTGTCGCGGCTGATGAAGGACGGCACCGGCGCGGGCTACACCCACCCGGACCACCCGGATCTGGCGAGTCAGCTCTACGCCGCCTACGCCCGGGTGAAGCAGATCCGGGTCCTGGCCAGCGTGGTCGGCGAGGACGGTCTGCCCGAGGCCGACCGCGCCTATCTGCGCTTCGGTGAGCGCTTCGAGCGCGAGTTCGTCGCCCAGCCGGAGCGCCGGACCCTGGCCGAGTCGATGGATGTCGGTTGGCACCTGCTGAGTGAACTGCCGCGCGCCGAGCTGACGCGTCTCTCGGAAAAACAGATCCGTGAAAACATGGGGGAGAACGGCCATGGAAGGACGTGATCTCAGCCCGACACCGACCGCGCTGGCCTCGTTGCGCGAGGAACATCAGGTCATGCGTGACGGCTATTCCTTCCTCGACGAGAAGCGCCTCTCGCTGGCCTCGCGCATCCTGGAGGAGCTGGAGCCCCACCGCGCGGTCATGGCGGAGTGCGAGTCGCTGGGTGAGGAGGCGCGGCGGGCTCTGGAGGCCGCCATGGGCCGGCACGGCTACGAGGATCTGAAGGTCTATCCTCCAGCGGTGCCTGCCGGCGTCGCGGAGATCCACGAGTCCAAATTCCTCGGGGTGGTGCTCCAGGAGGAGCGGGAGATCGACTATTCTCCGGGCGAGCCCACCCCCGGGGTCGACCCATCGCCGGAGGCCGGGGAGTGCGCCCGGGTCTTCGCTCACCTGGTCCGCCTGGCCGCCAAGCGCGGGATCATCGAGGCCAACCTCCAGCGCCTGCTGGATGAATACCATGATACCGCGCGCCGGGCCCAGGCCCTCGAAGATGCCGTACTGCCGGAGCTGGAGGATGATCTGAAGTATCTGGTCGGCGCGATCGAGGAGCTGGAGCAGGAGGAGGCCGTTCGGGCCCGTCTCCATGCCCCCGAACGGGTCTAGCCCGCTTGCATGATGTCCACAAACCCGGAGGTGAGCCGATGAAGGTGTTTTCCCCGTGCCGTACCGCAGTGTTCCTGGTGGTCTTCCTTTGCGGGATCGCGCCTGCCCAGTCGGCGGAGCTGATCGACGCGACCCAGCCGGAGGAGCTCCACAACATCGCCCGCGGCTTCGGCTCGGCCAACCTGGAGACCGATTCGGTGGGGGACCCGCTGGTCGTCGGCCGCATCGACGGGACCCGCTACCGGATGGTCTTCCACGGCTGCACCGACGGCGAGGAGTGCACCAGTATCCGGTTCGTCGCGGCCTGGGTCGTCGACCGGGACCTGACCGATTTCGTCATGGGGTGGAATCGCGACAAGCGCTTCGGCAAGGCCTATCTGGACGGCGAGGACGACCCCGTTCTGGAGATGGACGTCGAACTGGAGCACGGGGTCAGTCGCGACAACCTCGACGGGTGGTTCGAGATCTGGGAAATGCTGCTGAGCGCCTTCGAGATGGAGCTGGCCTCGGCCACGGAACAGGACGCCGAAACCCCTGATCAGAGCGGGCCGTAATCCTGTTCCAGGCGCTCGCGCGTCAGGACGCCGTAGACCGGCAGCCGCTTCTTGCCCGGGACGGCGCGAAGGATGTAGAGCGCCCCGGCCTGACTCGACCGTAGCACCTCGATGCCCTCCTGAGCCGTCGCCTGCTGGCCGATGGGGGCGAGTTCGCGGCGCTGGGCGGGGATGGCCATGAGGTCGAGATCGTCCGACTCCGGGTTCTCGTTTTTCTCCCCGCTCTCCTCTTCTTCCCGGGCCAGGGCCGCCCGCAGATCCGCCGCGGGGAGCAGGGCCTGGGGTGGGTGCTCCGCCGCGTCGCCCTGGATCAGGATCCAGTGCGGCTCCAGGTCGAGGAAATCGCGCGCCGCCCTGCGGCTCACGAAGCGCGGGCTTTCCAGAAAATTCCTCTCCATCAGGGCGGCCACGCCGATCCGGCGCTGCGCCTGGGCGACGGCGTCATTGCGGTAATCGAGCCCGCGACCGTGGAGGAGTGCCATGAAGATGGACTCCTGGTGGAAGAGTTCCCGGGCCAGCAGGTTCGCGACCACGATGGTCAGCATGCCGGGGAGGATGATGCCGGGGTTGCCGGTCAGTTCCAGCAGGGCCATGAGGCCCGCCAGCGGGGCCTGCAGGGTGGCGCTCATCATCGCCCCCATGCCGATCATGGCGTAGAAGCCCGGCGACGAGGCCAGTTCCGGGTGCAGTTCCGCCCCGATCAGCCCCAGGGCGCCACCGACGGCGGCCCCGATGACCAGGGTCGGACCGATGAGGCCGCCGGGCAGCCCGAGGCCGAGGCCGAGGGTGGAGGCCAGCAGTTTCAGCAGGGCGATGCCGAGCAGGAGCTGGAGGCCGATGTCTCCGACCAGGATGGCATCCACGGTGTCGTAGCCGGAACCCATGACCTGGGGGATGAACAGCGCAAGAACACCGGTGAGGGCGCCGGCGAGCGTGGTGCGCAGCCAGAAGGGGTGGTTGTGTAGCCAGGTCGAGCTGGTGTTGACCAGGTGGATGAAGAGGGCGGCCACCAGCCCCAGGACCAGTCCGATGACCACCAGCCAGGGCAGCTCCCACAGGGAGTGCATCGCCACCGTCGGCACGCTGAAGGTGGTGTCGGCGCCGAAGACCATCTGGCTGACGACGGCGCCGGCGACGGCCGCGAGGATGACCGGCATGAACCCGGCGATGGTGTATTCCATCAGGATCACCTCCATCGCGAAGATCACGCCGGCGATGGGGGTGTTGAACGAGGCGGCGATGGCGGCGGCGGAGCCGCATCCCACCAGCGTCCGGATGCTGTTGTTGGGCAGACCGATGCCCAGGCCGAGCTGGCTGCCGGCTGCGGCGCCGAGATGGACGCTGGGACCCTCCCGACCCACCGAGTGGCCGCTGGCGAGGCTGAGCGCACCGCCGATGAACTGGAGCACCATGTTGCGCAGGGGCAGGTGGGCCTGGTGGTAGGCCAGCCGCTCGATGACGTGGACGATGCCGACCTGGCGATTTCGGGGCGCGAGCTGGTGGAAGATCAATCCCACCAGCAGCCCGCCCAGGGTGGCGACGACCAGTCGGAGCCAGGGATCCAGACTGGCGAAGGCGTCGGCCGCGCCCCCCGGCAGATAGGCGGCCTGGCTCATCTCCACGACCAGTCGGAAGAGGACCACGATGCCGCCGGCGAGGACCCCCGTGACCAGACCCATGACCGCCAGCTGGGCCATGGCCTCCCGCCCCGCCAGCTGAAGAGCGAGGCGGTCCCGATAGGTGCGGAGGCGGTGGCGGAGTCGGGGCACGGTGGTCTGTCAGTCGCGGCCTGTTGTCGATGGGGTGTCGGCCCGGCCCGTCCTCATCGTTCGTTGCCGATGGGTGGCGCGGGCAGCGCGAGCCGCTCGGGGTCCGCCAGAAGGCGGGTGAACTCCTCCACGGAGAGCGGATAGCTGTAGAGGAAACCCTGGCCCTCGCTGACCTCGTTGCGGCGCAGGAACTGTTCCTGTTCGGTGGTTTCGATGCCCTCGGCCAGCGTGGTCAGGCCGAGACTGTCGGCCAGGGCGATCACCGCGCGGGTGATCGCCACGTCGTTGGTGTCGTGGGGCAGGTCGCGGACGAACGACTGGTCGATCTTCAGGCGGTCCACCGGCAGCCCCTTGAGATAGGAGAGCGAGGAGTAGCCGGTGCCGAAGTCGTCCACCGCCAGACCGATGCCGATCTCGTGCAGTTCTTCCAGGACCCGGCTGGCTCGCCTGGCGTCGCGCAGGAAGGCGTTCTCGGTGACCTCCAGCTCCAGCGCGGCTCCCGGCAGTGCGTATTCGCGCAGGAGGTCGTCGATGCTGCGTGCCAGCCCCGGCTTCTCCATCTGCAGGGGCGACAGATTGACGCTGATCCGGCCCGGTGCGTGGTCGGCGTCGCGCCATGCCCGGGCGCGCTGGATGGCCTGGCGCAGCACCCATTCCCCCAGCGGAATGATGAGGCCGGTCTCCTCCGCCATCGGAATGAAACGCGCCGGCGGAACCGGCCCGCCCATCTCTTCACTGGTCCAGCGCGCCAGCGCCTCGGCGCCGACGAGTCGGCCGCTGGAAAGTTCTAGCAGGGGCTGGTAGTTCAGCTCGATGTGCCCCTCTTCCAGTGCATGGCGCAGCGCCGTCTCCATCTTCAGATGGTCGTGGGCCGCCTGGGTGAAAGCGGCAGTGTAGACCTGGTACTGGCTGCGACCGTTGCGTTTGGCCCGGTGCAGGGCGGTGTCGGCGTTGCGCAGCAGGGTTTCGCCGTCGTTACCGTCGGTGGGAAAGAAACTGATGCCGATGGAGAGGCTGATGCGCACCGTCCGATCCCCCAGGGAGAGAGGGGCGTTGAGGCCGTCGATGAGGGCCTGGGCGATTTCGGTGGCGTGCGCCTGGTCGGTGAGATCCTCCAGCAGGATGGCGAACTCGTCGCCGCCAAGCCGTGCCATGGTGGCGTTGTCCGGCAATCGGGTATGGAAGCGGCCGGCCACCCGCTGCAGAAGCCAGTCACCGGCGGCGTGGCCGAGACTGTCGTTGATCTCCTGGAAGCGGTCGAGGTCGAGCAGCAGGATCCCGGCGAAGCCGTGGCCGGGCTTGGTCTGTTCGAAGACCCGGTCCATGCGTTCCAGCAGCATGCGGCGGTTGGGCAGGCCGGTGAGCTCGTCGTAGTAGGCCTGGGTGGCCAGCACCTCGAGCAGCCGCCCCTGTTCCTGGAGCGCCTCCTTGCGCTCGGTGATGTCCTGGAAGGTGACCACCGCGCCGGTGATGGTCCCCTCGTCGCGGATGGGGGCGCAGTAGTAGGCCACCGGTAGCGGCGAGCCGTCGGCCTTCCAGAAGACGTCGTCGGAGACCTGACATGCCTTGCCGTCCTGAATGGCGCGGACGATGGGACAGTCCGATTCCGCGTGGGGCGTGCTGTCGGCCCGGCTGTGGTGGATGAGGGAGTGGCTGGAGCGGCCCAGCAGATCCTCCACCGCATAGCCGAGCAGTTCGGCCCCCACCGGGTTGACGAAGGTGAAGCAGCCGCTCTCGTCGATGCCGTAGATCCCTTCGGCGATGCTGTCGAGCAGCAGACGATTGTGGTGCTCGGCGCGGCGCAGTTCCCGGGTGCGCTCCTCGACCATGGTCTTCAGTTCGTGTCGGTGGGCCTCCAGTTCCTCGTGCTCGCGCTTCTCCCGGGTGATGTCGCGGCCGGCGCCCCGGTACCCCTTGATGGCACCGTCGTCGTCGCGGATGGGGGTAAGGCTCAGGGCGATGGTCCGCTCGTCGCCATCGCGAGCGAACAGGGTGCACTCGATCCGTCGTCCCGAAGGAGCGCCTTCGCGTGCCGCCGTGATCAGTTCGTGCAGGGACGCCCCGTCGCCGGGAGCCATGAGATCGGTCAGGGAGCGGCCGAGGAGTTCGTCCGGTTCGTGACCGAGGATCTCGCCCATGGCGGGGGTGGTGAAGGTCAGAACGAGGTCGTCGTCGGCCTCCCAGATGAATTCGCCCACGGCCTCGACCACATCGAAGAAACGCTCCAGATTCCGACGCAGATAGTGGTTGGTGGCGCGCAGCTGCTCCTCGGGGTTTTGACACCCCGCCTCGTGGAGGATCTGCAGCTCCTCGGCCTGCCAGTGGCTGGGACCGTCCGGATTGGAACGATCGTCAGCCACCCCGGTGTCCTGTGGTGAGCATGGTCGGTGTCGTCTCAGTTCGTGTGCAGGGCGGCTTTTTCACGAACCAGCCGGCCCTGTCGGAAATCGTTGAAGGCCTCGTGGATACCGGCCTCGGTATCCATCACAAAGGGCCCGTGCTGGACCACCGGCTCACCCAGAGGGCGGCCGGCCACGAGGATGAAGCGTGCCCCGCTCCCCTCGGCCTCGACGGTCACGGTGTCACCGTCGCCGAGCACCACCAGCCCGTCGCCGTCGACGGGTGTGTCGGCGATCCGGCCCGCGCCCTCGAACAGGAAGATCAGGGCGTTGTGCCCCGCCGGAAGCGGCTGCGCGAAGCGACCGTTCGGCTCCAGGGCCACGTCCAGGTAGCGGGTGTCGGTGTGGGGATCGCTGATCGGTCCGCGGACCTCGCCGCCTTCGGGCGCAGTGAACGGCCCGATGAGCACCCGGACCCGGCCGCCCTCCAGGACCACCTCCGGGACCGATTCCGGCGCCACGTCCTGGTAGTCGGGAGGGGTCATCTTCTCGCTTGCCGGCAGGTTGATCCAGAGCTGGAAGCCGCGCATCAGCCCCGCCTCCTGCTCCGGCATCTCCGAATGGATGATACCGCTACCGGCCTTCATCCACTGCGCTCCGCCGGGGCCGAGGAGGCCCTCGTTGCCCATGCTGTCGTGGTGGCGCATGCGCCCGTCGAGCATGTAGGTGAAGGTGCAGAAGCCGCGGTGGGGGTGGTCCGGGAAACCGGCCAGATAGTCCGCCGGATCGCTGCTCTCGAAGCGATCCAGCATCAGGAACGGATCCAGATTCCGGCAGGCGGGTGTTCCCAGGGTGCGATAGACCTGCACCCCGGCCCCCTCCTGCAATCCCGAGGCCGGGACCTCACGGGCGACCGGGCGAGTGGTCATGGTATCGCTAGTCCGTGACCACTTCGCGGTCGTCGGCGGACCAGTTCTCGAAGCCGCCGGCGAGGTTGTAGGTCTCCTTGAAACCCATCTCGTCGAGGACCTTCACGGCCATGGCACTACGGCCGCCGGTGGCGCAGTAGACCAGCACCGGCCGGTCATAGGCGGTGGAAAGCGTGGGGTTCGGCTTGCGGTAGTCGGGATCCGCCGCCGCCTCGAGGATGCCGCGCGGCACTGCCAGCGCGTCGCGCAGGTGGCCGGCCTCGTACTCGTAGGGCTCGCGCACGTCGAGGATCAGCAGGTCCGGCTTCTCCTGACGCAGCCGATCCACATCGTCGGCGTTGACCTCCTGGATCTGGCTGCGGGCTTCCTGAACGTAATCCATCAGCTTCTTGGCCATGGTGTGGGGCTCCTCGGGTTGCGTGTGTGTTCAATCATTGTCCCGATCCTATCATGGTCGGGGGTGGTTGCATCCACATCGTCTCTTGTTGGTCACGACATGCTAGGATCCACAACCCTGCGGTGCCGGGTTCCGGCGTGGTGGGGGTGGGTCCCGTTTTGCCGGCATGCGCGGCGCACCCTTGCGGGGTGCCCTGCGCTGCTCGGTGCGCCACGAAAGGTGCCGGCAAAACGGGACCCACCCCCACCACGCCTCGTTTTATGGCCGTGCGAGAGTTGAGTCGTTAGGGTGGTGGAGGGGACTGTGATAGAACGAAGGACGCAAGACGTACCGCGGAGGTGAGCCGCCGGGGGGAGGGGTCGTGGCCAGGGGACGCCGGCCGCAGGGATGCGGCCGTCGAGCCTACATGGACGTATTCACGGCGTTCCCCTGGACGCGACCCCTCCCCCTGGCGGCCCCTCGAAGATAAAAAGGGGACAATCCCCTTTTAAGGCATTGTAACTTACGGCGTCGAAAAGGCATTTCCCCCTGGAGAGTGTGATGGACAGTACCACCGCCCCGCTGCGTCTGAAGAAGAAGGAGGAGCGCCGTCTGCGTGGCGGCCATCTCTGGGTCTTCAGCAATCAGGTGGATACCGCCGCCACGCCGCTTCAGGACTTCGCGCCGGGACAGCCGGTGATCGTCGAGGCCCACAACGGCAAGCCGCTGGGCAGCGGGTACGTGAATCCCCACTCGCTGATCTGCGCGCGGCTGGTGAGTCGCGATCCGAAACACGCCCTCGATCGGTCGCTGCTGATCCATCGGCTGAAGGTGGCGCTCTCCCTGCGCGAGCGGTTGTATGACCGCCCCTTCTACCGGCTGGTCCACGGCGAGGGCGATTTCCTCCCGGGGCTGGTGATCGACCGCTACGGCGACGGGGTGGTGGTGCAGATCGGCACCGCCGGCATGGAGGTGGCTCGGGAGGCGCTGGTGGAAGCGCTGGACAAGGAGCTCCGGCCCGCGTGGATCGTCTTTCGCAACGAGGCCGAGGTGCGCGAGCAGGAGGGGCTGACGCGCTATACCGAGCAGGTGGGCGGCGGCGAGGCGCCGGAGACGGTGGCGGTGGAGGAGAACGGTCTGTCGTTCCGCGCGCCGCTGCTGGAGGGACAGAAGACCGGCTGGTTCTACGACCATCGCGACAACCGCGCGCGGCTGGCCGAACGGGTCGCCGGGCTGCGGGTGCTCGATGTCTACAGCTATGTGGGCGGCTTTGCCGTGGCGGCCGCCGCCGGCGGGGCGCGGGAGGTCTTCGCCGTGGACCGTTCCGCCGCCGCGCTGGACCATCTGCACGCGAATGCGGAGGCGGCCGGGGTCGAGGATCGGGTCACCGCGCTGGAGGGAGACGCGGTGGACGCCATGAAGGCACTGCGCGAGGAGCGCGAACGCTTCGATGTGGTGATCCTGGACCCGCCCGCGTTCATCAAACGGCGCAAGGACATGGAGAGCGGCCTGAACGGGTATCGACGGGTCAACCAGCTGGCGATGCAGTTGCTGAGCCGCGACGGGCTGTTGATGTCCGCCTCCTGCTCCCATCATCTGGAGGCGGCGCGATTGCAGGAACTGATCCTCGGCCGGGCACGCCATCTGGACCGTGAACTGGCCCTCGTCGGTCAGGGGCACCAGGGGGCCGATCACCCCGTTCATCCGGCCATCCCGGAAACGGCCTACCTCAAGGCACTGTTTGCCCGCGTTCTGCCGACGCAGTAAGGAGAGAACCATGCTGGTGCACCCGCAGTTCGACCCCGTTGCCATCGCCCTCGGCCCGGTACAGGTGCACTGGTACGGGCTGATGTATCTCATCGGTTTTCTCGGGGCGTGGTGGCTGGGGCGCGTACGCGCCGCGCGCCCCGGTTCCGGCTGGCGGCCGGAGGAGCTGGGCGACCTCATCTTCTACGGTGCCGTCGGCGTCATTATCGGCGGCCGGCTCGGTTATGTGCTCTTCTACGACCCGGCCACCTATCTGGCCGCGCCCCACGAGATCGTCTATCTGTGGCAGGGTGGCATGGCGTTCCACGGGGGGCTGGTCGGCGCCGTGGTGGCGGTCTGGCTCTATGCCCGGCGCACCGGACGCCACTTCCATCAGGTGATGGATTTCGTCGCCCCGCTGACGCCGGTGGGCCTCGGCGCCGGCCGGCTGGGCAACTTCATCAATCAGGAACTCTGGGGACGGACCACCGATGTGCCGTGGGCGATGGTCTTCCCGGCGGTGGACCTGGAACCGCGCCACCCGTCGCCGCTCTACCAGTTCGCCCTGGAGGGGGTGGTGCTGTTCGCGGTGATCTGGTGGTTCTCGAGTCGGCCGCGTCCGGCGCTTGCGGTGTCGGGGCTTTTCATTCTGCTCTACGGGAGCTTCCGTTTCTTTGTCGAGTTCTTCCGCCTGCCCGACGCACATCTGGGCTACCTCGCCTGGGGCTGGTTGACCATGGGGCAGGTGCTGTCGCTGCCGATGATCGTCCTGGGCATCGGCGTTCTGGTCTGGACCTATCGGCGCGGGGGCGTGCCGGGGAACAAGGAGGGATAAAATCCATGCAGCCCTATCTGGAACTGCTGCGCGAGGTGCTCGAGCACGGCACCGAAAAGCACGATCGCACCGGTACCGGTACGCGCAGCGTCTTCGGCCGGCAGATGCGCTTCGATCTGGCGGAAGGCTTCCCGCTGGTGACTACCAAGCGGGTCCATACGCGTTCCATCTTCCATGAACTGCTCTGGTTCCTGACCGGCGATACCAACATCGCCTACCTCCACGAGAACGGCGTGACCATCTGGGACGAGTGGGCCGACGAGAACGGCGATCTCGGTCCGATCTATGGCCACCAGTGGCGTTCGTGGCCGCGACCCGACGGCGGCACCATCGACCAGATCCGGGATGTGGTCGAACAGATCCGCACCAATCCCGACTCCCGGCGGCTCATCGTCTCGGCCTGGAATCCGGCGGAGGTGGAGCGCATGGCGTTGCCGCCGTGCCACACCCTGTTCCAGTTCTACGTCACCGACGGGCGGCTCTCCTGCCAGCTCTACCAGCGTTCCGGCGACCTGTTCCTCGGGGTGCCGTTCAACATCGCCTCCTACGCCTTGCTGACCCACATGGTGGCGCAGGTTACGGGGCTGGAACCGGGCGAGTTCGTCCACACCCTGGGCGACGCCCACCTCTACCTGAACCACATCGAGCAGGCCGAGACCCAGCTGGCGCGGACTCCCTATCCGAAACCCCGCCTGCGGTTGAACCCCGCAGTGAACGATCTCTTCGCCTTCCGCTACGAGGACATTGAACTGGTGGATTACCTGCACCATCCCGCCATCAGGGCGCCGGTGGCGGTCTGAGGGAGAGGAATGTAGTCCGGTCGCAAAGGACGTGCTAGCGTTAAGGAAATAATGACAGTGCCGGGGAGCTGTTCCCCGAATGAACAAGCTGGAGACAACCGGCTGGAGAACGGCCCATGAATTTTACCACCCTGATCGGCATGCTTGGCGGCCTCCTGCTGCTGGGTTCGGCAATCTACCTGACAGCCGAGGACATCACCGCCTTCATCAATCTGCCGGGGCTGTCCATCGTCATCGGCGGGACACTGGCGGCAGCGCTGATCAGTTATCCCTTCAAGGAAGTGGTCCGGATCTTCCACGTCCTCTACATCGTCATGCGCAACGAGAAGCTCTACACGCGTGACGACATGGAAGAGATCGTGGAAGTTTCGCGACTCTGGTTCGGTGGCGACATCCTTGCCACCGAGGAAGAGATGGAGACGATCAAGAATCCCTTCCTGCGCACCGGCATCCAGTTGCTGGTGGACCGAGCGCCACCGGAGGACGTGCAGGAACTGCTGGAGTGGCGCATCGAGCAGCTACGGGCCAAGGAGACCGCCGAGGCGTCGCTGTTCCGCAGCCTCGCGATGTATGCCCCGGCGTTCGGCATGCTCGGGACCCTCATCGGTCTGGTGAACATGCTCGAGGGGATGAGCGGCGGCGACATCGCCTACATCGGCCAGGGCATGGCGGTGGCGCTGCTGACCACCTTCTACGGGATCCTCATGGCCAACCTCCTGTTCAAGCCCATCGCCATCAAGTTCGAGCGGCGAACCGAGCACCGGGTCATGGTGATGCACCTGGTGATGGAGGGGATCTCGCTCATCGCCCAGAAGCGCAGCCCGGCCTTCGTCAAGGCGTACCTGGAGAGCTTCGTCGCCCAGTACGAGGACGAACTGCGTCAGGAGAACATCCAGAAGGCGCTCAGGAACGCTCGTGAACAGGCTGCCTCCAGCGCCGAGCGGAAAGAGGGTGAAAGCTGATGGCGGACCGCCCCGGCAGTGGCTCTCTTGCCGACATGATCGGCGAGGGTGGCGGTGGCGAGAAGCGGCAGAGCGGCGGGCCCGGGCAGTTCCCGCCGCCTTCCGAAGAGGGAACGCGAAAACCCCGTCGGCGCAACGGCCCCAATCTGACGACGGGCAACAACAATTCCGAAGACGACAATGCCTGGATGCAGACTTATCTGGACGTCATCACCCTGATGCTGACGTTGTTCGTGATGCTTCTGGCCCTGGCGGAGTTCGACCCGACCGGATACCAGGACTTCACCGAGGCCATGGAAGGGGCCGTGAACCGAGACGCCATACCGACGCCGCCGCCGGTGGGCGAGTTCGTCGGCGACAAACCCGGGGCCATCGTCGGCGATTACACCCCCGAGGCTCCCGATGCACCGGAAGCGCCGGTGGAGGAAGAGGACAATACGCCCTCCGAGGACGAGATCGAACAGGCGCGGGAATTCCTGCGGGACCTTCGTGAGGCAGGGCTGCTGGAGCAGGTGGACGTCTCCTTCACCGATGGTCGCATCACCGTCGAGCTCGATGACCAGTTGATGTTCCCCAGCGGTGGTGCCCGATTGCTGGAGGGCGGGCAGGAACTGCTGGAGATCCTGACCCCGATCCTCCAGGCCACCGGCCGTTACATCTCCGTCGAGGGGCATACCGATAATGTACCGATCCGCAGCGATCGGTTCCTGTCCAACTGGGACCTGTCGGCGACCCGCGCCTCCGAGGTGGTGCGCTACTTCGAGAGCCAGGGCATCGACCCGGTCCAGATGCGCGCCGTGGGGTATGGCGACACGCGCCCCATCGCCAGCAACGATACTTCCGAAGGGCGAGCCCGGAACCGGCGGGTGGAGGTGAATCTGAGGACCGAGCAGATCCGCCCGCCGGAACAGCGTTAGAGGAGTGAACCCATGCAAAGACGAGAAACGATATGACAGCGGTGGCCCTGATCTGGGCGATGGCGGAGAACAACGTCATCGGTCAGGACAACGCGATGCCGTGGCATCTGCCTGCGGACATGCGCTGGTTCCGCGATCACACCCTTGGACGGCCAGTGATCATGGGGCGCAAGACCTTTCACTCCCTCGGTGATCGGCCGCTTCCGGGGCGCACCAATATCGTCATCTCCCGCGATACTTCCTACCGGCCCGAAGGGGTGACCGTGGCTGCCTCGCCGGGGCTGGCCCTGGCCGCCGTGGAGAATGAAGCGGACTGGGCGATGGTCATCGGCGGGGCGCAGCTTTACGCGGCCTTCCTGCCGATGGCCAGTCGCCTGATCGTGACCCGGATCCATGTCGAGATCGAGGGGGACGCCCACTTCCCCCGCGTGGACTGGCGCTACTGGGAACGCGTGGAACAGCGCGAACATCCCGCCGACGATGAGAACCCGTACGCCATGAGCTTCGAGGTGTACGACTACCACGTTCCGAAGCGGCGCTAGCCCTTAGCCCGGTTCCCGGAAGCCGGGGCAGGGAACGCGGGTGATCGCCGCATCCCCGCCGCGTGGACCGTCCAGGCGCAGGGCGATCATCTCGCCTCCCCAGAGGCAGCCGCTGTCCAGGCAGATGGTGTCCGCTTCCCGGTGCAGGCCGAGGGTCGACCAGTGGCCGAAGACGATGGACTGGCCACGGCTGGCACGTTCGGGGTGGTTGTACCACGGCAGGCAGTCATCCGGCTGGGTGCCGGGCGCGCCGTTGGGCTTCAGTGCCAGGCTGCCGTCCGTGCGGACGTAACGCATCCGGGTGAAGGCATTGACGATGTAGCGCAGCCGGTCCCAGCCCGCGAGATCGTCATACCACCGTTTGGGTTTGCCGCCAAACATCTCGGTGAGGAAGGCAGCGGGATCCGGCCCGGCAAGGACCGCCTCCACCTCGTGGGCGCGTTCCCGGGCGGTGGCCACGTCCCACTGTGGCGGCAGACCGGCGTGGACCAGCGTCCAGTCCAGGTCCGGATCGTGGTGGATCAGAGGCTGGTGGCGCAGCCAGTCGATGAGTTCGTCGCGGTCAGAGGCCTCCAGAATCGGTGCCAGGGTGTCGCTGGGGCGGAACTCGCGGCCGATGTCGTGGGCCACCGCCAGCAGATGGAGGTCGTGGTTGCCGAGTACGGTGGTCGCCGCTGTCCCGAGTTCCCGCACCAGACGCAGGGCGCCGACGGAGTCGGGCCCCCGATTGACCAGATCGCCGGCGAACCAGACCCGGTCGGCGGCCGGGTCGAAGGCGAGTGCGTCCAGCAGACGGCGCAGTTCATCGGTGCACCCCTGGATGTCGCCGATGGCGTAATGGGCCATGGGTCGTCCGACCTAGTGCAGGGTGTTGGGGATGGCCAGCCCGAAGGGCGGGATCTCGGCGTCGAAGGGGTGGCCGTCGTCGGCGACCAGGGTGTAGGTGCCGTGCATGCTGCCCACGGCCGTGCGCAGCACCGTGCCGCTGGTGTACTGGTACGACTCGCCCGGCTCCAGGCGCGGTTTCTCGCCGACCACGCCTTCGCCCACCACCTCCTGGACCTGGCCGTCGGCGTCGGTGATGAACCAGTGGCGCGACTGGAGCTGGGCCGGAACGGCGCCGGTGTTCTCGATGGTGATGGTGTAGGAGAAGACGTGGCGCTCGTTGTCCGGATCGGACTGCTCCGGGATGTACTGGGTCTGTACGGAGACATTGATGTCGTAGCGGTCGCTGTCGTAGCTCGTCGTCATGGTTTTCGTTCGGCTCCCGGTCAGCTGCGCAGCTGCCATGTGGGTCGGTGTTCGGTATCGAGGAGCCGGTGGCGCTGTAGCCAGGCCACGGCATCCTCGGCGTCGTGGTCGTGCCAGGCGCGGGTCGACCCCAGGCGGAAGGAGTAACCCCAGGCATCCATGTCCGCCATCAGTCGTTCGCTCCCCACGCCCGCCAGGTGGTCGGCCAGCCGGATCTGCAGGTAGCAGACGCCGCACTCCTCCAGTGATGTACCGCCGGCGTCGGTATGCAGCCCCGTCCGTCGCGCCCCGTCCATGCAGATCACGTGGCAGCCCTCGTGGAGGGCCGAGTGCACGGGGGTGTCGGGACGGACGTGGACAGCGGTGCCGACGATCCCGGCCTCCGGTTCGCCCCAGAAGGTGCCGGGGATGGGCTCCTCCGGCGCGACTTCCATCAGGACGAGGCCATAACGCGCCAGTAGCGCGCGCAGAGGGTCCGGGCCGAGATCGGCACAGGTCAGAACGACGCTCATCTCATCTACGATACCGCATTAAGAGCCGCGAGCGAAGTGGCTCGGAGTGGGTGCGGTTCAGTCGACCGCGTCTGCTGGTCGGCAGGGGAGGAGATGGATCCGATCCCCCGGATAGATCCGGTCGGGGTTGCGAATGTTGGACTCCCGCGCCAGGTCGGGATAAAGCCAGGGCTCGCCGTAGGCCTGTCGGGACAGGTCCCAGAGGGTGTCGCCGGGGACGACGATGAAGGCGGGATGCCGGCAGCCCGAGAGATCGGGTTCGGGGACGGACTTGTGTGCGCTCCCGAGATCCGGCTTCGATTTCGATACCGGCTCCGACTCCGGTTCGGACTCCGGTTCGGACTCCGGTTCGGGCTCCGGTTCGGGCTCCGGCTCGGGCTCCGGTTCGGGCTCCGGCTCCGGCTCCGGCTCCGGCTCCGGCTCTGGCTCGGGCTCCGGCTCGGGCTCGGGCTCGGACTCCGGCTCGGACTCCGGCTCGGACTCCGGCTCGGACTCCGGCTCGGACTCCGGCTCGGACTCGGACTCGGACTCGGGATCGGGCTCCGACATCGGAGCTGTCTCGGGCTCCGATTCCGGAACGGGCTCGGGTTCCGCAGGGCGCGGAGTGCGACGGGGCGGCGGCACGGGATCGCCGCGTTCTACGACCACGGCGGGAAGTTCGTGGGTGCGATCCGGCACGAGCCAGACCACCACCAGTAGAATGGTGGTACCGATCAGGATGAGGGTGATCCCGAACCCGATGGTCAGTCGGAATTCCGGCGGGGTGCTGGTCCCGGGCTTTCGGCCTGGTCCGCATGCGGGCACGTGCGACTTCCTCGTCAACCGGGTTCGGCGATGGAGTATAGCAAAATGCGGCCACACTCCGAACGGGGGAACTCAGCCGGGCGCGGCATCCGGGGCCGGGGTGCTGGCCAGGCGCGCGAAGGCGGCCAGATCGAGGGTCTCCGCGCGCGCGCGGGGGTCGACGTCGGCGGCCGCGAAGCCCTCGGCATCGACAACCCCCTTCAGGGCGTTGCTCAGGGTCTTGCGGCGGGTGGCGAAGGCGTGGCGGACCACCGTTTCCAGCCGCGCCTCGTCGGCCACCGGTACCGGTGGATCGGTATGGGGCCGCAGCCGGACCACGGTCGATTCCACCTTCGGCGCCGGCCGGAAGGCCCCGGCGGGGACGCGGAAGAGCGGTTCCACCCGGCAGCGGTACTGGAGCATCACCGACAGGCGCCCGTAGGTCTTCGAACCCGGGCCGGCCGCCATGCGATCCACGACCTCGCGCTGGAGCATGAAGTGCATGTCCCGGATCCGCGCGGCCTGGCCGGTGAAGTGGAACAATAACGGCGTGGAAATGTTGTAGGGGAGGTTCCCGACCAGACGCAGCGGGCCTTCCGTCGCCCACGGGTGCAGATCGACGGTGGTGGCGTCGGCCTCCACCAGCTCCAGTCGGTCGCCGAAACGCCGGCGCAGATCCGCCGCCAGATCCCGGTCGATCTCGATGGCGCGCAGGCGCTCCACTCGTTCCAGCAGCGGGCCGGTGAGAGCCCCCCGGCCGGGGCCGATCTCGACCAGCTTCTCTTCGGCGCGCGGGTCGACGGCATCCAGGATGCGGTCGATGACGGTACGGTCGTGGAGGAAGTTCTGTCCGAAGCGCTTGCGCGGGCGATGTGCGGCCGTATCGTTCACCGGATCGCCCCGGGAGAAGCCGTGCCGGTGGCATCGCGCTCAGCCATGAGCAGTGCCTGATCGATGGCCATGCGCAGGCTGCCGAGCTCGCCCCCGCCGGTGGCTGCGAGGTCCAGGGCAGTGCCGTGGTCCACCGAGGTGCGGATGAAGGGCAGACCGAGGGTGATGTTCACCGCGCGGCCGAACCCGTGGTACTTGAGGACCGGCAGGCCCTGATCGTGGTACATGGCCAGCACCGCGTCGGCACCGTCGAGGTGGCGCGGGGTGAAGAGGGTATCGGCGGGAAGCGGCCCCTCCAGCCGCATGCCCTCGGCACGCAGTCTCTCGAGGACCGGCCCGATGATGGTGAGCTCTTCCTTCCCGAGGTGGCCGCCCTCGCCGGCATGGGGGTTCAGGCCGCAGACCAGGATGCGCGGTGTGGCCAGCCCGAAGCGTTCACCCAGTCCCTGGTGGAGGTGGCGCAGGGTGGTGGTCAGGTGGTCGACCGTGATGGCGTCGGCGACCTCACTCAGGGGGAGATGGGTGGTGGCCAGAGCCACGCGCATCTCCCCCGCCACCAGCAGCATGACCACCCGCTCGACACCGGCGAGTTCGGCCAGGTATTCGGTGTGGCCGCTGAAGGGGATCCCGGCCTCGTTGATCACCCCCTTGTGCAGCGGCCCGGTGACGAGGCCGTTGAATTCTCCTTCGAGACAGCCGCGGGCGGCCCGCTCGATGGTTTCCAGAACGTACCGGGCATTGGCGGGATCCGGGTGGCCGGGGCGAACGGGCCGGGGACAGGTGATCGGGAGCACACTGAGGCCGGGGTCGGGTGTCTCCCCCGGGTGATAGGGGGGCAGAGGAATGTCCAGTCCCAGGGCCTCGGCTCGGGCGCCCAGCATCTCGGGATCCGCGACCACCACCAGGCGAGTGGTCCCGAGGCCCTCGGCAGCCCGGCGCAGAACCAGATCGGGGCCGATGCCGGCCGGTTCGCCGGGGGTCAGAGCGAGGGTGTGCATTGCCTTAGTCCGGCAGCCGCCGTTCGATGTAGGCCTCGTCGCGAAGCCGGCGGATCCAGCGCTCCACCGCCTCTTCCATCTTGCGTTCGAAGATCAGCTCGCGGGCCTCTTCACGGCGCTCTTCCTCGTTCTGCGCGGCATCGTCCTCCAGGGTGCGGCGTTCCTCCAGCTGGATGAGGTGATAGCCGCTGGGGTTGCGCAGCGGTTCGCTGACATCCCCCGGTTCCATGCCGTCCAGGGCGTTGTTGAACAGCCCCGGAAGTCGCTCGCCGCGACGCCAGCCCAGATCGCCGCCCTCGGGGGCGTGCTGACCGTCGGACTCGCGGACCGCCAGATCGGCAAAGTCCTCGCCCGCCTGGATGCGCTCGCGCAGGGATTCGGCCTTCTCCCGCGCCTCGCGGACCTCGGCGGGACTGGCCGCCTCCGGCAGGGCGATGAGGATGTGGCGCAGCCGAACCTCTTCGTCCAGGGTGCCCATGGCGCGGAGATTGGCCAGATGGTTGTCCACTTCATCCTCACTGACCTGGACATCCTGCTGCAACTGGCGCTGCTGGAGCTGGCTGATGATCAGCTCCTCGCGGATGTCCTCGCGGAATGTCTCGTACGGGATCCCCTCGCGCTCCAGGACCTGACGGAACTCGGACAGGTTCATGTTGTTGCGCCCGGCGATGTCCTCCAGGGCGCGGTTGAGGGTGACGTCGTCCACCTCGATGCGATTCTGTTGCGCCAGCTGCAGCTGCAGCTTCTTGACGATGAGCTGGTCCAGTACCCAGCTGCGCAGTTGATCGCGCGGTGGCGGAGTGGATCCCTGGCGGCGGATCTCGCCGATGGTGGAGTCGATTTCGCGTTCCAGCTCGCTCTGCAGGATGACGTCCTCGTTGACCACGGCGACGATGCGTTCCAGGACCTCCATCTCGGCCGTGGCCGCGCTCGGCAGCAGGAAGAAGAGAAAGGTGGCGACCAGGAGCGGGCCGGCGATGTGCTGGGATCTGCGGTTCACGGACATTGCATTACTCGTCATGGGGCGGCTCACTGCGCCCGGGGTTGGTAGCCTAGGATAGCATCCTGGAG
>JBNJEU010000014.1:0-37030 GCA_051746205.1 Pseudomonadota bacterium
TACCTTGTCAGGGATGCACGAAAAAATAAACCAACTTAACCACGCCTTTCACTTGACGGCTCTGCTGCGCGCTGCCGCAAGTGAAGGCCCAGTTAAATGGCCATGATTGTTGAAGCTCTGAGAAAAATCCATCTACGGCATCGGCTGCAGGAAGGCGATGTTTCTGCACATACCAAGTCCGCGCAGGTCATCACGAAGGAGTGGCAAGCAGCAGTCTGCGCGAATGATGTGTTGGGTGAGGTGAGGGTTTCAAGAGCAAATAATGAGCGAATCGATATCGTCGATTTGAAAACCAAAACAGCATACGAACTCAAGGTTTCTGGCAAAAATACGCACCACGAGTTCTACAAAGATCTGGTAAAGGTGCTCACCTACAATGAGTACCAAATTGCAGAGAATAAGCTGACAAAGCTGGTGTTTATCAGTGAGGAAACCGGCATCCGTTCGTTGATGGGGCGGTTAGATGAAATGTTCCTCAAAATGCTTGAATCAAAGCATAAGTTAAGCATTGAGCTCGTAGCCATTTAACCAATGGGTGAAGCTGACCGGTACTACGCTGCGCTCCGTCCCGGCGGCTTACCCAAAGCGTTCAGCCTCCAACGGAGTCATCCATTTTGAATTCACCGATGACACCCCCGAAGGCCATCTTCTGCGACGTCAACGAAACCCTCCTCGACCTGACCCCCGTTCGGGAATCGGTGGGCGAGGCCCTGGGTGGCCACCCGGAGCTGGTCCCGCTCTGGTTCACGACGATGCTGCACTACGCGCTGGTGACCACCGTCGCCGATCGCTACAGCGACTTCGGCGAGATAGGCGCCGCGTGCCTGCGCATGGTCGCCGGGAATCAGGGGATCGACCTCTCTGAAGCGGCGGCGAAGAAGGCCGTCGCGCCGATCCGCGCCTTGCCGCCGCATCCCGATGTCCTCCCGGCCCTCGAGCGCCTGCGCGACGCCGGGTACCGGCTGTTCGCCCTGACCAACTCCTCGGCAGCGGCGGTCGCCGACCAGTTGAACTACGCGGGGCTCGACGCGCTGTTCGAGGCCGCGTTGAGTGTCGAGGGCGTCGGCCTGTACAAGCCGCACGCCCACGTCTACCACTGGGCCGCGCGCCGGGCGGGGGTGGATGTCTCCGAGTGCCTGCTGGTCGCGGCCCACGGGTGGGACGTCGCCGGGGCCGCCTGGGCCGGCATGCGCACCGCGTTTGTCGGCCGCCCCGGCCAGCAGCCGTACCCCCTCGGCCCGACGCCGGACCGGGCGGTCGCCACGCTCACGGAGCTGGCCGACGAGCTGGTGACACGGAGGTGAACAGCGCGGTTTCGCGCAACCGGCCGGCACCGGCTCTCGCCCCCGACTGTAGTCCCCTCCTCCCCTTCTGACGTATCCTCCCCCATCACGACCCATGCATCCGCAACCCGACGCCACAACCAGCGAAGCCCAGCACCCATGAACAACGCCGATCTGATCCAGCGCGACCTCAACGTCCTCTGGCACCCCTGCACCCAGATGAAGGACCACGAAGCCAACCCGCCGGTGCCCATTCGGCGCGGTGACGGCGTCTGGCTGGAGGACTACGACGGCCGCCGGTTCATCGACGCGGTCAGCTCCTGGTGGGTGAACCTGTTCGGCCACGCCAATCCGCGCATCAACGAGCGGCTGCGCGAGCAGATGGAGACCCTGGAGCACGTCATCCTCGCCGGCTTCTCCCACGAGCCGGTGGTGGAGCTCTCCGAGCGGCTCACCGCGCTGGCGCCGGAGGGGCTGACCCGCGCCTTCTACGCCGACAACGGCTCGTCGGCCATCGAGGTGGCGCTGAAGATGAGCTTCCACTACTGGCGCAATCGCGGCCACGGCGAGAAGACGCGCTTCATCGCCCTGACCAACTCCTACCACGGCGAGACCCTCGGCGCGCTGTCGCTGGGCCACGTGCCGCTCTACCGCGACACCTACGGGCCGCTGCTGCTGGAGTGCCTGCACGTGCCGACCCCCGACTGCTACCACCGCGAGCCGGGCGAGAGCTGCGCGGAGTACTCCGAGCGCCGCTTCGAGGAGATGGAGCGCACCCTGGCCGAGCACGCCCACGAGACCTGCGCCGTGGTGGTGGAGCCGCTGGTGCAGTGCGTCGGCGGCATGCGGATGTACGACCCGGTCTATCTGGAGCGGCTGCGCGAGGCGTGCGACCGCCACGGCGTCCACCTCATCGCCGACGAGATCGCGGTGGGCTTCGGCCGCACCGGCACCCTGTTCGCCTGCGAGCAGGCCGCCATCACCCCCGACTTCATGTGCCTCTCCAAGGGGCTCACCGGCGGCTACCTGCCGCTGGCCGCGACCCTGACCACCGAGGACGTCTACGCCGCCTTCTACGACGACTACGAGAACCTCACCGCCTTCCTGCACAGCCACAGCTTCACCGGCAATCCCATGGGCTGCGCCGCCGCCCTGGCGACCCTGGACATCTTCCAGGAGGACGATGTCATCAACGCCAACCGGCGGCTGGCGACCACCATGGCCGAGGCCACCGCCCACCTGAAGGACCACCCGAAGGTGGCCGAGGTGCGTCAGACCGGGATGATCCTCGCCGCGGAGATGAGCCCCGATCCGGCGACGAAGGCGGCCTACCCGTGGCAGGAGCGGCGCGGCCTGCACGTCTACCGCCACGGACTGGAGAACGAGGCGCTGCTGCGGCCGCTGGGCAACGTGGTCTACTTCATGCCGCCCTACGTGATCACCGAGGAGCAGATCCACCATCTGGCGAAGGTGGCCACCGAGGGCATCGACATCGCCACCCGGGACTGAGCCGGTGGCCGCCCCCCGGATCTTCCAGCCCGGCCCGCTGGCCGAGGCCCGTGCCGCCGGTGCCGAGATCGAACTCGGCGCCGAGGCCGTGCGCCATCTGGGTCGCGTCCTGCGGCTGGGGCCCGGCGACGCGGTGCGGCTGTTCGACGGCCACGGCGGCGAGTACGCCGCCACCCTCACCGCCCTGGACAAGCGCGCCGGCCGCGCCCGCCTGGACGCCTTCGACGACCGCGAGAGCGAGTCCCCACTGACCCTGGAGCTGGTGCAGGGTCTGGCCAAGGGGGAGCGCATGGACGTCGCCATCCGCAAGGCGGTGGAGCTGGGTGTGACGCGCATCGTACCGGTGGCCACCGCGCGCAGCGTGGTCCGCCTGGACGGTGAGCGCGCCGACAAGCGCCACGCCCACTGGCGCGGGGTCATCATCGCCGCCTGCGAGCAGTGCGGCCGCAACCGGCTGCCGGAGCTGGCGCCGGTAACCCCCCTGCCGGAGTGGCTGGCCACGCCGCGCCAGGGGGTGGTGCTCGATCCGGAGGGCGGCACCGGGCTGACCGACCTGGCCGCGCCCAGCGGCCCGGTGAGCCTGCTGGTGGGCCCGGAGGGCGGACTCACCGACGATGAACTGGCCCGCGCCGAGGCCGCCGGACTGCACCGCCTGCGCCTCGGCCCCCGGGTGCTGCGCACCGAGACCGCGCCGCTGGCGGCCCTGACCGCCGTGCAGACCCTCTGGGGTGACCTCGGCTAGGTTCCCCCCTTTCTCCCCGCCAGTTCCGCCAGCTCGTCCCGCACCGTCTTTTCCAGTTCGAATCCCGCTTGCGGCCCGGCCTCTGCCAGTCGCCCGACGGCCCGTTCCACCTGGCCGAGCAGGCGCGGGGTGTCGAACCGCCCTTGCGCGGCGTGGCCCGCGCGCTCGCCCTGGCGGGCCAGCAGGCGCGCCACCACGCGCGCCTGGTCCAGGACCTCGAGCAGGTCGGCGGCGGCCGGCGGGGGATTGGCCGCCACCGGTCCCTCGCCCTCCACGGCGGCGCGCACGGCCGCCTCCATGCGCGCGAGGATCTCCGCCAGCCGGAACAGCGCCACCCGCACACCGGCCTCGTCCCGCGCCCGGAACCAGTCCAGCAGGGCGAGTTGCAGACTCGGTTGCAGGGCCTTGAGGGCGTCCCGCCAGTCGCCGCCGGGGTGCGGCGCGGCCGGCCAGAAGGCGGTGGCGACCGTCTGCCGGCCGATGCGCGGATGCTCCAGTCGGCGCGGCGGGCGGGGCGGGGGCTCCACACGAGGACCCACCCGCGCGATCGGAGGCGCGGGCGGCGCCTCGGCCACGCGAGCGGCGCGCGGATTCGCGCGCGCGGCGGGACTCAGCAGCAACCCGCCCAGCAGCAGCAGGCCACCGGCCCCGACGACCAGGCTGGCGCGCGCCACCCGCCCTCGCCAATGGCGCCGTTCCGCCAGCACTTCTTCCATGCGCTCGAGGCTCGAGTCGACCGTCGCCCCGTCGAACCAGTCCGCCTCCAGCTGTCGGTGGAACGCCTCCAGGATCGCGGACTCCGCCTCCAGACGTTCGGCGGCAGCCACCAGCCGTTCGACCTCCGCCTCCATGTCGCCCAGCAGCGCCC
Source organism: Pseudomonadota bacterium (assembly GCA_051746205.1). Classification (GTDB taxonomy): domain Bacteria; phylum Pseudomonadota; class Gammaproteobacteria; order Thiohalospirales; family Thiohalospiraceae; genus Thiohalospira. Next base: position 4,403 of record JBNJEU010000014.1, read on the forward strand.
GACCCTCGGCACTCCCGACGCGACGGATCCCGCGCCGCAATTCGCCGTTGCGCAGCCCGTCGATGGCACGCGCCAGCGCCTCGGCGTCCTGCCGCAGCCGCAGGGCCATGACCTCGGCTCGCTCCTCGCCGGCGATCAGTTCCCGCAATGTCAGCCGCACCCCCTGGGCCCGCCCCTGCTCGCGGGCAATGATGTAGACCTGGGTCGGCTGTCCCCCCTGTTCCACGGTCAGGGCGGCGAGTTCGCCGCCCACCTCGGCCAGTTCGGCGGCGGCGGCCTCCACCGTGGCGGCGGCCTCGGCGGCCCGCGCCAGGGCGTCGGCGTCGATGGCCGCCAGGGTCTCGCGCGCCGTCCGCCACTGGTCGGCCACCGCGCGCGCGGCGCTCTCGAGGGCCTCGGGGCGCACCAGCGGGCCCGACTGCGCCAGATTCGTCTCCAGCCGCCGCAGGGCGCGCTGGAAATCGCGCTGCTCCGCCGCCATCGCGCCCAGGGCGTCAGCCTCGCCGCGCGCCAGACGCAGGCCATTCTCGCCGAGCCGGGCCGAGCTGGACCGCAGCTGCTGGACAGGGGAAACCAGGGCGGCGTCCTGCTGCTCGGTGATGACCACCCAGCCCAGACCGAGCGGCCAGACCAGCAGGGCCAGCCCCGCGATGGTCCACAGGGCGGTTCTCACTCCCGTCACCTTCCGACGCTGTTCGGCCATGGGCCCTCCGACCTGCCCGCTATCGTCCTGTCCCGACACTGGCTTGCGGCGACCAGGCTTTGTACGATGGCGGCATACCGTCGGAGGAGCAACCCCCATGAGCCAACGCCGCCTGGGTGTGGTGATGGACCCCATCGCCGCCATCAAGCCCGCCAAGGACACCTCGCTCGCCCTGCTGCTGGCCGCCCGGCGCCACGGCTGGGCCATCGAGTACCTGGAGCCCGGCGATCTGGCCCTGCGCGACGGCGTCCCCGAGGGGCGCATGCGACCGCTGGAGGTGTTCGACGACGAACGGGACTGGTACCGGCTCGGCGACGCGCGCCGGGCCCCGCTGGCGGATCTGGACGTGCTGCTGATGCGCCAGGACCCGCCCTTCGACATGGAGTTCGTCTACTCCACCTACATCCTTGAGCGCGCCCGCGACACCGGGGTGCTGGTGGTCAACGATCCGGCCAGTCTGCGCGATGCCAACGAGAAGGTCTTCACCGCCTGGTTCCCGGAGCACTGTCCGGCGACGCTCATCGGCCGCCGCGAGGACGAGCTGCGTGCCTTCGCCGCCGAGCACGGGCCGATCATCCTCAAGCCGCTGGACGGCATGGGCGGTCAGGGGATCTTCCGGCTGGAACGTGAGGATCCCAATCTCGGCGTCGCCATCGAGCTGCTGACCGACAACGGCCGCCGGGCGGTGATGGCGCAGCAGTGGCTGCCGGCCATCAGCGAGGGCGACAAGCGCATCATCCTGGTGGACGGCGAGCCGGTGCCGTGGCTGCTGGCGCGCATGGCCGCCGCCGGCGAGACCCGTGCCAACCTGGCCCGGGGCGGACGCGGGGTGCCGCGCGAACTGGACGAGGCCGAACGCCGGATCTGCGCCGCTGTCGGGCCGGAACTGCGCCGGCGCGGCCTGACCTTCGTCGGCCTGGACGTCATCGGTGATCGCATCACCGAGATCAATGTCACCAGCCCCACCGGGGTCCGGGAACTCGACCGCGAGTGCGGTCTCGACATCGGAGGACGACTCATGGAAACCATCGAGGAGCGCCTGGCATGCACCAACTGACCCGCATCCTGGCCGTCGGCCTGTTCGGCGTCGGCCTGACCGCCTGCGGCGGCGAGACGCCGGTCCATGAGGAGCAGTTCATGGGGCTGGGGACGGTGGTCTCCATCCAGCTCGCCGGGGTGGACGAGGCGACGGCGGAAGAGGCCATCGCCGCCATCCGGGAGGATCTCGACTACATCCAGGACGGCTGGTACCCGTGGCGTTCCGGCTCCCTGGCGCGCAACAACATGCTGCTGGAAACCGGTGGTGAATTCACCTCCTCGCCCGGCGTACTGCGGCTCGTTCAGAAGGCCCGGCCCCTGGAGGAGGCCAGCGACGGCCTGTTCAATCCGACTCTGGCGCGGCTCACCGAGGCCTGGGGCTTCCACGAGGAGGACGCCGCCGGACCGCCGCCGGACGACGAGACCATCGCGGCGATCGTCGAGGCCGAGCCGAGCCTCGCCGACATCGAGACCGACGGCATCCGCATGCGCAGCGACAATGCGGCGGTGCAGCTCGATTTCGGCGGCTTCGCCAAGGGTGTGGCGGTGGATCGCGCCATGGAGGAACTGAGCGAGCGCGGCATCGATAACGCCATCGTCAATCTGGGCGGCGATCTGCGCGGCATCGGGGATCGCGGTGACCGGCCATGGCGGATCGGCGTGCAGGACCCGCGCGGCGACGGCGTCCTCGCCAGCCTGACCATCGAGGGTGACGAGGCCATCTTCACCTCCGGCGACTACGAGCGCGGCTTCGAGCACGACGGCACCCACTACCACCACATCCTCGACCCGCGCACCGGCCGGCCGGCGCGCGGCACCGCGTCGGTGACGGTGATCCACGACAACGGCGCCACCGCCGACGCCGCCGCCACCGCACTGTTCATCGCCGACACTGACCAGTGGCCCGCCATCGCCCGCGCCATGGGCATCGAGGCGGTGCTGCGGGTGGCCGATGACGGCTCCATCCAGATGACTTCTGCCATGGCGGAGCGGGTCACCTTCGAGGAGGCCGGGCGCGAGCACCAGGTGGTCGAGTTGCCGTGAAGGGGGTGCGCGGCGGCGACCTCGTCATCCTGCTGGCCACCGTGGCGCTGGTGGCCGGCCTCTTCGCCCTGCGTCCCGGCGGCGCGGGCGAGCGGGCCGAGGTGCGGGTAGCCGACGCGGTGGTGGCGCGCCTCGATCTGGACCGCGCCGGCACCCACGTCGTCGACGGCCCGCTGGGGCCGGCGCGGCTGGAAATCGCCGACGGCGCCATCCGCTTCATGGCGTCGCCGTGCCGGGCCCAGCGCTGCGTCCACAGCGGCTGGCAGCGTCACGCCGGGCAGCTGGCCGCCTGCGTGCCCAATCGCATGGTGGTCCGGGTCCTCGGCGACGACCGCCGCCACGACGCGCTGGCCTTCTGATGGGCGCCACCCGCACCCTGACCACCACCGCCGCCGATCACCGCATCGCCGCGCTGGCGACCCTGGCGGTGACCATCCATGTGGCCGAGGCGGCCCTGCCGAGCCCGATCCCCGGGGTCAAACCGGGGCTGGCCAACGTCATCACCGTCGCCGCGCTGTTCCTGTACGGCTGGGGGGTGGCGGCCTGGGTCACCGGACTGCGGGTGGTGGTCTCCGGCATGCTGCTGGGGACCTTCCTCTCCCCCGCTTTCATCCTCGCCCTCGGCGGCGCGCTGGCGAGCCTGCTGGCGCTGGCCGCGGCCGCGCGCCTGCCGGCCGTGAGCCCCCTGGGCGCCTCCCTGCTGGCGGCAGTAGCGCACATGGCGGGACAGTTCCTGGTCGCCTGGGGGCTGTTCATCCCCCACCCGTCATTGCCGCTGCTGCTGCCTCCGCTGCTGGCCGTGGCCGTGCTCACCGGCTCGCTCAGCGGTATAATCGCCCTGATGGTAGTACGCCGACTTCATAAACCCGCATGAGCCCCCCATGGCCGACGCCTCGGTAACCGCCCGCGATCGCCTGATCCTGACCCTGGTGCTGGCCGTGGCGCTGCACGCCATCGTCATCCTCGGCTTCGGCTTCTCCCCGGTCGATCCGACCCCGGACGAGGAGGCGCCGCTGCCGACCATGGACATCACCCTGGTCCACAGCGAGGACCAGGAGGCACCGGACCAGGCGGAGCAGCTCGCCCAGCACGACCAGCGCGGCGGCGGCGACGAGCAGCGCGACGCCACTCCCGGCGGCCCGACCTTCAACCCCCTGCCGGTCCCCAAGGACGGCGACGAACCGGTCACCGAGCCGGAGACCGCGCCCCCGGAAGAGCCGCAACCGAACGTCGGCCCGGAGGTGATGACGCAAGAGGACGCCGACACCCGGGTGGAACAGGACGAGGTGCGCGAGGAGGTGCCGGAAGAGCGCGATGTCACCGCCGCCGAACTCGTCGAGAGCAGTCGCGAGTACGCCAGCCTCGACGCCGCGATCCGCCGCCAGCGCGAGGCCAGTTCCGAGAACCCGCGCGAGCGACGGATCTCGGCCAGCACCCGCGAATACAAGTACGCCGCCTACATGGACGCCTGGCGCGCCCGAGTGGAGCGGGTCGGCAACATCCACTACCCGGAGGAGGCGCGCCGTCGCGGGCTCTCCGGACGGCTGGTCATGAACGTGGCGGTGGAGGCCGACGGCAGCGTGCGCGAGGTCCGGATCCTGCGCTCGTCGGGGGATCGCATCCTCGACGAGGCGGCCAAGCACATCGTCGAGATGGCGGCGCCGTTCCAGCCGTTCCCGGACAACATTCGCAAGGACTACGACGTCCTCAACATCACCCGCACCTGGGTCTTCAACACCGAGGATCGTCTCGACACCGGCGGGGTACGTTGAGCGACGACCCGATTTCCGGCCGCGGCCCGGCGCGCGGGGCGATACCCGGGACCGGACGGCGTCGGCCGCAGGGATGCGGCCGTCGAGCCCACACGGACGTGTTCACGGCGTCCCTCCGGGCACGGGTATCGCCCCGCGCGCCGGGCCGCGGCCGGAAAATCGGGACGCCCCGTGGTTGCTTCGATTCGGTCGCTGCTCGATACTGATCGCATGACTCAGGACAGCCCGAATCTCACCCATCAGTTCCTCATCGCCATGCCCGGGCTGGAAGATCCCAACTTCGCCCGCACCGTGACCTACGTCTGCCAGCACGACGCCGAGGGCGCCATGGGCGTCGTCATCAATCGACCCACCCGGGTGACCCTGGATTCGGTGCTCGAGCAGATGGAGATGGAGACACAGGAGGCCGAGGTGGCGACCCTGCCGGTCTACTCCGGCGGGCCGGTGAACACCGAGCGCGGCTTCATCCTCCACCGCCCGACGGGCCAGTGGGAGGCCTCGCTGCCGGTGGGCGACGACATCGCCCTGACCAGCTCGCGGGACATCCTCGAGGCCATCGCCCTCGGCGCCGGGCCGAAGGAGCGCATCATGGTCCTGGGCTACGCCGGCTGGCAGCCGGGCCAGCTGGAGCAGGAGATGGCCGACAACGCCTGGCTCTCCGGCCCCGCCAGCGCCGAGGTCATCTTCAATACACCGCCGGACGAGCGCTGGCAGGCCGCCGCGCGCGCCCTCGGGGTGGACCTGGCGCTGCTCTCCAGCGAGGCCGGCCACGCATGAGCACGGGGCGGCGCGCCATGGCCTTCGACTTCGGCCTGCGCCGCATCGGGGTGGCGGTGGGCCAGGCGGGACTGGACCACGGCCGCGAGCTGACCACGCTGGCGGCGCGCGAGGGGATCCCCGACTGGGAGGCCATCGCCGCGCTGCTGGCGGAGTGGGAGCCGGCGGTGCTGCTGGTGGGGGACCCGCTGACCCTCGACGGCGAGGAACAGCCGGTAACGACGGCGGCGCGGCGCTTCGGTCGCCGTCTGCACGGCCGCTTCGGCCTGCCGGTGGAGAGGGTCGATGAACGTCTGACCAGCCGCGCCGCTCACTCCGAGCTGGGAGAGCGCGGCCGCTCCGATTACGACTACGAGGATCTGGATCGGGTGGCGGCGCGTCTGATCCTGGAGACCTGGCTGCACGACGCCGCGCGGGAGGCCTCTTGAATACCACCGAACTCGATGTCCACGGCTACCTCGACGCCCTCACCGAGGGGGCCCGCCGCTGGTGCGCCGATCAGGGTGGCGACAATCCGCTCATCGTCGGCATCCATACCGGTGGCGCCTGGGTGGCGGAGGCGCTCCACCACCGTCTGGCCGTGACGGAGCCGCTGAGCACGCTGGACATCTCCTTCTACCGCGACGATTTCACGCGCATCGGCGTCCACCCGCAGGTCAAGCCCTCCAACCTGCCGATGACGGTGGAGGACCGCCACATTCTGCTGGTGGACGATGTCTTGCAGACCGGCCGCACGGTGCGTGCCGCGCTCAACGAGATCTTCGACTACGGCCGCCCCGCCTCGGTCACTCTGGCGGTGCTGGTGGACCGCCCCGGCCGCGAGCTGCCCATCGCCGCCGCCATTGCCGGCGCCCGGCTCGACCTCGCCGCCGAAGAGCAGGTCACCCTCGACGGACCGGACCCTCTGGCCCTCTCCCTGCACGACCTGAATCGAGAGGAATCCCCGGCATGATGCGCCAGAACATCCAGCTCGACGAGAACAAGCGCCTGCGCCACTTCATCACCACCGAGGGCCTGCCGCGCCAGACCCTGGTGGAGATCCTGGACACCGCCGAATCGTTCGCCACAGCGGCGGCACAGAATGTGAAGAAGGTCCCGCTGCTACGCGGCAAGACCATCGTCAATCTCTTCTTCGAGCCGTCCACGCGCACCCGCAGCACCTTCGAACTGGCCGCCAAGCGGCTGTCGGCGGACATCCTCAACATCAACATCGCCGCCTCCTCCACCACCAAGGGCGAGAGTCTGCTGGACATGCTCCGCAACCTGGAGGCGATGCAGTGCGACATGTTCGTGGTGCGCCACGCCGAATCGGGGGCGGCGCACTTCATCGCCAGCCATGTCAGCCCCGGGATCGCCGTGGTCAATGCCGGCGACGGCCGCCACGCCCACCCCACCCAGGCGATGCTGGACATGTTCACCATCCGTCGTCACAAGGGCGAGTTCCACAAGCTCACCGTGGCCATCGTCGGCGACATCCTCCACTCCCGGGTGGCGCGCTCGCAGATCCACGCGCTGACCACCCTCGGCGTCAACGAGCTCCGTGTGGTGGGTCCGAAAACACTGCTGCCGGAGGCCGTGGAGGCGCTCGGGGTCCACGTCTACCACGACCTCGACGAGGGCCTGCGCGACGCCGACGTCATCATCACCCTGCGGTTGCAGCACGAGCGCATGGACGGGGCGCAGCTCCCCAGCGAGCGGGAGTACTACCACCTCTACGGGGTGACGCAGGAGAGGCTGCGGCTGGCGAAGCCGGACGCCATCGTCCTCCACCCCGGCCCCATCAACCGCGGGGTGGAGATCAGCTCGGAGGTGGCCGACGGCCCGCAGTCGGTGATCCTGGAGCAGGTGACCCACGGCATCACCGTGCGCATGGCGGCCATGGCACTGGTCATGGGCCAGCAACCGGGCAAGGAGACGGAGGCGCGCGCATGAACATCCTGATTCGCGGCGGGCGGGTCGTCGACGCGGCCCGGGGGCTCGACGCCGAGACCAATGTCCACATCGCCGACGACCGGATCGTCTCGGTGGGCGACACGGAGCCGAGCAACTTCGAGCCAGACGCGATCATCGACGCCACCGGCATGGTGGTCGCGCCGGGGCTGGTGGATCTCCAGGCACGGCTGCGCGAGCCCGGCCAGGAGCACAAGGCGAGCATCGCCACCGAGGCGGCGGCGGCCGTGGCCAGCGGCATTACCACCCTGTGCTGCCCGCCGGACACCGACCCGGTCATCGATACCCCGGCGGTGGCGAGCCTGCTGCTGGAGCGCGCCGAGGACATCGGCCTGAGCCGGGTGTTCCCCATCGGCGCCCTGACCACCGGCCTCGACGGCGAGCTCCTCAGCGAGATGGCCAACCTGCGCGCCGCCGGCTGCGTCGCCTTCTCCAACCACCGCTACCCGATCACCGACAGCCAGATCCTGCGCCGCGCCCTGGAATACGCCGCCACCCACGACCTGACCGTCTTCATCCACGCCGAGGACCCGTGGCTGGCCCGGGGCGGTTGCGCCCATGACGGCCCCATCGCCACCCGCCTCGGCCTGCCCGGGATCCCGACCTGCGCCGAGACGGTGGAGATGGCGCGCCAGCTCACCCTGATCGAGCAGACCGGGGTGCGCGCCCACTTCTGCAAGGTCTCCAGTGCCGCCGGGGTGGAACTGCTGCGCCGCGCCCGCGACAACGGGCTCGCCGTGACGGCCAATGTCAGCATCAACCAGCTCCACCTCACCGAGATGGACATCGGCGGCTACAACACCTTCTGCCATGTACGCCCGCCCCTGCGCGGCCAGCGCGACCGCGACGCCCTGCGCGCGGCCGTGGCCGACGGCCTGATCACCGCCATCTGCTCCGACCACCAGCCCCACGACGACGACGCCAAGCTGCTGCCGTTCCGCGAGAGCGCACCGGGGATCTCCGGCCTGGAGACCCTGCTCGGACTGACGCTGCGGCTGGTGGACGAGGGCGTTGTCGATCTGCCCACGGCGCTGGCACGGGTCACCAGCGGACCGGCGTCGGTGCTGGGCCGCCGCACCGGCACTCTGGAGGGCGGAGCGCGAGCGGACCTGTGTGTCTTCGAGCCGGAGACCGAGTGGCGAGTGGCGCCGGATTCCTTCATCAGCCAGGGCCACAACAGCCCCTACGGCACCTGGCACCTGAAGGGCCGAGTCCGCTACACCCTGGTGGACGGCCAGCCGGTGCACTCCGCCCCGGAGTCCGCCGCCACCCCGGCCTGAGAACGGGAGTTCCCGGTGACCGAGTTCGAACAGCTCGCCCCCGCTGCGCGTCTGGTCCGGATCATGGAGCGCATCGACAGCGCGGCCCGCGCCGCCGGACGCGATCCCACCGGCGCCGGCCTCGTCGCGGTCAGCAAGTACCACCCCGCCAGCGCCATCGCCGCGCTGGTCGAGGCCGGCCAGACACGCTTCGGCGAGAGCTACGCCGACGAGGGCATCGCCAAGATGGCGGAGCTGGACGGACTGCCCATCGAGTGGCACTTCATCGGCCCGATCCAGTCCAACAAGACGCGGCGCATCGCCGAGCACTTCCACTGGGTCCACGGCATCGAACGGGAGAAGATCGCCCGACGGCTGTCGGACCAACGCCCGGAGGCGCTGGGGCCGCTGCCGGTCTGTCTCCAGGTCAACCTCGGCGGCGAGGCGAGCAAGGCCGGCTGCACCCCGGAAGAGCTGCCGGCGCTGGCGCGGTCGGTGGCGGAGCTGCCCGGCCTGCGGCTGCGCGGCCTGATGACGCTGCCGCCGGCCAGCGCCGATCCGGACGAACAGCGCAAGCCGTTCGCCCATCTTCGCGCGCTGCTGGAATCCGTCCGCGCCGATCTGACCGGGGCCGGTCTGGTCGAGGCCGAACAGCTCGACACCCTCTCCATGGGCATGTCCGGCGATCTGGAGGCGGCGGTGGCCGAAGGGGCCACCCTGGTCCGGGTCGGCAGCGACCTCTTCGGACCTCGACCAGCCGGCGGGGCTGGCTGAGCCCGGTTCGTTCCTTTACGCTTGGCGCCACGCAGAACGAGGAGTATACAGGCATGCAGGATCAGACCATCGGTTTCATCGGCGGCGGCAACATGGCGCGCAGCCTGGTTGGCGGGCTCATCGCCGACGGCGTGCCGGCGGAGAACATCCGGGTCGCCGACCCGGGCGACCCGGCCCGCCACGAGCTCACCGCGGAATTCGCCGTCGCCACCCAGCGAGACAATGCCGGCATGGCCAGCTGCGACGTGCTGGTCCTGGCGGTGAAACCGCAAATTCTGCACACGGTCCTGGAGGAGCTGGCGGATGAACTCCGGGAACACCGCCCCCTGGTGATCTCGGTGGCCGCCGGGGCGCGGCTCGTCTCGCTGACCCGCTGGATGGGTGACGACACCCTGCCGCTGGTGCGCGCCATGCCCAACACCCCGGCGCTGGTCCAGAGCGCCGCCACCGGCCTCTGCGCGAACGCCGTGGTCACCGACGAGCAGCGCGCACTGGCCGAGGCGGTCCTGCGCGCCGTCGGCATCACCCTGTGGGTGGAGGACGAGAGCCTGCTGGACGCGGTCACCGCCATCTCCGGCAGCGGCCCGGCCTACTTCTTCCTCTTCATGGAGGCGCTGGAGGAGGCCGGCGAACGGATGGGGCTGAACCACGAGCAGGCGCAGCGACTGGCGGTGCAGACCGCCTTCGGCGCCGCCCGGATGGCGCTGGAAAGCCCCGACGACCCGGCCGAGCTGCGCCGCGGCGTGACCTCCCCCGGCGGCACCACCGAACGCGCCCTGGAGGTCTTCGACAGCGGCAACCTGCGCGCCCTGGTGGCCGAGGCGACCGAGGCCGCCCGCGCCCGGGCCGACGAACTGGCCAACCTGCTCGACGAACACTGAGGAACCCGCACCCATGACCGGCCCCTATGCCAACAACGCCGCCACCTTCCTGATCCAGACCGTGTTCGGGCTCTACATCCTGGCGGTGATGCTGCGCACGCTGCTGCAGTGGATCCGCGCCGATGCGCGCAATCCCATCACGCAGTTCCTGATCACCATCACCAATCCACCGCTGCTGCCGCTGCAACGCCTCCTGCCCGCCATTCGCGGACTGAGCCTCGGCGCCGTGGTGCTGCTGCTGGTGCTTCAGGGGGTCGAGATCGGCCTGATGCTCGCCCTGAGCGGCCACGGCGGCAGTGTGGAGGGCATCGCGGTGATGGCGGTGGCCGAGCTGCTGCAGCTGGTGATCCAGGTCTACACCTTCGGGCTGATCATCTATGTGGTGCTCAGCTGGCTGGCAATGCTCGGCTCCATGCGACCCAACCCCGTCTCCAGCCTGCTGGAGGAGCTGCTGGGGCCGGTGCTGGGCCCCATCCGCCGGATGATGCCGGACCTCGGCGGCATCGACCTCTCCCCCATCGTGCTGTTCATCGGCCTGCAACTGGTGGCCATGCTGTTCGTCGCGCCCGTGCGCGATGTGGCCAGGATGCTGCTTTCCGGCTGACGGCGGGCGATCCGGGTCGACAAAAAAGGGCGGATACCCCGCCTTGCGGGGCACCCGCCCTTCATTCGCTTACTTGCCGGAATTCGCCGGGCAGGTCTTGATACCGATGAGGCTGTACAACGGGCACCAGCCAATCAGGGCGGTGATCAGCGGGATGAGACCAATCCAGCCCCAGGGGGTCTGCGGGCCGAAGAAGACCAGAGCGATCAGGACCACACCGATGATGATGCGGAGGATGCGGTCGATACTGCCCATATTCAGAGTCATGTCGCGGTTCTCCTGTTGTATTGCCTTCATTTCGACGGATGGACCCGGCATGGCCGGCCACCGTTCCCGTCATTATCATCCTGCTCATTGTAAGGATAGACACAGATCGCCCGTCCGCATACCTCATCGGCAACCCATCCGTGACTCGGCAGTGTAGAGCACACGGTTGCCCTCTGGTGCCGGGCTCTCCGTTACCCACACGTCTGAACTGCTACGCTTTACGGATACGGTTTCCAACGTTGGCACAACGTACGTTCGGGAACACCGATGTCTTTGCCACAATCCCGCCACGGGCACGAGGTTGATATGACGCACCGCACCACGATCCTGATGACGGAATTCGTCACCCACGATGTCCGGCGCTTCATCCTGGAGCGGCCGCCGGGTTTCGAGTTCACCCCCGGGCAGGGGGTGAAACTGGCCATCGACCAGCCGGACTGGCGGGACAAGGGGCGACCCTTCACTCCCACCTCCGAGCCCTCGGACGGCGTCGTCGAGTTCATCATCAAGGGCTATCCGGAACACGACGGCGTCACCCACGCCCTGCACGGCCTGGGTGCCGGGGACCAGCTCCTGATGTCCGAGCCCTTCGGCTCCATCGCCTACCGGGGCCCCGGGGTGTTCATCGCCGGCGGTGTGGGCATCACGCCCTTCATCCCCATCGTCCGGATGCTCCACCGGCAAGGGCGGCTGGACGGCCACAGCCTGCTGTACACCAACAAGACCCCCGCCGACATCGTCTGCGAGAAGGAGTTCGGCCACTATCTCGGCGAGCGCGCCCGGTTCCTCTGCAGCCGGGAGGGCGGCGAGCACTGCCCCTCCCGGCGTATCGATCGGGCGTATCTGGAGGAGACCATCGACGATTACAGCCAGCACTTCTATCTCTGCGGACCGCCCCCCTTCGTCTCGGCGCTCAACGAGATGCTGGTCGATCTGGGCGCCACACCGGAGGCCCTGGTCTTCGAAGGCTAGTCGATGACCAGAATCAGGCCGTATCAGACGCACAGTCTTTACGCGATACGTATGGCGTAATAGACTTTTCCCATGATAAGGACATTCGCGGACAAGACGACCGCAGCCCTGTTCAGTGATCGTGCTGTGCGGCATATTGCCGGGACACTACGGAACAAGGCACGGCGCAAACTGCTGCAACTGGATGCGGTAACCCATGTCGAGGAATTGACTGTGCCGCCGGGAAACCGCCTGGAGAAACTGAGAGGGAAGCGAGCAGGTCAATGGAGCATCCGGGTCGACTCCCAGTGGCAACTCTGCTTCCGCTTCGAGAACGGTCACGCCTGGGATGTCGAATTCTGTGACTACCACCACTGAGAACGAAACGATGACCATCGATCGCGAACAACTCGGCGCCATGAATTTCGCTGATCTGGCTGATACTGGTGAGGACGGGATGGACGCTCCCGTTTCACCCGGCGAGATCCTGCGCGAAGAGTTCATGCGTCCATTGGAACTCTCCGCCGCCGCACTCGCTCGCGCCCTTCATGTGCCGGCCAATCGAGTGACCGGGCTGCTCAACGAGCAGCGCGGCATTACCGCCGACACAGCGCTGCGTCTGGCCCGCTACTTCGGTACCACACCGGAGTTCTGGATGCGCTTGCAGGCCGAGTATGAACTTCGCCGGGCGCGCCGTGCTGCCGCGCGGATCAATCGCGAGGTCTCGCCCCGCGTCGCCTGACCCCATGCCCGCGATCATCCACGGCTTCCCGCCCATCGGCGCCGCCGATGCGTGCGTTCTGATCCTCGGCAGCATGCCGAGCGTGGCGTCCCTGGGGGAAGAGGCTTACTACGCCCATCCGCGCAACGCCTTCTGGCCGATCATGGCGCGCCTGCCGTCCACCAGCCCGGCCAACGCGCGACTACGCTTCGAGGACAAGCTCGCGGCGTGGCGTGTGCTGACCCAGGACCGCGGTTAACGGATCAACGCAACCATTCCACGGCGATACCATTTTGCCGTGCCGGACCTTCCCGGGCCCGGTCGGCGGTCAGCACGGGCCGTTCGCGTTCCATGGCCAGGGCGAGACAGGCCCGATCGGCCAGAGACAGTCCATGCGCCCGCGCGGTGTCCCACAGCTGGGCCGCTCTTTCGCCCTGGGTCAACGTCAGGGGAGCAAACTCGACTCCGAGATCCTCGAAGTCCAGCGCCATGCCCTCGACCCGGATCCCGCGTGCCAGGGCCTTCTGCACGACCTCGGACCAGTTCACGGTGGAAACCACGGACCGCTCCAGGACCGCCGAGACGCGCGTGGCCCCCGGTCCGTCATGGAGAAAGGCCAGCAGCGCGGAGGCATCGACCACGATCCGGTTCATGACGACTCCCGCTCGCGCTTCGCCTCCGAACGCCGCTCGCGGGCCAGTTCATCGGCCAGATCGACCTCGCCGGACACCTCCCGAAAGCGCTGTTTGAGGCGTTCCTCGATGGCCCCGCGCCGCTCCAGCACCAGACTGTTTCCCTGTCGACGAGCCACGAGGCATTCGCCCGGTTCGATGTTCAGTGCCTTGCGCAGGGCGGCCGGGATCACCATACGGCCCTGCGCCCCGATCTGGACCTCGACACCCGCTTCCTGTTCCACCATTGCGCTTCTCCCGTTCCACAATGTGTATTGTGTGGCATGGATATTCGAATATGCCAGATCATGATGGCGTGTGTATGGAGAGTGCGCGTCCAGGAACAGAAACCGTTCAGGCGGGGTCCGCCACGCGAATGAGATCGCGGCCGGCGTCCTTGGCGCTGTAGAGGGCGGTGTCGGCGCGGGCCACGAGTTCGGGCAGGGTGCGGCCGTGATCGGGGAAGCTGGCCAGACCGAAGCTGGCGGTGATGGCCCGGTCCGCCAGGGGCCCCGACCAGGTCATGGCGGCGAGGCGCTGGCGCAGCTTCTCGGCCAGATTGAGCAGATCGTCCCCGACGGTGTCGGGGCAGATCAGTACGAACTCCTCACCTCCCCAACGGTAGAGGATGTCCGTCTCGCGCACCGCCTTGCGCAGCTCGTCGGCGAACCCCCGGAGGACGTCATCCCCCACCAGATGGCCATGGAGATCGTTGATCCGCTTGAAATCGTCCAGATCGATCAGACACAGGCCCAACGGCTTGCCGAGCCGGTCCATCAAGCGCAGCTGGTGTTCCGCCAGCTCTTCACCGCGCCGCCGATTGGTCAGACCGGTCAGGGCATCGGCCCAGGCGTGCTGCTGGTATTCCAGTTCGCGGTTCTTCAGATCGGTGATGTCATGGACCATGCCGATGACCCGGGTCGGATGGCCCTCGCGATCCCGCTCGCAGACCTTCCCGCGATCGTGGACCCAGAGGTAGTGCCCGTTGCGGTTGCGCAGACGATAGACGGCCTCGTAGCGGTGGCGCCTCCCGGCCAGATGTTCGTCCAGGGTGTGCAGGACGTAGGTGACATCCTCGGGATGGACATTATCCTTCCAGGTGGCCAGTATCGGCTCCATCTCGTCGGGGCCGTAGCCGAGCATCTGCTTGAGCTGGGGGCTGAAATAGAGAAAGCCCGAGGGGACCTCCCAGTCCCAGACCCCGTCAGCGGTATCGTGCAGCGCCGTCCACACCTCCGGCGGCCGCCCCTTGAGCGCCTCCTGATGGGAGACACGATGGGCGATGTTGCGGGCCACCGAGATGAAGTATTCGCGCCCCTCGTGGTGGAAGACACTGGTCTTCACCTCCACCGGGATCTCGCCGCCGTCGGCACGGGCATGGCGACCAATGAAGATGTACGGGGCGTTCTCGCGGATCACGCTGGCGATCTCGCCCCACTGGGGCAGGCCGGCCACATCCTTCTGCAGCGACAGCACCGATTGATGGAGGACCTCCGCTTCGTCGAGTCCCAGCTCCTCCCATCCGGCGCGATTGCAGGCCACGATCCGGGAGGTTTCGGGATCGAGCAGGTAGACCGCATCAGGCAACTGTTCGAGGATGGCCTGGAGCATCGGATGCTGATTCCTGTGCTCGGAAATGACGAAACCGACCCTGTCACTGGGGAAGTCAGGATATTAATAAGTTCCCACTCCCAGGGGAAGCCCTTCTGATCCGACTGATCAGGAATCATTCACCCGAACGGGCGGCCACGACACGGATTCCGCGTGGCGCATGAGCGAACCCCGCCATTTCCGTTAGAATGGGCCTCCGTTCCTGCCTTCGGAGAGGCCGCCCATGGACCTCGAGACGACCCGCGAACCGAACACGTACCGCACCGAACATGACAGCATGGGCCCGCTCCAGGTCCCGGCCGACGCCCTCTGGGGCGCCTCCACCCAGCGCGCGGTGGAGAACTTCCCCATCAGCGGCGAGCCGCTCCCCGGCGAGCTCATCAAGGCCCTGGGGCTGATCAAGGCGGCCTACGCCAGGGCCAATCGGGAGCTCGGCCTGCTGGAGCCGACCGTGGCCGATGCCATCCGGGGCGCCGCCCAGGTCATCGCCGAGGGGGCGTATCACGAGCAGTTCCCGGTGGATGTCTTCCAGACCGGCTCCGGTACCAGCTCCAACATGAACGCCAACGAGGTCATCGCCCACCTCGCCAGCGGGACGGCGGGGCGGACGGTCCACCCCAACGACCATGTCAACGCCGGGCAGAGTTCCAACGACGTCTTTCCCGGCGCCCTGCAGGTGGCCGCCTGCCTCGCCATCGCGGAGGAGCTGCGCCCGGCGCTGGACCATCTGGCTACCACCATCGAAAGGCGCGCCGCCGAGCTCGACGCGGTGGTCAAGACCGGTCGCACCCACCTGATGGACGCCATGCCGGTGACCCTGGGCCAGGAACTGACCACCTGGGCACGCCAGTTGCGCAGCGCCGATGGCCGTCTGGCCGACACCCTGCCGCGACTGGCCACACTGCCGCTCGGCGGCACCGCCGTCGGCACCGGCGTCAACGCCCACCCGGAGCTGGGCGCGCGGGTCTGCGCCCTGCTGGCCGATGCGCGCGGCGTCCCGTTCCGGGCCATGGACCACCCATTCGAAGGGATCGGCGCTCAGGACAACGCGGTGGAGGCGAGCGGCCAGGTCAAGACCGTGGCCGTAGCACTG
The DNA here is from genome assembly GCA_051746205.1 of Pseudomonadota bacterium. Lineage (GTDB taxonomy): Bacteria > Pseudomonadota > Gammaproteobacteria > Thiohalospirales > Thiohalospiraceae > Thiohalospira. The sequence continues at coordinate 20,519 of JBNJEU010000014.1, forward strand.
ATGAAGATCGCCAACGATCTGCGCTGGATGAACAGCGGCCCACTGGCCGGCCTCGGCGAGATCGCCCTGCCCGCCCTGCAACCCGGCAGCTCGATCATGCCGGGCAAGGTCAATCCGGTGATCCCGGAGGCAGTGGCCCAGGTCGCCGCGCAGATCATCGGCAACGATGCGGCGGTAACCACCGGCGGCCAGTCGGGCAACTTCCAGCTCAACGTGATGCTGCCGATGATGGCGCGCAACCTGCTGGAGAGCATCCGACTGGCCGCCGCCGCCTGCCACACCCTGGCCGACCGCGCCATCACCGGCTTCACCGTCAACGACGCGACCCTGCGCGCGGCACTGGAACGCAACCCGATCCTGGTCACCGCCCTGAATCCGGTGATCGGCTACGAGAAGGGGGCGGCCATCGCCAAGCGCGCCTACGCCGAGGGGCGGCCGCTGCTGGACGTCGCCCTGGAGGAGACCGACCTCCCGGAGGACGAGCTGTGTCGTCTGCTCGACCCGGCCCGGCTTACCGACAACCGCACCTGATCGGGAGACCACCATGACCGACCGCCTGACCCTGACCCGGCCCGATGACTGGCACCTGCACCTGCGCGACGGGGCGGTGCTGCCGGATGTGGTCGCCCATGCGGCGGCGCGTTTCGCCCGCGCCATCATCATGCCGAACCTGAAGCCGCCGGTGACCGACCTCGAGGGCGCCACGGCCTATCGCGAGCGCATCCTCGCCGCCCGCCCACCCGGAAGCGACTTCACCCCGCTGATGACCCTCTACCTCACCGACAACACCACACCGGAGACCATCGACGCGGCGGTGGACAGCGGCATCGTGTACGGCGTCAAACTCTACCCCGCCGGCGCGACCACCCACTCCGACGCCGGGGTCACCGACCTGCGCCACTGCCACGCCGCCCTGGCGCGCATGGCCGAGCGCGGCCTGCCGCTGCTGGTCCACGGGGAGGTCACCGGCCCCGAGGTCGACATCTTCGACCGCGAGGCGCGGTTCATCGACACGGTGCTCAAGCCGCTGCTGGACGATCTGCCGGATCTGCGGGTGGTGCTGGAGCACATCACCACCCGGCAGGCGGTGGCGCTGGTGGAGGAGGCCGGCGGCCGGGTCGGCGCCACGGTGACCCCACAGCACCTGTTGTTCAATCGCAATGCCCTGTTCGCCGGCGGCATGCGCCCGCACCACTTCTGCCTGCCGATCCTCAAGCGCGAGCCGCACCGGGCGGCACTGGTGGAGGCGGTCACCTCCGGCTCGCCGCGCTACTTCCTCGGCACCGACAGCGCGCCGCATCCGCGCGGTGCCAAGGAGTCGGCCTGCGGCTGCGCCGGGATCTACTCCGCCCACGCCGCCATCGAGCTGTACGCCGAGGTCTTCGACCGGGCCGACGCCCTGGACCGGCTGGAGGCCTTCGCCAGCCACCACGGTCCCGATTTCTACGGCCTGGCGCGCAACCACGGCACCATTACCCTGGAGCGCCGCCCGTGGAGCATACCCGCCAGCTACCCCTTCGGGGAGGACGAGGTCGTGCCGCTGATGGCGGGCGAAGAACTGGCCTGGTCCCTGACCGGCCCCTGATCCGCCGTCAGCGGAGCGTGATGTGGAGGCCGATCCGGCGGTGGAGCCTCAGTAACGCCGCTCCACCCGAAAGCCGCGCGCCTCCAGACGCGCCAGAAAACCGTCGGGCCCGGCCAGATGCTGCCCCTCCAGCGCGATGAAGGCCCCACCAGCCCGAAGATGCGGTTCCGCCCGTTCCACCACCCGTTTCATCCAGCCTTCGCCCAGGTGCTCGCGAAAGGCCTGGCGCAGCGGTCGATCCAGCGCCTCGAGCTGAGTCTGCCAGCGGATTCGAAGCGCCTCCAGATCGCCGCGCAGATAGGCCTCGCGACGCGCCTCGCGCTCCAGCGGCAGGGCCTCGCGACGTTGCAGGACGTGGCGCAGCAGGCCGATCTGATCGGCCTCGGCCAGTTCGTCCACGCGCGCGATCCGCTCCGCCGCCGATTCCAGACCATGGACCGTCAGCCCTTCGCGCCGTGCGCGGGTATACAACCACTGGTGAAGGTGGTCCGGCCCCACCGGCGGGGTCGAAGCCAGAGCCGCGATGGCCAGCCAGGGTCGCCACCGGCGCAGCACGCCGTCGGGGATCCCGCTGCGATCCAGGGTGCGGGCCACCCAGGCGTAGAGTTCGGTGCCGAGGAATCCCTCCAGATCCTCGCCCGCCGGCAGGAACATCCGCCCGCGCATGTCCTCCAGTGTTTCCGGCGTCGGCCGGACCACCATCAGAAGGCGACGGGATTCCGACAGGGCCGTATCCACGGGCCGGGGCAGGCTCGTGACCGTCGGGAAATCGTCGTGGATGGTGGCGAAAACCCAGCTCCGGGCCCCCTGCGCCCCCCGCACCTCGAACAGCCGTCCCCGACCGTGGCGCAGACCCGCGTATCCCGGCGCTCCGCGGTCGTCGGCATCGAGTACGGCACCCGGCTCCGTCTCGACAGGAGTCTCCGCGTATCCGCCGGTCACTGGCGCCATCCATGCGAGGAGCCCCGCCAGGACAAGCGCCGCCCCCCTGTTCCGCCCGTTTCGAATGGTTCGGGAGCCGATACCGGTGGCGGCACACATCACTGGGGAGGCGATTCGGCCTTTCAGTGTCACCACGGGCTCCTGTCGACGGGGATACAAGGGCGGTAGAATAGCGTCTTCGCGGGGTTCGAGGCGACCCCGGGGTACCTTGCGCCGCGCCTTTCGCAGGTTCACGGAGGAACGCAACCGATGGAGACAACGATGGATGTAACTGCCCGCTTCCGTGGCTATCTACCCGTGGTGGTCGACGTCGAAACGGCGGGCTTCAATGCCCACACCGACGCCCTGCTGGAGGTGGCCGCGGTCCCCGTGCTGCCGGGGCCCGACGGTTTCCGCCCCGGCGACGTCCTCGAGGCGGCGGTGCATCCGTTCGACGGCGCCAACCTGGAGCCGGCGGCTCTGCGCTTCACCGGCATCGATCCCGACGATCCCGCCCGCCACGCTCTGCCGGAGGCCGAAGCCTTACGCGCCATCTTCAGCCCGATTCGCCAGACGGTGAAGGAGCAGGGCTGCAGCCGCGCCATCATGGTGGCCCACAACGCCGCATTCGATCAGGGCTTCATCAATGCCGCAGTGGAGCGCTGCGGCATCAAGCGCAGTCCCTTCCACCCCTTTTCGAGTCTGGATACAGCCACCCTCGCCGGTCTGGCCTACGGCCACACCGTGCTGCGCGAGGCGATGCACCGCGCGGGGCTCGAATGGGATTCCAGCCAGGCCCACTCGGCGGCCTATGACGCCGAGCGAACCGCCTGGCTGTTCTGCGACATCGTCAATGCGTGGGACCAGCACATCGGCGTACCGGCCCCACCGGAGAACGAAGGGGATCAGGCCTGCGACTGACCCGCCAGGGCCTGTTCAACCATCGACCCCAGTTCACCGGTCTGAGCCATCTCCACGGTGATGTCGCAGCCGCCGATCAGCTCGCCGTTGATGTAGATCTGCGGGAAGGTCGGCCAGTCGGCGAATTGCGGCAGCGCCTCCATGATCTCCGGGTCCTCGAGGATGTTCACGTAGGCGAATTCGTAGCCCGTGGACTGCAACGCCTGCGCGGCGCGCATGGAGAAACCGCAGGAGGGCAGCTGCGGCGTGCCCTTCATGTAGATGATGACCGGGTGGTTTTCCACCTGCTCTTTGATACGTTCCAGTGCGTCCATCGTTTTTACCTCGTCGTGTTCGGCTGGTATTGCGGATTCGAGAACAGCACAGGATAAGCCAGAACGCCCCGAATTACCAAGAACAATACTAAGGATTGTGAACCGTGCCCGTCGCTCAGCGATCGATGTGCCGCTGCCACCACGCCTCGAACAGCGCCGCGTGCCACAGTTTCGAACCCTGGATCCGGGTGTGGTGCTCTTCCGGCGCGTCCAGCAGCTGATCGATGTAGGCCGGTTCGAAGATCCCGCGTTCCCGCGCCGCCCGTGTGTTGAGGGTATCGCGCATGAACTCGAGGAACTCGCCGCGAACGTACTTCAGCGCCGGCATCGGGAAGTAGCCCTTCGGCCGGTCGATGACGCTGTCCGGCACCAGACCCCGCGCCATCGCCTTCAGCGGATGCTTGCCGCCGTCGCGCAGGCGCAGGGCGGCGGAAAGCTCGGCGGCGGTCTCCACCAGCCGATGATCGAGGAACGGCACCCGCGCCTCCAGGCCCCAGGCCATGGTCATGCTGTCCACCCGCTTCACCGGGTCCTCCACCACCAGCTGGGTCGGATCGAGGGCGAGCACGGCGGCCACCGGATCGCTCTCGCCCAGCTCCGCCAGCTGGTACTCCAGCCAGGCGCGGGTATGGTCCGGGCCGCGGAAGCGTTCGGTGACCATGCGCAGGTACTCGTCGTGGTCCCGGTCGAAGTAGTGACGCGCCAGTCGCTCGGCGGCGTCCCCGTCGGGATCGGCGGCGATCCGGTGGTACCAGAAGTAGCCGCCGAAGACCTCGTCGGCACCCTGACCGGAGAGCACCACCTTGACCTCGCGGCTGACCCGTTCCGCCAATAGATAGAAGGCCACGGCGTCCTGGCCGAACATCGGCTCCGGCATGCGCTCGATGGCCTCGGGCAGACGCGGCAGCACCTCACTGTTGGGGATGTGCATGCGGTGGTGGCGAGTGCCGAAGCGCTCGGCCACGACATCGGAGTATTCGAACTCGCTGCCCGCCTCGCCGGCCACGTCCTCGAAACCGATGGAGAAGGTCTGCAGGTCGGACTCCCCCGCCTCGTGCAGCAGCCCCACCAGCAGGCTGGAGTCGAGACCGCCGGAGAGCAGCACCCCCACCGGCACGTCGGCCACGGTGCGCCGCTTGGCCACCGCCGCGCGCAGCGCCTCGTGAACGGTCTCGATCCCCTCCGCCTCGCTGCCGAAGTCCAGCCGGGGACGGTCACGCAGGTGCCAGTAGGTGCGCTGGCGCTGTTCGCCGTCGGCGCCGATGGTCAGGGTGGTGGCCGGCGGCAGCTTGCGGATCCCGGCGACCACGGTGCGTGGTCCCGGGACCACTCCGTGGAGGGTGAACTGGTAGTGCAGCGCCACCGGGTCCGGCGCCGTATCCAGATCACCACCGGCGAGCAGCGCCTGGGTGTTGGAGGCGAACCGCACGCCGCCGGGATCCGCCGCGTAGTAGAGCGGCTTGATGCCCATGCGGTCCCGCGCCAGGAAGAGCCGCCGGCCACCGATCTCCCAGATGGCGAAGGCGAACATGCCGTCGAACTGTTCCACGCACGCCTCACCCCATTCGGCGTATGCCTTGAGGATCACCTCGGTATCGCCGCCGGAGAAGAACGCATGACCACGCCGGATCAGCTCCTCGCGCAACTGCGGATAATTGTAGATGGTCCCGTTGAAGACCACGGCGAGCCCGAGTCGAGCGTCGACCATGGGCTGATGGGAGCGCGACGACAGGTCGATGATCGAGAGCCGCCGATGGCCGAACTGCAATGGACCGTCGGACCAGCTGCCGCAGTGGTCCGGGCCGCGCCGTTCCAGCTGTTCCAGCATTCGGTCCATGAGGCCCAGCTCCGGACTCCGGCCATCCAGCCGCAATTCACCGGCGATTCCGCACATCGATCTCTCCCGTTGGCCACTGATTGCGGAGAATTTGCACGCTTTGCCTCCGGCACGCTACCCTCTCTTCATTCTCTACCATTATAATCAGGTTTACAGCGAAACCCGATCACCCGGCTCGGCCACCTTGAATCCGGGGCCTTGCGCCCCCACTCAGGCACGGTCGAGCCAAGACGCCAAAACCCTTTTCAACAAGGAGCGACTCATGGAACACCAACTGCCCGATCTCCCGTATGCCTACAACGCGCTGGAGCCGCACATCTCCGCCGAGACCCTGGAGTTCCACCACGACAAGCACCACGCCACCTATGTGACCAAGCTCAACGGCCTCATCGGCGGTAGCGAGTTCGAGGAGGCTTCCCTGGAGGAGATCATCAAGAAGGCTCCGGCCGGCGGCATCTTCAACAACGGCGCTCAGGTCTGGAACCACACCTTCTACTGGAACTGCCTGAGCCCCAACGGTGGCGGCGAGCCGAGCGGCGCCCTGGCCGAAGCCATCAGCGCCCGGTTCGGCTCCTTTGCGGACTTCAAGGAGAAGTTTTCCGACATGGCCGTGGCCAACTTCGGCTCCGGCTGGACCTGGCTGGTGAAGAAGCCGGACGGCAGCGTGGACATCGTCAACACTTCCAACGCCGGCAACCCGTTGCGCGACGGTGACGAACCACTGATGACCATCGACATCTGGGAGCATGCCTACTACATCGACTACCGCAACGCGCGGCCGAAGTACGTCGAGGCGTTCTGGAGTCTGGTCAACTGGGACTTCGTCGCCCAGAATTTCGGCGGCTGACTCCCGCACCAGCGGGCGGGGTTTGCACCACGCCCGGTCTGCGCTAGGATTATCCATCTGCCAATGGCAGTCTCCACGCGGGGCTGCCATTTTTGTTTTGGAAACCGCCCTGTTGCCGGGTCGGGCGCGCGGGGTGCATCCCCGCCCGGTGGGACGCCGTGAATACTTCCCTGTAGGCTCGACGGCGGCCATCCGTGGCCGCCGACGCCCACCGGTCGGGGATGCACCCCGCGCGCCCGACCCGGCAACAGGGCTGTGAGACCGATCATGTCCGATGCACTGATGAACACGTACGCCCGCCTGCCGGTGGCCTTCAGCGAAGGGCGCGGCGCGCGGCTGTGGGACACCGAGGGCAACGAGTACCTGGACGCGCTGTCCGGGATCGCCGTCTGCGGTCTCGGCCACGCCCACCCGGCGGTGACGGCGGCGCTGTGCGATCAGGCCGGCAGTCTGGTACACACCTCCAATCTCTACCGGATCCCGCAGCAGGAGCGGCTGGCCGAACGACTGACCACGGCCGCCGGCATGGACCGCGCCTTCTTCTGCAACTCCGGCGCCGAGGCCAACGAGGCGGCCCTGAAGATCGCCCGTCGAGTGGCCCATCAGCGCGGGATCGAAAAGCCGGTGGTGGTGGTCATGGAGGGGAGCTTCCACGGCCGCACCCTGGCGACCCTGGCCGCCACCGGCAATCCGGCCGTGCAGGCCGGCTTCGGCACACCGATGCCGGGCTTCGAGCGAGTCCCCTACGGCGACAGCCGGGCCGTGGCGGCGCTGGCCGGGCGAGACGACGTGGTCGCCGTGCTGGTGGAGCCGATCACCGGCGAGGGCGGGATCCAGTTGCCGCCGACGGACTACCTGCCGGACCTGCGCCGGATCTGCGACCAGCAGGGCTGGCTGCTGATGCTCGACGAGATCCAGACCGGCATCGGCCGCACCGGCACGCTGTTCGCCTTCCAGGGCGTCACCGACGTGGTGCCGGACGTGCTGACCCTGGCCAAGGGGCTCGGCAACGGCGTGCCCATCGGAACCTGTCTGGCCCGGGGCGAAGCCGCCGGGGCCCTGACCCCCGGCAGCCACGGCACCACCTTTGGCGGCAACCCGCTGGTCTGCGCGGCAGCCCACGCCGTCCTCGACACCCTGGAGACCGCCGATCTGCCAGGCCACGCCACCGCCATGGGCGAGCGCATCGCCAGCGCCCTGCGCGCCCGGCTGGAAGGCCGTGCGGGGGTGGTCGCCATCCGCCAACGCGGGCTGATGCTCGGCATCGAACTGGAAACCCCGTGCAAGGAACTGGTGGGCCGCGCCCTGGAGGCCGGCCTGCTCATCAATGTCACCGCCGAGCGGGTGGTACGCCTGCTGCCACCGCTCATCATCGACGCCGACGAGGCCGACCGCATCGCCGCCGGTGTCGCCGATCTCATCGAGGCCCACGTGGCGCCGTAGGCGCCAGCGAGAAACCGACCATGGACAGTTCAACACCACGCCACTTCCTGACTCTCGCCGATCTCAGCGCCGACGAGCTGCGTTCCCTGCTCAACCGCGCCACCGAGCTGAAGGCGCTGGAGCACGAGAACCGGCGTTACACACCGCTCCAGGGTCGAGTGCTGGCAATGATCTTCGAGAAGTCATCGACCCGCACCCGGGTCTCCTTCGAGACCGCCATGACCCAGTTCGGTGGCCACGCCATCTTCCTGTCCCACCGAGACACCCAGCTGGGACGCGGCGAGCCGGTGGAGGACAGTGCCCGGGTCCTGTCGCGCATGGTCGACGCGGTGATGATCCGTACCTACGGCCACGACATGGTGGAACGCTTCGCCGAGTATTCCAGGGTGCCGGTGATCAATGCCCTCACCGATCTCCACCACCCGTGCCAGCTGCTGGCCGATCTGCAGACCTATCAGGAGCATCGCGGTACCATCCAGGGTCGCACGGTGACCTGGGTCGGCGACGGCAACAACATGTGCCACTCCTACATCGAGGCGGCACGGATGCTCGAGTTCGAACTGCGCATCGCCTGCCCCGAGGGTTATGAACCGGACGCCGACATCCTCGCCTCCGCCGCTGGCGCCCACATCGTCCGCGATCCCCTGGAGGCCGCGCGTGGCAGCGACCTGGTGGTTACCGATGTCTGGGCCAGCATGGGCCAGGAATCGGAACAGAACGACCGCGAGGACGTCTTCAGCGCCTACCAGGTCAACGCCGCCGTCATGAACGCCGCCGCCGACAACGCGCTGTTCATGCACTGCCTGCCGGCCCACCGAGGCGAGGAGGTCACCGCCGAGGTCATCGATGGCCCGTGGAGCGTGGTTTTCGACGAGGCGGAAAATCGCCTGCACAGTCAGAAGGCCCTGCTGGAGCTGCTACTCGCCCGTCAGGACGCTCCCGGCGTATCGCCGCCGGAAGCCACTGCCATCACCTGAGACCGCCATGCGCTACTGGTTCCCTCTTTTCGCCCTGCTGCTGAGCGCGCCGGTTGCTGCGGACGATGTCGAAGAACGACTGAGCGCCGGCGTCGCCGCCTGGGAAGCGGAGGAGTACGAAGCGGCGGTGGCCGCGTGGCAAGAGGCGGCCGAGGAGGAACACCCCGACGCCTGGTTCAATCTCGGCCTCGCCCACGAGACCGGCCGGGGGGTCGAGAAGGACTACCGAACCGCACTGACCTTTTACAGCCGCGCCGCCCGCGCGGGCCACGCCGAGGCCCAGTTCAATGCCGGGGTCATGCTCAACGAGGCGCGCGGCGTCTTTCGCAGCGTCCCCGAGGCGCTGAACATGTGGCGCGCCTCCGCCGACCAGGGCTTCGCCCCGGCGCAGTTCAATCTCGGCCTGCTCTATGCTCGCGCCGAAGGAGTCGCCAAGGACGTCGAACGCGCCCTGGAACTCTGGGAAGCCGCCGCTGTTCAGGGCCACGAACCGGCCCGTCGGGCCCTCCACCTCACCTACAGCGAAGGCCTGCTGGGCGTCGACCCCGATCCCGAGATCGCTGCCCGCTGGTCCGAGCCCTGAAACAGGGCGCCCCGTTTCCTTGCGGCGGACCTCGTTATATCCTGTCGATAGTGCACCGGCCCCGGCCGTATCAAGAACAAGAGGGAACCAAGACCATGGCTGAACGCTCCTCCCCCGTCGACACCGGCGTCCGCCAGCTGCCGCGTCTGCTGGTCACGGCGCTGCTGCTGCTCCTTGCCGGCCAGCCGGCGCTGGCGGAAACCACCCAGTGGGTCCGCGATGTCCTGTACGTCACGCTACGCGACGGACCCGGCAGCCAGCATCCGGTCATTGCCACACTACAGACCGGCGACGCCGTCGAGATCCTGGAAGAGGGCGACGAGGGCAATTACGCCCGGGTGCGGACCGACAACGACCTGGAGGGGTGGATCCAGCAGCAGTACCTCACCGACGAGCGCATCGCGGCCCACCAGCTCGAGGAGGCTGAACGGGCGGCCGAACAAGCCATTTCCCAGCGGGACGAGGCCCGCTCCGAACTCGAGACGGTGACCCGGGAGCGCGACGAACTCGCGGAACGCGCGGCCACCCTCGAAGAAGAGCGGGACACCCTGACCAGCGAACTGACGGAACTCCAGGAGATCGCCGAGCAGCCTGCGGAACTGGCCGAGCAGAACGAGGAGATGCGCGAGGAGGTGGCGGCCATGGAGGACGAGGTCGAGAGCATGCGCCGGGAAATGCAGGCACTGGAGAGCAGTGAGCGCCGCGACTGGTTCCTCATCGGTGGCGGCGTGCTGCTGGCCGGGCTCATCCTCGGGCTGATCCTGCCGCACCTGCGTGGTGGGCGGCGGAGTTCCTGGGAGATCTGACGGGATTGTCCGATCGGAGGCGGGCCCGGAGCGGTGTCCGGCCGGTCGGGACACGCCGTGAATACCTCCCTGTAGGCTCGACGGCCGCATCCCTGCGGCCGACGGTCCCGACCGGCCGGACACCGCTCCGGGCCCTCTCGTTTTCTGCCTGATTCTCCTTCTTTCACCCTCTCCGCTCAGTCCTTGCGGTAGAGGCGGTCGAGCTGGGTGATGTCGCGCACGGCGCCATGGGCGGCGGAGGTGGTCAGGGCGGCGTAGGCACGCAGGGCCTGGCTTACCGGGCGCTGGCGATCCAGCGGCTGCCACGCCTTGTCCCCCCGGGCGCTCATGGCCTCGCGGCGACGTTGCAGTTCGGCATCATCGATGTCGATGCGGATGGTGCGCTCGGGGATGTCGATGGCGATGGTGTCACCCTCCTCGATCAGGCCGATGGCGCCGCCCTCGGCTGCCTCAGGTGACACATGGCCGATGGAGAGGCCCGAGGTGCCACCGGAAAAGCGGCCATCGGTGATCAACGCGCACGCCTTGCCCAGCCCTTTCGACTTCAGGTAGCTGGTCGGGTAGAGCATTTCCTGCATGCCCGGACCACCGCGCGGGCCCTCGTAGCGGATGATCACCACATCACCCTCGTTGATGGCGTCGTCCAGGATCCCGGCGACCGCGCTGTCCTGGCTCTCGAAGATCCGGGCCGGGCCCGTAAAGGTGAGGATCGATTCATCCACTCCGGCGGTCTTCACCACGCAACCCTCCTCGGCGAGGTTGCCGTAGAGCACAGCGAGGCCGCCATCGGTGGAATAGGCGTGCTCGATGTCGCGGATGCAGCCCCCGGCGCGGTCGGTATCCAGGCTCTCCCAGCGCTTGTCCTGGGAGAAGGCCTCCTGGGTCGGCACCCCCCCCGGACCGGCGGCGTAGAAGCGGTGCACTCCATCGTCGTCGGTGCGCATGATGTCCCAGTGAGCCAGTCCTTCGGCCATTGAATCGGCGTAGACAGTCGGGCGATCGGCGTGCAGCAGGCCGCCGCGATCCAGTTCACCGAGGATGCCCAGCACGCCTCCAGCCCGGTGGACGTCCTCCATGTGGTACTGCGGGGTGGCCGGGGCCACCTTGCACAGGTTCGGCACCCGGCGGGACAGGGCATTGATCTGGGCCATGTCGAAATCGACCTCGCCCTCGCGCGCCGCCGCCAGCAAGTGGAGGATCGTATTGGTGGACCCCCCCATGGCGATGTCGAGGCTCATGGCGTTCTCGAACGCCTCGTGGGTGGCGATGGCGCGCGGCAGGACCCGTTCGTCGTCCTGTTCGTAGTAGCGCCGCGCCAGATCGACGACGCGTCGCCCCGCCTCCAGAAACAGCTCACGGCGATCGGCATGGGTAGCCAGCAGGGAGCCATTGCCCGGAAGCGCCAGTCCCAGCGCCTCGGTGAGACAGTTCATCGAATTGGCGGTAAACATCCCGGAGCAGGAGCCGCAGGTGGGACAGGCGGAACGCTCGATGGTCTCGACGTCCTCGTCGCTCTCGTCCGGGTTCGCAGCGCTGACCATGGCGTCCACCAGGTCGAGATGAACGACCTTGCCCTGGACCGTTGCCTTGCCCGACTCCATCGGCCCGCCGGACACGAACACGGTGGGGATGTTCAGCCGCATGGCGGCATTGAGCATGCCGGGGGTGATCTTGTCGCAGTTGGAGATGCAGACCAGAGCGTCGGCGCAATGGGCGTTGACCATGTACTCCACCGAGTCGGCGATGATCTCCCGCGAGGGCAGCGAGTAGAGCATGCCCCCGTGGCCCATGGCGATGCCATCGTCCACAGCGATGGTGTTGAACTCCTTGGCCACGCCGCCGGCCCGCTCGATCTCGCGGGCCACCAGCTGGCCCATGTCCTTGAGGTGGACGTGGCCCGGCACGAACTGAGTAAAGGAGTTGGCCACGGCGATGATCGGCTTGTCGAAATCGCCATCCTTCATGCCGGTGGCGCGCCACAGGGCGCGGGCTCCAGCCATGTTGCGACCGTGGGTGGTGGTGCGGGAGCGATGTTCGGGCATGGCGGACCTCGGTAACCGGTGCGTGGTAGTGTCCCCACAGGTTACCCAACGGCGCGCCGGGGGGAAAGGCGTTGGTCAGCCGTGCCGGGCGAGGAGACGGTCCAGATTGTTGGCGAAGTCCTGCCGCTCGCGCTGGCCCATCGGGGGTGGTCCTCCACTCTGGACGCCGCTGGAGCGCAGGGTATCCATGAAGTCACGCATGTTCAGCTTGGCGCGGATGGTGTCCGGGGAATAGAGTTCACCGCGCGGATTCAGGGCATGGGCGCCCTTCTCCATCACCTCGGCCACCAGCGGGATGTCGGCGCTGATCACCAGATCGCCCGGCTCGACCCGGCGGACAATCTCGTTGTCGGCGACGTCGAAACCGGCGGCCACGCGCAGGGCGGTGATGTGGGCCACCTTCGGCACCTGGATGGGCTGGTTGGCGACCATGGTCAGCGCCACCCCGGTGCGCTCGGCGGCACGGTAGAGGATGTCGCGGATCACCCCGGGGCAGGCGTCGGCATCGACCCAGATCTTCATCGACGGCTCCGGTTCATGGATGGGGCAAGGGAGGGACTGGGCACGCGATGACTCCGGTTCCGGGATGGTTTCAGCCATTGTTGCCGCCACGTCCGGCGGCTGCAACTGGTTTGCAGGGTCAATTGAAACGCACGCCCGAGTCATGCATGCTTCGACACAACCCGCCCCGTCGACGGTATCACGGCATGACCACGGCACCATGAAACGTCCCCACCATCCCCCGAGGGTTCCCGACTCGTCCCGTCTGGCGGTGTTTCTGGCACCGGCCATCCTGGCCACCGGGATCATCCACGTCCTGCTGCCCTACGGGTCGCTGGTGGCCCTCGTCAATCTGGCGGCCAGCCTGCTCAGCGCCACCGCCGTGCTGTTCGCCGTACGGCGGCGCGGCACCCTCTACCAGCGACGCGGCTGGCTGTTCATCGGTCTGGCCGGACTGGCGAGCTTTGTCGGACATCTGGTCTGGTACGGCGCGGACTTGGGGCCATGGACCCTCCCGGCGGCGCTGCCCTACGTCTTCTATCTGCTGACCTACGCCCTGATGGTCATCGGACTGTGGATCTTCGGACGACCGGTGGAATCGCGCCAGGGCAGCCTCGTGGATGCACTGATGGTGGTCGTCGCCACTTCGGTGATGTTCTGGGCCGTGATGGTCGAACCCCACCTGGGGAGCGTGGCAACCCCGCAACTGGTCATCCTCTCAGTCTATCCCGTCGCTGATCTGCTGCTGCTGATGTTCGCCCTGAAGCTGTTCTTCCTGGGTGAACGCCACTCCATGGCTCTGCGCCTGATCATCGCCGCTGCCGCCGTGCTGTTGACGGCCGACCTCCTCCATGCCCACGGTGCCGCAAACGGCTGGTACAACCGGGGCGGACCACTGGATCTGATCTGGTACGCCGTCTACGCCCTGCTGGCCGCCGCCGCCTGGCACCCCTCGGCCGCCGAACCGATCACCGACCGGCCGGTGCCTCCTCAACGCGCCTTCCGTCGGCTGCTGGTCATCGGCCTTCTGGCCATCGCCGTACCGACGACACTTCTGTTCACGGCCGATACCGAAATTCAGCTGGTCCGGGTGGGCGCACTGGCCACCATCGCCCTGTTCGTGCTGATGCTGTTCCGGTTGACCTTGCTGCTCAGCGCCAACCACCGCCAGGCGCGCGTTCTGGAACGCCTGATCCGTACCGACCCGCTCACCGGCGCCGGCAACCGGCGCGCCCTTAATGAGCGACTGTCCATGGAGATGTCCCGCGCCCGGCGAACCGGCACACCGCTGGCCCTCGTCTTCCTGGATCTCGACCATTTCAAGCGCTACAACGACAGCCACGGCCACGCCTGCGGTGATGAACTGCTGGTGACCACCATCGCCCGCTGGCAGGACCGACTGCGTGGAACCGACATGCTGGCACGCACCGGTGGCGAGGAATTCGTGCTGGTCTGCGCCGACACGACCCTGGAGCAGGCCATCGAGGTACTGGAACGACTCCGAGGGGCGATCCCCCACGGTCAGACCTGCTCCGCCGGCATTGCAATGCTCCGGGCGGAGGATACCTACGATACGCTGCTCCACCGGGCCGACGCCGGCCTGTACAAAGCCAAGGGCGAGGGGCGCGATCGTGTCGTCGTCTGCCACGACGACGCGTGGTTCGAGACCGTTTCCTCTTCCGACCTCTGAGCCTGATCACATCGGGAGTGCTGTGCATGGCGAAGATCACCGTCGACCTGCACGACTGCTTCAACAACGGCCGCCGGATCGACGACGCCCTCAACGGTGCCATCGACGAGGCCGAACGCAAGCGGGTCCGGCTGGTGGAGATCATCCACGGCAAGGGGAGCGGCCAACTGAAGAAACGAGTTCTCCGGTTCCTCGATCAGCCGGCGGTCAAAGCGCGCTATCACCGGGTGGAGAAGGACGGCAAGAACCATGGCCGTCTCTTCATCCACTTCCACCACTAGGTGATTTCGACGGGCTCGTAGGGGACCACCGGGTCCACGTCGGCATCGTAGTCCACGTCGTCGCGATCGAAGCCGAAGACCTTCAGGAACTCGTGCTTGTAGCCGGCGTAGTCGGTAATTTCGAACAGGTTGTCGCTGCTCACGTCCGCCCAGAGCGTCTTGCACGCCTCCTGGACATCGTCGCGCAGCTCCCAGTCATCCATGCGGACGCGGCCGGCCTCGTCCAGGTCCATGGCCCGGCCGTCCTGGCGATAGAGCTGGGTGCGGAAGAGGCGGTTGAGCTGTTCGATGCAGCCCTCGTGGAGCCCCTTTTCCTTCATCACTTTGTAGACCAGCGAGATGTACAGCGGCATCACCGGGATCGCCGCCGACGCCTGGGTCACCACCGACTTGAGCACGGCGACATTGGCCGAACCGCCACGGCCGGAGAGCTTCTTGTCCAGTTCGCGGGCGGCGCGGTCCAGATCTTCTTTCGCCTTCCCCAGAGCCCCGTGCCAGTAGATGGGCCAGGTGATCTCGGTGCCGATGTAGCTGAAGGCCACCGTCTTCGCCTCGTCGGCCAGCACACCGGCGCGGTCCAGGGCGTCGATCCAGAGCTCCCAGTCCTCGCCGCCCATCACCTTCACGGTGTCCTCGATCTCCTCCTCGGTGGCGGGCTCCACCTCGGCCTCGATGATGGCATCCTTGTTGGTGTCGATGGCGGTGGACCGGTAGGTCTCGCCGATGGGCTTCAGCGCCGAGCGCTTCACCTCGCCGGTATCCGGCATCTTGCGCACCGGCGAGGCCAGCGAGTAGATCACCAGATCGACCTCGCCGCCCATCTCGTTGCGGATGATCTCCACCGCCCGCTCGCGGACCTCGTGGGAGAAGGCGTCGCCGTTGATGGAGCGGGCGAACAGCCCGTCCGCCTGGGCGGCCTCCTCGAAGGCCCAGGAGTTGTACCAGCCGGCACTGCCCGGCTTCTTCTCCGTCGGCGCCTTCTCGAAGAAGACTCCGAGGGTATCGGCGCGAAAGCCGAACGCAGCGGTGATCCGCGCGGCCAGGCCGTAACCACTGGAAGAGCCGATGACCAGAACCTTCTTCGGGCCATCGGTTCGCACCCCCTGCTCCCGGGTGGTGGCGATCTGCTCCGCCACATTCTTGCGGCACCCTTCGGGGTGGGTGGTGGTGCAAATGAAGCCGCGCATCTTGGGCTTGATGATCATCGGGATCTCCTCCGCGCTCGTTCGGGTGTCTCACCCTCGTCCCGGGTGAATCTGTCCGGCATTCTATCCCATCACACCGGCTGTTGAATCCCCCGAGGCAATGGGGCAGCCTGAATGCCGTGACCCGGTCCGGACCAGAGAGAGTACCCGTGGACGACGATGAACTCGAACGCTATCGCGCCCTGCTGCTGCGACTGAAAGCGGAGCTGGAGGAGTTGACCGAATCCTCGCGCGAGTCGACGCAGACGGTGGAACTCGACCAGCCGGCCATCGGCCGCCTCTCGCGCATGGACGCGATGCAGGCGCAACAGATGGCGCTGGATACCGCCCGCCGCCGCGAGGCGCAGCTCCAGCGCATCGCCGGCGCGCTACGGCGCATCGACACGGGGGATTACGGCCTGTGCCATGTCTGCGACGAACCCATCGACATGCGGCGCCTCGACATCGACCCCACCACCACCCGCTGCATCGACTGTCAGGACGCCTGACCCAGAACACCGCATACCGGTGACTGGCGAAGACGTCGGCTCCCGCCCATAATCGGGGTATGCCCCGCCAT
>JBNJEU010000015.1:0-37017 GCA_051746205.1 Pseudomonadota bacterium
TCATTCCGGCCCTCATCGCTTCCAATGGATCTGGAAATGGTCAACGGTTGCGGTTAGTCTATCGGGTTCACTCGAGTAACCACGCGGCGACGCGAAGGCAATGGGCGGTAAACTCCACATCCGCAGCCACGGCTGCCAGATGAACGACTACGACGCGCGGCGCATGGCCGACGCGCTGGCCCCCATGGGCTATATCCCCACCGAGGACCCCGCCGAGGCCGACATCCTGCTGCTGAACACCTGCTCCATCCGCGAGAAGGCCCAGGAGAAGGTCTTCTCCGAGCTGGGGCGCTGGCGGCCGCTGAAAGAGGCGCGCCCCGAGGTGATCATCGGCGTCGGCGGCTGCGTCGCCAGCCAGGAGGGCGAGGCGCTGCGTCGGCGCGTGCCCTGGGTGGATCTGGTATTCGGTCCGCAGACCCTCCACCGGCTGCCCGACATGGTCGCCGAGACCCGGCGCGAGCGCTCCCCCGTGGTGGACATCTCCTTCCCGGAGATCGAGAAGTTCGACCGCCTCCCTGAACCCCGCGCAGAGGGAGCCACGGCCTTCGTCTCCATCATGGAGGGCTGCGGCAAGTACTGCACCTTCTGCGTGGTGCCGTATACCCGGGGCGAGGAGATCAGCCGCCCGTTCGACGACGTCATCGCCGAGGTCGCCGGACTGGCCGCCCAGGGGGTGCGCGAGGTGACCCTGCTGGGTCAGAACGTCAATGCCTATCAGGGCGCCATGCACGACGGCGACATCGCCGATCTCGGTCTGCTGATCCACTACGTGGCCGCCATCGACGGCATCGAGCGCATCCGCTACACCACCTCGCACCCGCTGGACGTCAACGACAGCCTGATCCGCGCCCACGCCGAGGTCCCCGAGCTGGTCGGCCACCTCCATCTGCCGGTGCAGTCCGGTTCCGACCGTGTCCTGGCGCAGATGAAGCGGCGCCACACCGCCCTGGAGTATCGCGCCATCGCCCGTGAACTGAAGGCGGCGCGGCCCGATCTGAGCCTGTCGTCGGACTTCATCGTCGGCTTCCCCGGCGAGACCGAGGCCGACTTCGAGGCCACCATGGCGCTCATCCGCGAGGTGGAATTCGACCACTCCTTCAGCTTCATCTACAGTCCGCGTCCGGGCACGCCGGCGGCGGAACTCCCCGACGACGTGCCGCTGACGGTGAAGAAGGAGCGCCTGGCTCTTCTTCAGGCGGCGATTGCCCGCCAGGCGGAGGCCATCAGCGAGGCCATGGTCGGCAGTGAACAGCGCATTCTGGTGGAGGGTCCCTCGCGGCGCGATCCCGACGAGCTGGCCGGGCGCACCGAGAACAACCGGGTGGTGAATGTCCCGCGGCCGGCGGGTCTCGAGGACGACGGCGTCGGCCTCATGGCCACGGTACGCATCACCGAGGCGCGGCCGCATTCGCTGCGGGGCGAGTGGCTGCATTCCGAGGCCGGGGCGCTGGCGACCCCGGTCCGGCGACAGACGGCATGAGGAGGGCCCCGGGCCGATCTTGAGCACACCCCTGGATACCAACGACCTGCTGCTGGAACCGGCCGATAACGAGCGGCTGGCCAACCTCTGCGGGCAGTTCGACGAGAATCTGCGCCAGGTGGAGAAACGCCTGGGCGTCGAGATCAACAACCGCGGCAACGCCTTCCGCGTCATCGGCCATGATCCTGCCATCACCGCCGCCGGCGAAGTGCTGCGCGGCCTCTATGCCGAGGCCGAGGGCGGCGAGGTGAGTCCCGAGCGCGTCCACCTCTTCCTCCAGGACTCCGGAGTCGACGCCCTGGTGGCCGAGGAGCCGTCGGTGCCGGAGACCCCCCTGCGTACCCGGCGCGGCGAGATCCGCCCGCGTGGTCCGAATCAGGCCCGCTACATCAATCGCCTGCTGACCAGCGACATCAACTTCGGCATCGGCCCCGCCGGCACCGGCAAGACCTACCTGGCCGTGGCCTGTGCGGTGCAGGCTCTGGATGAGGAGCGGGTCCAGCGGATCATCCTCACCCGGCCGGCGGTGGAGGCGGGCGAACGCCTGGGTTTCCTCCCCGGCGACCTGGCGCAGAAGGTCGATCCCTACCTGCGCCCGCTCTACGATGCCCTCTACGAGATGCTCGGCTTCGAGCGGGTGGCGAAGCTGATGGAGAAACAGATCATCGAGGTGGCGCCGCTGGCCTACATGCGCGGTCGCACCCTCAACGATGCCTTCGTGATCCTCGACGAGGCGCAGAACACCACCATCGAGCAGATGAAGATGTTCCTCACCCGCATCGGTTTCGGATCGGTGGCGGTGGCCACCGGCGACGTGACCCAGGTCGACCTGCCACGCGGAACCACCTCCGGCCTGCGCGACGTCATCGAGGTCCTGCGCGAGGTGGAAGGCATCGAATTCACCTTTTTCCAGGCGGGCGACGTGGTGCGCCATACCCTCGTACAGCGTATCGTCAACGCCTATGAGCGCCACGACAAGGGCGGAGGAAACACGCCGTGACGGTGACGGTCGACCGCCAGCTGGGCGAGGGTCTCGACGACGAACCCGACAGTCCGGCGTTGCCGACGGAGGCGCAACTCCGGAAGTGGCTGGAGACGACCCTGCGCACCGCCGATGGTCCCCGCGAGGCCGAGCTGACCGTGCGCCTGGTCGACGCGGCGGAGAGCGCCAGGCTCAATGGCGACTACCGGGGTCGGCCCCGTGCCACCAATGTCCTCTCCTTTCCCTTCGAGGCGCCACCCGGGCTCGACCAGGCGCTGGGGCTGCTGGGTGATCTGGTGGTCTGCGCCCCGGTCGTGGTGCGCGAGGCAGCGGAGCAGGACAAGACGGTCGAGGCGCACTCGGCCCACATGGTGGTCCACGGCGCGCTCCACCTCCTCGGACATGATCATCAGGACAAGGCCGAGGCCGAGACCATGGAGGGACTGGAGCGCCGGATACTCGCCGCGCTCGGCTACCCCGACCCCTATCCCGAAGACGAGACAGTACCTACCCATGAGTGACGATAACGGCAACGGCGGTCGCGCCGGTTGGCTGGAGCGGATCGCCCGGCGGCTGGGTGGCAGTGAGCCCGAGGACGCGGTACAGCTGCTGGAGCTGCTGCGCGGCGCCGAAGGGCGAGGGGTCATCGGGGCCGAGGCCCTGGCGATGATCGAGGGGGTGCTGCAGGTCACCGAAATGCAGGTGCGCGACATCATGATCCCGCGCTCGCAGATGGTGGTGGTGGGCCGGGACGACGATCCCGCCAACTACCTCCCGCAGGTCACCGAGTCCTCGCATTCGCGCTTTCCGGTCATCGGTGAGAGCCGCGACGAGATCCACGGGATCCTGCTGGCCAAGGACCTGCTCGCTTACTTCGCTCAGGGCGGGGAGGGCGGCTTCGACCTGCGCGAGGTGGTCCGTCCGGCGGTCTTCATCCCGGAGAGCAAACGGCTGCATGTGCTGCTGCGCGAGTTTCGCACCAACCGCAACCACATGGCCATCGTCGTCGACGAGTACGGCGGTGTTGCCGGTCTGGTAACCATCGAGGACGTGCTCGAGCAGATCGTCGGCGAGATCGAGGACGAGCACGACATCGACGCCGACATCTTCATCCTCCACCACACCGATGACCGTTGCACGGTGAAGGCGCTGACCCCCATCGACGAGTTCAATGAGCAGTTCGGCACGGGCTTCTCCGATGACGAGTTCGATACCGTGGGCGGACTGGTGATGCAGGCCTTCGGCTACCTCCCGCGCCGTGGCGAGGTGGTGGACCTGGCCGGGTGGCGCTTCGAGGTGCTGCGCGCCGACAAGCGCCGCCTCCATCTGCTCCAGGTCACGGCGGCACCCGAGGAGCCGACGGAGGCGGAGGCCGATGGCTGAGGCCGGCGGTGGCCCGGCCCCGGGACGCTGGCAGGGGCCGGGCCGGCGCGGCGATGCCCTGGCGCTGGTGGCCGGGGTGCTGCTGGTCCTCGCGTTCGCTCCCTTCCACCTGGTCCCGCTGGCGGTGCTGGCGCCGGGACTGCTGTTCTGGCTGTGGCTGCCGTTGACCCCCGCACAGGCGGCGCGGCGCGGCTTCGCCTTCGGCATCGGCTTCTTCCTCGCCGGGGTCCACTGGGTCTACGTTTCCATCCATGTCTTCGGCCAGACCGCCGCGCCCCTGGCGGCGCTGATGACGGGGTTGTTCGTGCTCGTGCTGGCGCTCTATCCCGCACTGCAGGGGGCGGTGAGCCAGTGGCTGGTGCGCCGTCTCGGACGCTCGGCACCGACGGCCGAAACCACGGTCTGGGCGCTGCTGGCGGTCTACCCGGCGTTGTGGCTGCTGTTCGAATGGCTGCGCGGATGGCTGTTCACCGGCTTCCCGTGGCTGCAACTCGGCGACGCCCTGGGCGGCTCGCCGCTGGCCGGCTGGGCGCCGCTGGTGGGCAGCCTGGGTCTCGGCGGACTGGCGGCGCTCTCCGGCGGTGCGCTGGTGTTGCTGGTGATCCGGCGCGGCCGCGCGCGGCGCCGGGTGCTGATCGGCCTGCTGGGGGGCTGGCTGCTGTCCGTGCCGCTGCTCGGGGTGCCGTGGACCCAGCCCGAGGGGGACGCGGTCTCGGTGGCGCTGCCTCAGGGCGATGTGGACCAGAACGAGAAGTGGCGCCCCGGCGCCCTGGATCGGATCCTCGCCCTGTACGTCGACATGACCCGGGAACAGGCCGGGACGGATCTGGTGATCTGGCCGGAGACGGCCGTGCCGGCCTTCTACGAGGGGGTGGCCGAGGACCCGATCGAGCCGCTGGCCGCCGAGATGGCGGACCGGGGCGGGGCGCTGCTGGTCGGGGCGCCCCACCGCGATCCGGCCGGACGGTACTACAACACCCTGATCAATCCGGCCACCGGACAGGTCTACCGCAAGCGCCACCTGGTGCCGTTCGGCGAGTACCTGCCCTTCGACCGCCAGTTGCGAGGCCTGGTCGAGTTCTTCGACCTGCCGATGTCCGACTTCAGCGCCGGCCCCGCTGATCAGCCCCCCATGGTGGCGGCGGGGCTCCGGCTCGGGGTGGCCATCTGTTACGAGGGGGCGTTCCCGGGACTGCTGCGCGAACAGCTGCCGTCCGCCGGGGTCCTGGTGAACGTCAGCAACGATGCCTGGTGGGGTAACACCATCGGCCCGCACCAGCATCTCCAGATCGCCGCCATGCGTTCACTGGAGAGCGGCCGGCCGCAACTGCGCGCCACCAACAACGGCATCACTGCCGCCATCGACCACCATGGGCAGGTGGTGGAGCGGCTGCCGCAGTTCACCGTGGCGACTCTGGAGACGGAGGTGGTCGCTCGCACCGGCTCGACCCCTTATACCGTCTGGGGCGATCGCCCGCTGCTGCTGGGCATCGGACTTCTGCTGGCGGGATTGCTCCGGATCACTCGCCGGAATAGACCCGCTTGAAACGCGAGCCGGTGCATTTGGGGCACGGCGGGATGCGCCCGGTCCTGGTGAAGTGCAGTTCCTCGCCACAGTTCATGCAGCGTAGAGTACCGATGCTGGTGATCTCGCCGGTATGCCATTCGCCGATGCGTTGAGCCTGTTCGGCCAGCTGCGCCAGTTCCACGCGGGTGCGGTCGGCCACCTGCAGAAAGTTCTCCGCCAGACGGGCCTCGACCTGTTGCAGATCGAAGCGCAGCCAGTCCCCCATTTCCTCGCTGGATTCTTCCATATAGATCGCGGCGTCGTGGAGGTCGCGGCGGACGTAGTTGGCGATGGTCTCGGCCTCCTCGCGGCTCAGCTCGCCGAGTTCGTGGGCCTGTTCGCGGGCCCGCTCGACGGCGTGCTCCAGGGCGGGACCGGCGCGCTCCTCGAGTTGATCCATATAGTCCCGCGCGCGCTTGACCATGCGGTCGTAGGCGCTGACGTGATTCTCGTTGTGCTCGCTCATTCTTCGGGCTCCTCGATGGGTCGGATCTGCTTCCAGCATAGTGCCTCGAAGGTGGTTCAACAATGTCCCCCCTCGTGTTTCGGGGGGCCGGGACTCGGGCAGGTCCCTCACCCGACAAGCCCCATCCAGTTAAGGTATCATCCACCCCCGTAAGCCCGAACGAACCACACACCAGAACGAGCCCCATGGAACAGCACTACGACCCCCATACCATCGAGGCCGAGGCCCAGCGCTTCTGGGCCGACAACGCCACCTTCAAGGCCGTCGAGGACCCGGAACGCGAGGCGTACTACTGCCTGGCGATGTTCCCCTATCCCTCCGGTCGCCTGCACATGGGGCACGTGCGCAACTACACCATTGCCGATGTCATCGCCCGCTATCAGCGTCTGCGCGGTCGCAATGTCCTCCAGCCCATGGGCTGGGACGCCTTCGGCATGCCGGCGGAGAACGCGGCCATGGCTCACGGGGTGCCGCCGGCGCAGTGGACTCGCGAGAACATCGCCTACATGCGCGAGCAGCTCCGGAGCCTGGGCCTGGCCTACGACTGGGACCGCGAACTGGCCACCTGCGACCCCGACTACTATCGCTGGGAGCAGTGGCTGTTCGTCCGCCTGCTGGAGAAGGGGCTGGTCTACAACCGCACCGCGCCGGTGAACTGGTGCCCGAACGATCAGACCGTACTGGCCAACGAACAGGTGGAGGAGGGGGCCTGCTGGCGTTGCGGCACCACCGTGGAGCGCCGCGAGATCCCGCAGTGGTTCCTGCGCATCACCGACTACGCCGACGAGCTTCTCGACGGCCTCGACCACCTCGACGGCTGGCCGGAACAGGTGCGCACCATGCAGCGCAACTGGATCGGCCGCTCCGAGGGGGTCGAGGTGGTCTTCGAGCTGGTCGGCCGTGATGCCCCGATCACCGTCTTTACCACCCGTCCCGACACCCTGATGGGGGTGAGCTACGTGGCGCTCGCGCCGGAGCACCCGCTGGTGGCGGAACAGGCGGAGAAGGATCCGGAACTGGCCGCCTTCGTCGAGGAATGCAGCCATGTCGGCACCGCCGAGGCCGAGGTCGAGACCCAGGAGAAGAAGGGGCTGCCCATCGGCCTCGAGGCGCGCCACCCGCTCACCGGGGAGACGGTGCCCGTCTATGTCGCCAACTTCGTGCTCATGGGCTACGGCGAGGGCGCGGTGATGGCGGTACCGGCCCACGACCAGCGCGACTGGGAGTTCGCCGAGCGCTACGGCTTGCCGAAGCGCCGGGTCATCGCCCCGAGCGACGGCGCTGATGTGGACCTCGCCGAGGGCGCCTTCACCGACAAGGGGGTGCTGGTGGACTCCGACGCGTTCACCGGGCTGGACTCCGCCGCCGCCTTCGACGCCATCGCCGCCCGGCTGGAGGCCGACGGGCGCGGCCGGCGCCGGGTCAACTATCGCCTGCGCGACTGGGGCGTCTCGCGGCAGCGCTACTGGGGCGCGCCGATCCCGGTGATCCACTGCGACGACTGCGGCACGGTGCCGGTGCCGGAGGAGGACCTGCCGGTGGTTCTGCCGGAGGACGTGGTGGTCGACGGCGCCGGCTCGCCGCTGGCGCGCCACGAGGCCTTTCTCGCCGTGGACTGCCCCTGCTGCGGCAAGCCGGCGCGGCGCGAGACCGACACCTTCGACACCTTCATGGAGTCGTCCTGGTACTACGCCCGCTACACCAGCGCCGACAACGACGGCGCGATGCTGGACGAGCGCGCCGACCACTGGCTGCCGGTGGACCAGTACGTCGGCGGCATCGAGCACGCCATTCTGCACCTGCTCTACGCTCGCTTCTTTCACCGGTTGCTGCGCGACGAGGGGCTGGTCAAGGGCGACGAGCCGTTCGCCAATCTGCTGACCCAGGGCATGGTGCTGAAGGACGGCGCCAAGATGTCCAAGTCCAAGGGCAACACCGTGGATCCGCAGGCGCTTATCGAGACCCACGGCGCCGATACCGCGCGGCTGTTCATGATGTTCGCCGCGCCGCCGGACCAGTCGCTGGAGTGGTCCGACGACGGTGTCGAGGGGGCCAACCGCTTCCTGCGCCGGGTCTGGCGCCGGGTCACCGAATTCGCCGCCGACGGCCTGCCGACGGCGGCCATCCCGGCGGAGCCCGGCGACGCGGCCCGCGACCTGCGACGCAAGACCCACGAGACCATCGCCAAGGTGGACGAGGACATGGGCCGCCGCCACACTTTCAATACCGCTGTGGCGGCGGTGATGGAGCTGATGAACGCGGTCTACAAGTTCGATCCGGCCGACGAGGGCGAGCGTGCCGTGGAGCGCGAGGCGCTGGAGGCGGCGGTGGTGATGCTCTCGCCGGTCGCTCCGCACATCACCCACGCCCTCTGGTCTGTTCTCGGCCACGATGAGGCGGTGGTGGACGCCGCCTGGCCGACCCTGGACGAGTCGGCGCTGGCACGCGATACGGAGACCCTGGCGGTGCAGGTCAACGGCAAGGTGCGCGGCCGGATCGAGGTGGCTGCCGACGCAGCGAAGGACACCGTGGAGGCGGCGGCACTGGCGGAGCCCAATGTGGCGCGCCACCTCGAGGGCCGGACGGTGGCCAAGGTCATCGTGGTGCCGGGGAAGCTGGTCAACGTGGTGGTGAAATGAATCGACGTCCGCGCCCGCTGCTCCGGGGCGAGTTCGCCGCCGGCCTGATCGGTGTCCTGGCGCTGCTGCTGGCCGGTTGCGGCGGCTGGTACCTGCGCGGCGCGGTGCCGCTGCCGGAGGTGCTGGAGCGCACCCATATCGACGGCGCATCGGGTACGACCGACATGCAGCGCGCCTTGCAGCGCGGTCTGGAGGGGGCCGGCGCGACGGTGGTCGACGACCCGGCCGACGCCACCGCCCGACTGCGGGTTACCGGGACCGACGAGGAGCAACGCACCCTCGTCGTCGGGGCCGACGGCCGTGCAGACGAGTACGAACTGCGCTTCAGTGCCGATTTCGAACTGCGCGATGCCCGCGGCGAGGTCCTGGTGGCCGAGGAGCGGATGGAACAGAGGCGCGAGCTTCAGTTCGACGCCGGGGATAACCCGCTGGCCTCGGGAAACGAGGCGGAACGGCTGCGCGAGAACATGCGACGCGAACTGGCGACCAGCATCCTGCGTCGGTTGAACGCGGCGGTGGGGGAATGACGCGGTGCGGTTGAATCCCGATCAGCTGGGATCCCACCTCCGCCAGGAGCCGTTGGCGCCGATCTACGTGATCAGCGGCGATGAACCGTTCCAGGCACTGGAGGCGACCGACGCCATCCGGGGGCGGGCGCGTGAGCAGGGGCTCACCGACCGCCAGGTCCACAGCGTCCCGTCCAGCACCGATTTCGACTGGGACGCCGTGGTCGCCGGCGCGGCCACCGGCTCGCTCTTCGGCGACGGCCGGCTCATCGAGATCGCTCTCCCCGGCGGCAAGCCGGGCGATGCCGGCGCCCGCGCCCTGCGTGCACTGGCCGGCGACCCGCCGCCGGAGACCACCCTGCTGTTGTCGCTGCCGCGTCTGGATCAGAGTGCTCAGCGGAGCAAGTGGTTCCAGGCGCTGGAGCAGGCCGGGGTCTGGATCCCGGTCTGGCCGCTGGAGGGCGACGAGCTGCACGGCTGGATCCGCGAGCGGCTGGAGGGCCACGGACTGAAGCCGGATGCCGAGGCGGTGAACCTGCTGGTGGAACGGGTCGAGGGCAACCTCGTGGCCGCCGCACAGGAGGTGGACAAACTGGCCCTGCTCCATCCCCCGGGCCCGCTGGGACTGGAGGCGGTGGCCGACGCGGTGGTGGACAGCACCCTCTACGACATCTTCGATCTGGCCGAGGCCGCTCTGGCGGCGGACGTCGAGCGGGTCTACCAGGTTCTGCGCGGTTTGCGGGGAGAGGGCGTACCGCCGCCGCTCATCCTCTGGGCGCTCAGCCGCGAAACGCGGGCGGTGGCCGGGATCCGTGCCGCAACGGATGCCGGTGAACCACCACCCCGCCAGTTCGGTGCTCGTGAATCGCAGCTGCGATTGCGCCGCTCCGCGAGCCGCCGTTTCAGCCTGCGCGCCTGGCGCCGAGTACTGGCCCGCTGCGCCCGGGCCGACCGCGTCATCAAGGGCCGTGAGGCGGGCAAGCCGTGGGACGAATTGTTACAATTGGGATTGATCATGGCCGGTCGGCCGCTCTTTCCGCAGCGGCCGGCGCGGGCCCCTTCGCCACAGTCGAGCCGAGAGGGCATGCAATGAGCGCCAGCGACGCGAGCATGGACATCACCGCCTATGTCGATGAACTGGGGCAGGCGGCGCGCGCCGCCTCCCGCGCCATGGCGCGCGCCGATGCCGGGGCGAAGAACGCCGCCCTGGAGGCGATGGCCGCCGCCATGGAGAGCCGCGAGACCGAACTGCTGGCGGCCAATGCCCGCGACCTCGAGGCCGGGCGTGAGTCCGGCCTGGATGCGGCGCTGCTGGACCGACTGGAACTGACCCCCGACCGGATCGCGGCGATGGTCGACGGGGTGCGCCAGATCGCTGCCCTGCCCGATCCCGTCGGGGCCATCCGCGACCTGGCTACCCGGCCGTCGGGGATCCAGGTGGGCCACATGCGGGTACCGCTGGGGGTCATCGCCATCGTCTACGAGTCTCGGCCCAACGTCACCGCGGACGCCGCGGCCCTCTGCCTGAAGTCCGGCAATGCCGCCATCCTGCGCGGCGGATCCGAGGCGCGGCATTCCAACGCCGCCATCGCCGACGCCCTGCGCGCCGGTCTGGCGGCGGCGGGGCTGCCGGAGACGGCCGCCCAGGTGGTGGCCACCACCGACCGTGCCGTGGTGGGAGAACTCATCACCCGGCCCGATTATGTCGACGTCATCATCCCGCGCGGCGGCAAGGGACTCATCGAACGCATCAGTGCCGAGGCCCGCGTACCGGTGATCAAGCACCTCCACGGCGTCTGCCACACCTACGTCGACGACCGCGCCGACATCGACATGGCGACGGCGGTGGCCTTCAACGCCAAGACCCAGCGCTACGGCACCTGCAACACCATGGAGACGCTGCTGGTGGCCGAGCACGTGGCCGCCGACGTGCTGCTGCCGCTGGCCGAGCGCTTCGAAGCGGCCGGGGTCGAGCTGCGCGGCTGCGAGCGTACCCGCGCCCTGCTGCCGGACATCGCCGCCGCCACCGAGGCCGACTGGGACGAGGAGTACCTGGCGCCGATCCTCTCCGTGCGGGTGGTGGCCGACATCGAGGCCGCCATGGACCACATCCACGATCACGGCTCCGGCCACACCGAGGCCATCATCACCAGCGACTACGCTCGCGCCCGGCGTTTCCTGGCCGAGGTCGATGCCAGCTCGGTGATGGTCAATGCCTCCACCCGCTTTGCTGACGGCTTCGAGTACGGACTCGGCGCCGAGATCGGCATCAGTACCGACAAGTTCCACGTGCGCGGGCCGGTGGGTCTCGAGGGGTTGACCTCCGAGAAGTTCATCGTCCTGGGCGACGGCCAGATCCGCTCCTGAATGATCGGGATCTTCGGCGGCACCTTCGACCCGGTCCATCTGGGCCATCTGCGTCCCGCCCTGGAGCTGGCCGAGGTCCTGGAGCTGGAGCGGCTGCACATCATGCCGGCGGGGAATCCGCCGCATCGCCGTCCCCCGCGTGCCACCACCGAACAGCGTCTCGAGATGCTGCGCCGGGGCGTGGCGGGGCAGTCCGGCTTCATCCTGGACGAGCGGGAGATCCGGCGCGACGGGCCCTCCTACATGGTGGAGACCCTGGCCGAGCTGCGCGCCGAGGTCGGCGAAAGCACGCCGCTCGCGCTGCTGCTGGGGATGGACGCCTTCCTCGGTCTGGTCAACTGGCACCAGTGGGAGCGGATCGCCGAACTGGCGCATGTCGTGGTCTCTCACCGCCCCGGCTGGTCGCCCCACGGCCTTGAGGATCAGGGCGGCGCGCTGGCCGACTTCACCGCCGCACGGCGGGTGCTGGAGACGCAAGCGCTCCACCGCCTCCCGGCCGGGCACCTCTTCCTGCAGCCGGTGAGCCAGCTGGACATCTCGTCCAGCCGCATCCGCGAACTCCTGGCAACCGGCCACAGTCCGCGCTATCTGCTGCCCGAATCCGTGCACGACTATATTCAAGACAACCGTCTCTACATGGAGAACTGATGGAGAGTGAAGCCCTCGAACAACTGGTCGTCGACGCCCTGGAGGATCGCAAGGCGCGCGACCTGCGCGTTCTCGATGTCCGCGAACAGAGCAGTGTGACCGACGTGATGGTCATCGCCAGCGGCACCTCCGGCCGTCAGGTCCAGGCCATGGCCGAACATGTGGTGGAGCGATCCAAGGCCGCCGGTGTCCAGCCCCTGGGCGTCGAGGGCGAGGAGGTCGGCGATTGGGTGGTGGTCGATCTGGGCGATGTCGTGGTCCATGTCATGCGTCCCGAGGTCCGCGACTTCTACAACCTGGAGAAGCTGTGGAGCGTCGAGGCGCTGGCGGACGACGCCCCTGCCGACGCCGAAGGGTAGTTCGGCGTGCGGCTCCATCTCGTGGCCATCGGTCAGCGCATGCCCGACTGGGTGGAGCAGGGGGTGGCCGAGTACCAGCGGCGGCTGAAGAAGACGCCGACGCCGCTGGAAGTCAAGCCGGTGGCGGCGCCGAAGCGGGGCCGGGGTGCCGATGTCGAACGGGTCTGCCGGGAGGAGGGTGAGGCGCTGCTGGCGGCGGTCCCGCGTGGCGCGCTGTGCGTCGCCCTGGATGGTGGTGGCCGCGCCTGGTCCACCGCGGAGCTCGCGCGGCAACTGGACGGCTGGAAGCACGAGGGCCGCGATGTCGCCCTGCTGGTGGGGGGCGCCGACGGCCTCTCGCCGGAGTGTCTGGCGCGCTGCGAACAGCACTGGTCGCTGTCGTCGCTGACCTTTCCCCACGCCCTGGTGCGTGTCATCGTGGCCGAGCAGATCTACCGGGCCGCGAGTCTGCTTCAGGGCCACCCCTATCACCGTGAATGAGCGCATGAGCGAAGAGCTTCTGATCAACGTCACCCCGCACGAGACCCGGGTCGCCATGGTGGAGAACGGCGTCCTCCAGGAGGTTCAGATCGAACGCGCCAGCCAGCGCGGGCTGGTGGGGAACATCTACAACGGCCAGGTGGTGCGCGTTCTCCCGGGGATGCAGTCGGCCTTCATCGACATCGGCCTGGAGCGCACCGCCTTCCTGCACGCCTCCGACATCGTCGGCGCGGAGAACGACGACGAACCGAACATCCGCCAGTTGCTCCGCGAGGGCCAGACCGTGCTGGTGCAGGTGGCCAAGGATCCCATGGGGACCAAGGGAGCCCGGCTGACCACCCAGATCACCGTGCCCTCGCGCTATCTGGTGATGCTGCCGGGCAGCGAACACATCGGCGTCTCCCAGAAGATCGACGACGAGGCCGAGCGCGAGCGGCTGCGCGGTCTGGTGGCGGAAGGGCGGGCGGTGCACGGGGTGGAGGGCGGCTTCATACTGCGGACCGTCGCCGAGGGGGTCGGCCCGGAGGAACTGGCCGTGGACATCGCCTTCCTTGCCAAGCTCTGGGAGACCATCGTTGAGCGCGCCGCCACCACCCCGCCGGCGAGTCTGGTCCACGAGGACCTGCCGCTGGCACTGCGGGTGCTGCGCGACATGGCCGGGGTCAGCTACGAGAAGGTGCGGGTGGATTCGCGCGAGACCTGGCAGCGGATCCACGCCTTCGCCAGCGATTTCGTCCCCGAACTCGTCCCGGTGCTGGAGCACTACCCGGGGGAGCGGCCGCTGTTCGACCTCTACGGTGTCGAGGATGAGCTGCAGAAGGCGCTGGAGCGCAAGGTGGAGCTGAAGTCGGGGGGGTATCTGGTCATCGAGCAGACCGAGGCGATGACCACCGTGGACGTGAACACCGGTGCCTACGTGGGCCACCGCACCCTGGAGGAGACGCTGTTCAAGACCAACCTGGAGGCGAGCCAGGCCATCGCCCGGCAGTTGCGGCTGCGCAACCTGGGCGGGATCATCATCATCGACTTCATCGACATGGTGGATCCCGACCATCGGCGCCAGGTGTTGCGCTCGCTGGAGCGGGTGCTGGAGCGCGACCGGGCCAAGGCGAAGATCTGCGAGGTCTCGGCGCTGGGGCTGGTGGAGATGACGCGCAAGCGGACTCGCGAGAGCCTGGAAAACCAGTTGAGCGAACCGTGTCCCACCTGCCACGGGCGCGGAAGTGTTAAAACAGTCATCACCGTCTGTTACGAGATCTTTCGGGAATTGCTGCGGGCCGCCCGCCAGTTCGATACCCGTGAACTGCTGGTGCTGGCCTCCCGGGAGGTGGTGGATCGGATGCAGGAGGATGAGTCGGCCAGTGTGGCCGAACTGGAGGACTTCACCGGCTGTGCCATCAATTTCCAGGTGGAACCGGACTACACTCAGGAGCAGTTCGATGTGGTGCTGTTGTGAGTTGAGCCCCGCATGGCGGGGGCAGTCGTCCGGGAGCGTCGGTGTTCGTTAGCGGCCTGGTGAGCGGCGCGTTGCGCGCGCTGTGGTGGGCCCTCGTTGTCCTGGTGGTCGGCGCCGCTCTGCTGCTGACCTCTGCACGGCTGCTGTTCACCGTGGTCGACGAATACCAGGAACAGGCTACCGACTGGGCCGAGGCGCGTCTGGGTGTCGGAGTGGAGGTCGAGCGGGTCGACACCGGCATGCATGGCCTCCATTTCGCCCTGGTGCTGGGCGATATCCGCCTGCTGGACCCGGCGGGCGGGACGGTGGCCCGATTCGATGAACTGCGTCTGAGTCTGGCCGGCATCGCCAGCCTGCGCCAGCGTGAACTGGTCTTCGGCGAGGTGGCCCTGTCCGGGGCCGAACTCGATGTCGGGCGTGATCCCGATGGCCGGTGGCACTTCGGTGGCGTGGCCGGCGAGTCCGGGTCGTCGTCGGGGCCCGGGTTCGGTCGACTACGCGACTGGCTGTTCAGTCAGCAGCGCCTGCGCCTGCAGGACATCCGGATCCGCTGGCGCGATGGCGCTGGCGAGGCGGCGTCGACCCGGGAATGGCATGTTCGGGCCCTGAGTCTTTTCAACCATGATCGCCGCCATCAACTGGAAGCGCGCCTGGACCCCCCTGCGGAGATGGGTGGCCGGCTGTCCACAACGGCCTATTTCGAGGGTGCGGGAACCGACCCCGCCCGCTGGAACGGGACCCTCCATGTCGAGGGCGAAGGACTGGAACTGGGCGGCCTGGAGGTGCCGGGGTTCCCGCCGGGGCTGGAAGGCCGGCTCGACATGGCGGTCTGGAGCGACTGGCGCCGCGGTGAACTGGTCGACGGGGTCGGCGATCTGGAGCTCGCCGATCTGCGGCCCGGTACAGCGGGAAGCGGATTTCGCGGGATCGAAACCGTCAGCGCGGAACTCCGCCTGAACCAGCGCGAGGGCGTGTTCCATTTCGATCTGCCCTGGCTGCGCCTCGGGACGGCCGACGCTGAACTGCCGCCGACCCAGGCTCGAGTCGGGGTACGGTACCCGGAATCGGAGGGCGGGGCGTCGCTGGCGCTGCGCCTGGGTGAACTGCCCGTGGCGCCGTTCCTCCCCTGGCTGGACGCCGTGGCGGATTCCGGCCCCGTGGCGGAGATCGCTGCCGCCGACCCGCGTGGCACGCTCCGGGCCATGGCGCTGGACTATCACCCCACGGCACCACCGGCGCGTCGCTGGGCCGGCCATGTCGAGTTCGACCATCTGGCCTGGCAGCCGGTGCACCGTCTGCCCGGGGTCGACGGCCTCCACGGCACCGCCTGGCTCGACCCGCGGGGAGGCGTGGCCGATCTGCGTCTGACGGATGGCGAGCTGGCCCTTCCCGAACTGGCTCGCGAGCCATGGCCGGTGAGCGCCGCCGCGTTGCGGATCGACTGGCGTCACGGTACTGACGGCTTCTGGCTGCGTGGCCGCGATCTGACGCTCCAGAACGCCGATCTGGGACTGCGCGGACGGCTGGGCCTGCACCTGCCCGGTTCCGGGCGCCCGCCGTTTGTCGATCTCGGACTCCGGGTGGGTCGGGTCGCCGCTGAAGCGATCCCCCGCTATCTGCCCACGGGGATCCTGCCGTCCGGCACCGTTAAATGGCTCGATCAGGCCTTCCTCGATGGTGAAACGAGGGGAGGCGAGGTGGTGGTCCATGGGCGCGTCGAACGCGGCCGTTTCCCCTGGCCGGAGCAGCGCGAAGGCCGGCTGGCGGTGGATACCCGGGTGGCCGGGGTCGCGATCCGCTACCACCCCGCATGGCCGGTCATCGACGAGGTCGATGGTGATCTCGCCATGCGCGGCCGCAGTATGGCGGCCGAGATCGATGGGGGGCGCTTTGAATCGGCGCGAATCGGCGCGACCCGGATCGCCATCGACGATTTCAAGGCGGCTCGCGTCGAGCTGGAGGGTGACGCCCGGGGTGACGCTGGTGCCTTCGCCCGTTACCTCCAGGGGATGCCGCTGAAGGAGAAACTGGCCGTGCAGGTCGACCGGCTCGACGGCAGCGGGCCGCTGGCGCTGTCCCTGAGCGCCGAGGTCCCCCTCGGCCGGACGCCCGGGGAGCCGCGCTACCGGGGGGTTCTGGACGCCGGGGGCGCGGCGACGCTGACCTACGGCCTCGGCACC
The DNA here is from genome assembly GCA_051746205.1 of Pseudomonadota bacterium. GTDB lineage: Bacteria > Pseudomonadota > Gammaproteobacteria > Thiohalospirales > Thiohalospiraceae > Thiohalospira. The sequence goes on from JBNJEU010000015.1 coordinate 16,514, forward strand.
CATCGCGTCGCGGTGGAGGAGGTCGAGGGTCGGGTGACCTTCAGCCCGTCGACCATTGTCGGCGACGCGATCCGCGGGCGTCTGTTCGACGGCCCGGCCACCGTGGACATCCGCGGTGACCGGACGGATGGCGCCCTGGTCGTGAAGGTTGACGGCCAGGGCGAGATGCGCGCCCCGGGCCTGGCGCCTTATCTGGCCGAATGGCTGCACCCCCGGATCGAGGGAACCGCCGGCTGGCGACTACGAGCCGGGATCGACCCCGAGCGGGGGTTCCACGGCCGGCTCGAAAGCAGCCTCCTCGGTCTGGCGCTGGATCTGCCGCATCCACTGGAGAAGAGCGGGGATGAGCCGCGACCCACCCGCCTGGAGTGGCAGAGTGCCGAACGCACTCTGAGTCTGCGTCACGGCAATGTCTTCGACAGCCTGGGACACTGGCGCGGGGAGGGGCCGACCCTGGGTATCCATCTGGGTCACGGGAACAGTGACATCCCGGACCGGGGTGTTCGCGTGACCGGCGTACTGGACAACCTGGATTTGGGGGCCTGGGGTCGGCTCGTCCCGCGTTCCGAAGAGGTGGAGGACGAATGGGCGCCGGCATGGTCCGACTGGGACCTGGCGCGCGTGAGCGTGGCGCTCGAACGCCTCCATCTGTACGTCCCCGAACGCGAGCCGGGGGAGCTCGTGCCGGAGCCCGGGCCGCTGACCCGGCTGCGCCCCGAACACCTGCCGCCGCTGAGCATCCGCGTGGATGACCTGCGGCGCGGCGACGCCCGCCTGGGCGCTCTGGTGACCGCGAGCCAGCCGTCGGGCCGGGGAGTGCGTTTCCCGTTGCGTCTCGGTGACAACAAACAGGACCTCCAGGGCGAGATGGTCTGGAACGGCGAGCGCCATACCACCAGCCTGAACGCCGATCTGAACGTCTCGGACACGGGTCGCTGGATGAAGAAGGGGCTGGCTTTGCCGGCGTTCCTGCAGGACGGCCGGCTGGAAAGTGAGCTGGACCTGACCTGGGCCGGCGGGCCCAGTGATTTTCACCTCCGCCGGGTGCAGGGCACGGCCGAATTCGAGATCGTCGATGGCCGACTGCTGGAGGTGAAACCCGGCGCCGGGCGCGCCCTGGGGCTGTTCAGCCTGCGCTCCCTGCCGCGCCGCTTCGGGCTGGATTTCAGCGACCTGTTCGGCGAGGGGCTCGCCTTCGACCGCATGCACGGGACGTTCGAGCTGCGCGATGGCAATGCCCTGATCGACGAGATGCTCATCGATTCCTCGGTGGCGCGCATCCGCATGACCGGCCGGACCGGCCTGGTGGCGCGCGACCACGATCAGCGCATTACCGTGATCCCCGGCGACGGCACGCACTTCTTCCTCCCCGGGGCGCTGATCTGGGGGCCGCAGGCCGGCGCCCTGATCTGGCTCGGCGAAAAGGTCTTGCAGCTGGATCAAGTGACACGTTACACCTACCGTGTGACCGGAAGCTGGGACGATCCGCACGTCGAACGGGTCGGAACCCGAAGGGAGTAGAGGTGGCGATGCGCGGAAATTCTACGGCAAACGGAGCGGGGTCCCGGCAAGCGGAACAGGGGGTGTGCTATCCTCGAGCTTGTCACGCCGGGGCGCTCGGCCTGGTCCTGTTGGTGTTGTCCGCTGGTGCCAACGCCGCCGAGCCATGGACGGTGACGCTGGCCGAACTCGAACGGCCGCGGACGAGCGCCGACTGGTTGCTCGAATCCGGAGTGCGCCCCCTGATGGCGGCCATGGCGAAAGACGACGCGCGGCGGCTGGTGATCCACCATCCCGGGGGCGATCGCGGCACTCTGCGGGCGCGGTGGCTGACCGGCCAGCTGGTGGCACTCGGCCTGCCGCGCTCCCGCATCGGGCTGGCGCCCGGTGGCGTGGCGATGGACCGACTGCGGGTCGAGATACGAGCGGGTGCCGGTCGCACCCATTGAACGACGAACGAGGGGAGAATGTCTTGAGCAAGCTGGCCGCCATTCAGATGGCTTCGGGTCCGAACACTCGGGCCAACCTCACCGAGGCTGCCCGCCTGATCGCCGATGCCGCGAGCGCCGGGGCGGGTCTGGTTGCGCTGCCGGAGAACTTCGCCCTGATGGCCATGGGCGAGGGTGAACTGGTGCGGTCCGGCGAGGCCGATGGCAGCGGCCCGATCCAGGACTTTCTCGCCGAGAAGGCCGTGCAGCACGGTGTCTGGCTGGTGGGCGGGACGGTGCCGGTGCTCGCCGACGACGGTCGGCGGGTGCGCTCCGCCTGCCCGGTCTACAATGCGCGCGGCGAGCGCGTGGCGCGCTACGACAAGATCCATCTGTTCGATGTTCACCTGCCGGACAGTGGCGAGAGCTATACCGAATCGTACGAACAGGAACCTGGTGACCGGGTCGTGACCGTGGACACTCCGTTCGGCCGGCTGGGCCTGGCGGTCTGCTATGACCTGCGCTTTCCGGAACTCTTCCGATCATTGATGGAAGCCGGAACCGAGACCTTCGTGGTGCCGTCGGCCTTCACCGCCATCACCGGCCGGGCCCACTGGGAGATCCTGGTGCGCGCCCGCGCCATCGAGAACCTCTGCTACATGGTGGCTCCGGCTCAGGGGGGATACCACGCCAACGGCCGACAGACCTACGGCGATGCCTGCATCGTCGATCCGTGGGGGGCCATGCTCGACCGTCTGCCCAGCGGTTCCGGGATTGTGCTGGCGGAGCGCAATGCCCGCTACCAGGAGACCATGCGCCGCAATTTCCCCGCCCTGGAGCACCGCCGTCCGGCCGTCGCCGATTGAGACCCGAAGCCGGGCCGGCGGGCCCGGTCACTCGTCGTAGATGAATTCCCCCATGCCCCACTGGGAGGCCATGGTCTCGGCGGCGTTGCCGAACTCCTCGGCCCGGGTGGGGTGGTTCCAGGGGCCTCCGGCCAGCTGGCGCAGGGCGCGGGCCGGGTCCGGCGAAAGCGCCGCCAGATGGATGGTCTCGGCCGCCGCCTCACCGATGACCTCGACGCCCAGCAGGGTGCCCTCGTCCATGTCGGCCAGCAGCCGCACATGACCCTCGGGATCGTCCTGGCCCAGGGCGCGCGGCGAGGTCTCGAAGGCGGCGAAACCCACCGCCGGCTCGAAGCCCTCGTCCTCGGCGGCGTCGTCGTCCATGCCGGCGCGCGCCATCTCCACGGCGCTGTAGATGGCCCACGGCACCCAGCGCTCCGGTGCCGCCTTCGCGCCACCGGTGACGATGTTGTCCACGGCGGTGGTGGCGTCCGCCAGTGCCTGGTTGGCGGTCATCACTGGTGAGCGGCAGTCGCCGATGGCGAAGATGGTCGGTTGATCGGTGCGCAGATCCGCCCCGCACCGGATGAAGCCCTGATCGTCGGTGGCCACCCCGGCCGCAGCGAGGGCCAGACCATCGGTGTACGGCTGCCGGCCGGTTCCGAGCAGCAGCCAGTCCACCCGCTCTCGGCTGTCGTCGGAGAGGGTCAGCTCCACCCCGTCGTCGTCCGCCCGGGCGCCGGCGAGACGGCGACCGACCTGTGGTTCGACCCCCTCGCGGGCGAGCGCTTCGCCGAGAATGCGCAGCGCCTGGGAACTGAAGTCGCTGCCGCCCAGCGGCCGCGAGCCCATGAACCAGTGCACCTCGCAGCCCAGCCGGGTGAGGATGTAGGCGAACTCGGTGCCGATGACGCCGCTGCCGGCGAGTCCGACACGGCGCCCCGGGGGTGGCGGGTTGTCGAACAGGTCGTCGGTGGTGAGGATGCGTCCGGCCACCGGTTCGACGCCCTCGGGAACGTGGGCGCTGGAGCCGGTGGCAAGGATGACGTGCTCGGCATCCAGCCGCCGCTCCCCGTCGGCGCCGTCCACCACCACGGTGTGGGCATCGGCCAGCCGGCCGAACCCGTTGACCGCGACGATGCCGAGCCGCTTCATGTAGTCGGTGTAGTTGTCGCGCACCGTGGTGACCACACCCTTCTGATGTTCCCAGGCGGTGGCGAGATCGCCGCTCAGCGGGCCGCCGAGGATGCCGCGCCCGGCGAAGTGGCGCGAGGCGCTGATCTGGCGGGCGGTGTGGTGCCAGTCCTTCTTCGGCACGCAGCCGCGGTTGAGGCAGCAGCCGCCCCAGTCGGCCTTCTCCACGATGGCAACGGTGAGGCCGCGCTGGCGGCCGAGGATGGCGGCGCGGTAGCCGCCGGGGCCGGAGCCGATGATGACCAGGTCGAATTCACGGGCCATGGGCAGTTCTTACTCCTCTTCGTCGAAGCGGTTGGCGATGAGGGTCTCCAGAGCGTCCAGCGCGGCTTCGGCGTCGTCGCCCTCGGCATGGATCACGAGTTCGGTTCCGGGGCTGGCGGCGAGCATCATTACGCCCATGATGCTCTTGCCGTTGACCGTCTGGCCGGCGCGCTCGAGGCTGATCTCGGCATCGAAGGCGCACGCCTCGTTGACGAAGCGGGCCGCGGCGCGGGCGTGGAGGCCCAGGCGATTGATGATGGTGACGTTGCGTTCGGCCACGGGATCAGCCCTGCACGATGCCGTCGTGCCCGCCGCTGACCGCCTTGTCGGCCAGTGGCGAGAGGTCCAGCGTGGCGTAGTTGAAGACGCGCACCAGCATCGGCAGATTGACCCCTGCCACCACTCGGCTGTCGCCGTCGTCGAGCAATCGGTGGGCGATGTTGCTGGGGGTGGAGCCGTACATGTCGGTCAGCACCAGCACCCCGTTGCCGCCGTCGACCCGGGCGCGGCGTTCTCGGGCCTCGGCAGTGATCCGCTCCGGATCACAGTCCTGGGGGACCGGCAGGACCTCTGTGGCCAGGGGGGGTGGTCCGAGCATGGTCCGGGCTGTATCCAGCAGGGCGTCGCCGATGCGGGCATGGGTAACGAGTAGGACACCGACCATTACGATAACTCCCGATGACGGATCTGAACGTGTTCCAGTTGTTCACCAAAGATCGCGCCGAGTCGCTCCACGAAGTGGACCGAGCGGTGCTGACCCCCGGTGCAGCCGATGGCGACGGTCATGTAGCTGCGATTGTCGCGCTGGAAATGGGGTAACCAGGCCTCCAGAAAGGCACGGATGTCCCCGAGCATTTCCGTGGCCAGAGGCTGAGTGTCGAGATATTCGGCCACCTCCGGGTCGCGACCGGTACGAGCGCGCAACTCCGGCTGCCAGTGGGGATTGGGCAGGCAGCGCAAGTCGAAGACGAAGTCGGCGTCCGCCGGCACCCCGTGCTTGAAGCCGAACGAGAGGAACTGGAGCGACAGGCCGCTGGTGCTCCGTCCCACCCGCTCGGCGATGAGATCGCGCAACTGGTGGACGTTCGTGTGGCTGGTGTCGATGGGCAGATCGGCATCGCGGGCGATTGGTTCCAGCAGGGCGCGTTCGGCCTCGATGGCGTCGGCCAGTCCGTGGTCGCCATCGGTGAGTGGATGCTTGCGCCGGGTCTCGGAGTAGCGCTTGAGCAGCGTTTCGCGATCGGCGAACAGGTAGAGCGTCTGGCAGTGGATCCCGTGCGCGCGCATCTGCTCGACCATGCTGGGATAGCGAGCCAGGTCGCGAGTGAGATTGCGGGCATCGATGCCGACCGCCACGTGCTCCGGGGCGGTGTCGCTGTCCCCCAGTTCAGCGGTGAGGGCCGGCAACAGTCCCAGGGGCAGATTGTCGATGCAGTAGTACCCCTGGTCCTCCAGCACGTGCAGGGCCACGCTCTTGCCGGAGCCGGACATGCCGCTGACCACCAGGAGGTTCATGGCGTCTCCCCGTTGTGTCGCTCGGCCAGCCAGTTGCGCTGGCGCTGAATGAAAGTGTCGGCGGCATTGTAGCCGTTCTGGCGCAGGATGTGGTTGCGTACCGCGCCCTCGACCAGCACGGCGAGGTTGCGGCCCGGTGCGACGGGGAGGCTCAGGGTCGGTACCTCGACGCCGAGCAGGTCGAGGTGGTCGTGGGCGCCGTGCAGGCGTGCTTCGCTGTCGAAGGTGATCTGGTCGATGGGCGCCAGGTGGATGACCAGGCGCAGATTCTTGTTGGATTTGATGGCGCTCTCGCCGAACATCGCCGGGATGTCGAGGATCCCGAGCCCGCGCACTTCGAGGAAGCCCTCCAGCAGTTCGGGGCACCGACCGTTGATGGTCTGCGGGTCGAGCCGCCGGAACTGCGGTGCGTCGTCGGCGATGAACCGGTGGCCGCGACTGATCAGCTCCAGCGCTAGCTCGCTCTTGCCGATGGCACTGCTGCCGGTGAGCAGGATCCCGAGACCGAGGACCTCCAGGAAGACACCGTGGAGGGTGGTCTGTTTCGCCACCAGATCGGCCAGGCCGTGACGCAGGTGGGTGATGACGGTGCGCGCGCGGGAGGGGCTGGCGAGTACGGGGATCCCGGCCGTGGTCGCCCGTTCCAGCAGCCAGTCCGGCACGGAGTGGTCACCGGAGACGATGACCAGGCCGTCGGGAAGCAGCAGTGAGGCAAGGGCATGCTCCAGCGCGTCGCCCGAGAGGTTCTCGAGGTACTCGAGTTCCACCTCGCCGAGGATCTGGATGGCGGGGGGGCGCACGGGATTGAAATGGCCCACCACCGAGGCCTCGTCGCGGACGCGGTCGATGGCGCGGCGGGTGTCTCCGCCGCCCCCGAGCCAGCGGAGATCCAGCCGGTTCCCCGCCCGCTGGAGGATGGTCTCGACGGTGAGCGGCGGAGCCACGGTCAGCTCGCGGACCCCACCAGCAGCTGGTGGGCGTCGGCCGCCGTCGGCGCCTCGCGCAGACGCTGGCAGAAGGCCTCGTCATTGAACAGGCGGGCAAGGGCGGCGAGGATGCGCAGGTGGATCTCGGTGGAATCCTCGGGGACCAGCAGGGCGAAGATCAGATCCACCGGCTTCTGGTCACTCGCATCGAAGTCCACCCCCTCCTTCAGTCTCATGAAAGTCGCCAGGGTCTCGCCGTTGCCGGCCAGGCGGCCGTGCGGAATGGCGACGCCGTGGCCCAGAGCGGTGCTGCCAAGCCGTTCGCGGCCGAGGAAGGCATCGAAGATGGCGCCCGGCTTCAGGAGTTCGGCCCGCTCGGCGGGTGTACCCACCACGATCTGCTCACTGGCGAGCTCCAGGGCGCGTTTCTTGCTGCTGGCCTCGACCTCGAGTCGGACCCGTGCCTCGGGAAGGATCGCGGCCAGATCGATGTCTCCGGAATCGGCTGGAGCTTGTTGCATGATGGGGTCAGCCCTTGCCGTGGTGCTTGTCCTGGAGCTTGGCGCGATGCTTGGTCAGCTGACGATCCAGCTTGTCCACCATGGCGTCGATGGCCGCGTACATGTCCTCCTGCTCCGCCTCGGCGTGCAGGTCGGTGCCGCTGACGTGCATGGTGCCCTCGGCCTGATGGCGATGGTTCTCGACGTTGAGCACCACATGGGCGTTGCCGATGCCGTCGCCGTGGCGGACCAGTCGCTCCATCTTCTCTTCCACGTAATTGCGCAGGGCGTCGGTGAGCTCGACGTGCTGGCCGCTGATGTTCAGGTGCATGGAATATCATCCTCTGTCGGTTACGGGGAATACTCTAAAAGGAGACGGGGGTCATGCCAACCGCCGCCGTTCATTGGAAGGCGGGATCTGCATGCCCTCGCGATACTTGGCCACGGTGCGCCGCGCCACGTTGAAGCCCTCGTCGGCCAGCAGTTTGGCGATGCGGCTGTCGCTCAGCGGCTTGCCCGGCGGCTCGTCCTCGACCAGACGCCGGATGCGCGCCTGGATGGCGGTGGACGAGGCCTCGCCGCCCTCGCTGGTGCCGACGTGGCTGGAGAAGAAGTACTTGAGTTCGAAGATCCCGCGCGGTGTGAGCATGTACTTCTTGGTGGTCACCCGCGAGATGGTGGATTCGTGCATCTCCACCTCCTCGGCGACGTCGCGCAGGACCATCGGCTTCATGGCCTCCTCGCCGAACTCGAAGAAGTCGCGCTGGCGCTCGACGATGCTGGTGGCCACCTTCAGCAGGGTCTCGTTGCGGCTCTGCAGACTCTTCAGGAACCAGCGCGCCTCCTGCAGGTGGTTGCGCATGTAGGTGGCGTCCTCGCTGTCGTCACCGCGACGGATGAGCCCGGCGTACTCGGTGTTGATGCGCAGGCGCGGCGCCACTTCGGGATTCAGTTCCACCCGCCAGCGTTCGCCGTCGCGCCGGACGATGACGTCGGGGATCACGTAGTCCGTGGCGCTGTCGGCGATCTGCCCGCCGGGGCGCGGGTTCAACGACTGGATCAGGTGGATGGCGGCGTTGAGGCCGTCGTCGTCGAGGCGCGTGCGCCGCTTGAGCTGGTTGAAGTCACGCTTGGCCAGCAGCTCGAAGTGGTCCTCGAGGATGGCGGTTGCGGCCGCAACCACCGCCGGGTCGAGATCGTCGAGTTCCAGCTGGTGGAGCTGGATCAGCAGACTCTCGCGCAGGTCGCGGGCCGCCACGCCGGTGGGATCGAAGTTCTGGATCCGATGGAGGACCGCCTCGATCTCCTCCGGATCCAGGTCGTCGAGTTCCGGGCGGACCGCCTCCATGATGCTGTCGAGGTCCTCCACCAGGTAGCCGTCGTCGCCCACGGCGTCGATGATGGCGCGGCCGATGACGGCGTCGCGGGGGGTGAAGTGGGAGAGGCCGAGCTGCCACTCCAGGTGGTCGTGAAGCGACTCCGGAGCGCTGTTGATCTGGCCGTGGTCGACCTCTTCACCGACCGGCGCGGTGGCCCCGGCGCCGGGCTCGTAGATGTCGTCCCAGCTGGTGTCCACGGCGAAGTCGTCGGGCAGGACGTCGTCGGTTCGGCCGAGTTCGCTGTCGCTCGCCTCGGCGGTGGGGGCGCCGTCGGCCTCGCCGGAACCGGATGCGTCCGCGTCGGCCCCGGTCAGGGTGGCCTCGGGGCTCTCCAGCCCTTCCGCCACGCCGTCGTCGTGGTCCTCGGCGCCCGGCTCGTCGGCGTCCTCGAGCATCAGATTGGAGTCCAGCGCCTCCTGGATCTCCGTCTGCAATTCCACGGAGGAGAGTTGCAGCAGGCGGATGGCCTGCTGCAACTGGGGCGTCATGGTCAGATGCTGGCCGAGGCGCAGCTGGATCGACTGTTTCATGGGATGGCGACGTCTCGCGGGTGACACCGCTGCAAAGATACTGCAATTCTACCGCAACGGCGCGCGGGAATGCAGGGGTTCAGAGGTGGAAATCCTCGCCGAGATAGACCCGCCGGACCTGCTCGTCCGCCAGCAGGTCCGGCGGTGGCCCCTCGGCGATGACTCGCCCCTCCGAAACGATGTAGGCGCGCTCGCAGATCCCCAGGGTCTCGCGGACGCTGTGGTCGGTGATGAGCACCCCGATGCCGCGTTCTCGCAGGCTGGTGATGATCCCCTGAATATCGAGCACCGAGATGGGATCGACGCCGGCGAACGGTTCGTCGAGCAGGATGAACTGCGGATCGGCGGCCAGCGCCCGGGCGATCTCCACCCGCCGCCGTTCCCCGCCGGAGAGCGCCATGCCGCGACTGTCGCGCAGGTGCTCCACCTGAAAATCCTGCAGCAGGGTCTCCAGACGATCGCGGCGGGCGGCGGCGTCGAGCTCACGGCGGGTCTCCAGGATCGCCATGATGTTCTGGGCCACGGTGAGTTTGCGGAACACCGACGCCTCCTGCGGCAGATACCCGATCCCCCGGCGCGCGCGCACGTGCATGGGCGCGGTGGTGATGGTCTCGCCGTCCAGGGCGACCCGCCCCTCGTCAGCGGCCACCAGCCCGACGATCATGTAGAAGCTGGTGGTCTTGCCGGCGCCGTTGGGGCCGAGGAGCCCGACCACCTCGCGGTCGTGGACGTGCAGCGAGAAGTCGTCCACCACGCGGCGGCCCTTGTAGGTCTTGGCCAGATTCTCGGCGCGCAGCTCACTCACCTTCGTCCTCCTCGCGCTCGGGGTAGAGGGTGGTGCGCACCCGTCCCGAGCCCTCGCCGGCGGCGGAGATGCGTTCTTCATCCAGATAATAGCGGATGTGGTCCCCCGAGAAGGTTTCGCGGCCCCGGACCACGTGCGCGTTGTCGTACAGGTCGAGGCGCCCGGCGGCGGGCTGATAGACGATCCGGCGCGCCTCGCCCTCGACCGTCTCGCCCTCGTCGTCGACGTGGTGGAAGGTGCCGGGTTCGCCTTCGAGCTCCGCTCGTTCCAGCTCCTCGTCCTGCTGATAGGCGTGGAGGCGTTCGCCGGTCAACCGGGTTTCCCCCCGCGTGGCCACCACATTGCCGATGAACGTGATGGTGCCGGCGCTCTGATCGAAATCGGCGCTCTCCGATTCCACGTCCAGGCGAGAGGAGGTGGCGCCCGCCTCTCGGGGCGTGGAGGTGTCCTCGGCGAGGGCGGCACCGGCCAGCAGTGCGACGAGGAGCAGGGCCGAACCGTGTGCGCGGGGACGGTGCGTCACGAATCCGACTCCCCGAGATCGCGATGGACCCCGCGGACATCCGCAAGGAGCCGGACCCGCCTGGCCTGGAAATCGAACTCGACGCCGATCCCGCGCAGGTGCGTGCCACCGCCCCTGCGGAGTACGGTCGTGGCGTCGGAATGGGCCCGCTCCGCGTCCGGCAGGATGACCAGATCGCGGGTGTCGACCCCGAGCGCGGGGCGCTCGCCGAAGGCCGGTCGGCGCACGCGCACGGCCTCCTGCAACAGCAGCCGCTCCTCCTCGGCATCCGGTTGCCAGTGGCCCCACGGGGCGGCCAGTCGCCATTCCGGGCCGCCATCCCGCGGCCAGAGGGTAAAGCGCGGTCGGGCGAGCAGCGCTTCTTTGCCATCCGTGTAACGGAGAAGGTGATCGGCCGCCACCCGATTCCGGCGCTGCCCTTCGGCGCCGTAAGTGGTCGAGACAAAGGAACTCAGGGTTGACTCCACCAATCGCTCCCCGGCGGTCGGTTGCGGCGTCGGCACCGGGTCCCCGCTCCAGTGGTACCAGCCGGTCCCGATGCTGGCGGCCACCAGCGCAAGGCCGAAGATGAAAGTCCGGATTCGCATCGGCGGTGGTCAGACCTCGGGATAGCCGAGTTCGGCAAGCTGAGAGGCGATGGCTGCGCGATCGAGGCCGCTGCCGTTGATGGTGACATGGCCGTTGTCGACGTCGACCTCCACGGACTCGACCTCGGGGCGTTCGCCGACGTTGTCGCGAATGATGGCGGCGCAGCCGTTGCACTTGACGTTCTGGACGGTGAACTCTTCGCTCATGCCGGGCTCCTCGTGGTTTTCGCGGAATGACACGGCATCATAGTCGAGTTCCCGACATCAGGTCGAGGGCAAGCCACACCGCCCAGCCGGCGTAGGCGAGCAGAAGCAGGCCGCCCTCCAGCCGGCCGATGCGCCCGCGTCCGCCCCCGGCGCGGTTCAAGGAGAAGATCAGGACCAGACCGGTAATGATCACCATGGCCGGGAAATCGCGGATCAGCGTCTCCGGCGAGACCGCCACGGGGTGGACGGCGGCAGCCAGCCCCAGCACGCCGAGCAGGTTGAAGATGTTCGAGCCCACCAGGTTGCCCATCGCGAGGTCGAACTGGTTGCGCAGGGCGGCGGCCAGGGTGGCCGCCAGCTCCGGCAGGCTGGTGCCCAGGGCGATGACGGTGACGCCGATGACCAGATCGCTGACGCCGAGGGATTCGGCGATGACCACCGCGCCCCAGACCACTGCGCGGGCGCTGATCAGCAGCACGACCAGCCCCGTGAGCAGCCAGAACAGCGCGCGGCCGCGCGCCATCGGCTCGGGCAGTTCGGCGGTCGAGGCGGCCAGCACCGGATCGGGGTGCTCGGGATCGCTCTTCGAGGCCTGGTAGAGCCAGGCCAGATAGCCCACCAGCACGATCAGCAGGATCCAGCCCTCCAGCCGGGTGAGCTGGCCGGAGGTCAGCAGCAGCAGGGTCAGTCCCATTACCGCCAGCATGATCAGGTATTCCCGCCGGATGATCCCGGACGAGACGATCATCGGCCGGATCACGGCCACCGCGCCGAGTACCAGACCCAGGTTGATGATGTTGGAGCCCATGGCATTGCCCACGGCCAGACCGCTGCGCCCCTCCCAGGACGCAAGCGCGGAGACCAGCAGTTCGGGGGCCGCCGTGCCCAGCGCGACGATGGTCACGCCGACGAGCAGCGGTGACACCGACAGCGATTCGGCCAGTGCCGCTGCCCCGACCACCAGGCGGTCCGAGGACCACGCCAGGGCGACCAGGCCGAGGAGCACCGCCAGGGCGGGGAGCAGCAGGACGCCGGTCATTGGCCGATCCCTTCCAGATCGTCAAGGAAGTCCATCTCCTCCTCTTCCGGGGGCGGGTTGCCGTCATGGACGAGATTGCGCCGGTGCTGCAGGAAGGCGTCGCGCTGGAAGGCGTAGGGGTCGAGACTGGCGTCGTCCAGCAGCGTGGTGGTGCCGAGCATGGCCGCACGGCCGTCGATCACGTCCACCGCACCCAGACCGAGGGAGTCCTCGAAGGTCACCGGCAGGTAGCCGTAGGGGGAGGTGGTGTAGTCCACCGTCAGGGCGCTGGTGTCGCGTACCGTGCTGGGGCCGTAGAACGGCACCACGAAGTAGGGCCCGGCGGGCATGCCCCAGTAGCCCAGGGTCTGGCCGAAGTCCTCGTCGTGTTTCTCGAAGCCCATGTGGCTGGCGACATCGAAGATCCCGAACACCCCCAGGGTGGTGTTGAAGGTGATCCGGCCCAGATCGGAGACGGCGCGATCGAACTTCAGCTGAAAGGTGTTGTTCAGCAGGGTGCCGGCGTCGCCCAGATTGCCGAAGACATTGCTGATCCCCTGGTTCACCGGCTCCGGCGTCACCGTGTTGTAGCCTCGGGCCACCGGTTTCAGAACCCAGCGGTCCAGGGTGTCGTTGAAGGTGTAGGCGGCGCGGTTGTAGCTCTCCAGCGGATCGCGCGGATCGCGATCGGCGGTCGTGGCGCAGCCGGCCAGCAGGAGCGGCAGCAGAAGCAGCGCCGGCAAGCGGATGGAGCGGCGAGGGTGGGGCAACGGCATGGAGTCTCCCGTTCGGTGTTCGGGTCGGTCCCGGTGCGCTGATTATGCCTGAAGCGCCGTGGCGGGGGGAACGGGGCGGCGTCGGCCGGATTCAGGGGCGCGACGGGGTCACGGTCGCGCGGATGCAGCGGGCGCTGTCGCGGCTGGCCGTCCAGCCGAGTTCCGCCCGCGCCCGGGAGCAGTCGAGCACCAGCGGCCGGGTCAGGCCGGCGCCCCAGCCCGGCTCCCCCCAGGCGGCGGTGAAGGGCCAGAGGGCGTGGTGGGCGGCGGCGAGCAGCGGGATCGGCAGCGGCAGGGCGCGACGGCCGGCGGCGGCCTTCATCTCGCGGGCGGTCAGCGGCGGCTCGGCGGCCAGGTTGAAGGCGCCGTGGACCGGCCGCGTCACCGCGCGCAGCAGGGCATCGACCACATCCCCCTCCCAGACACACTGGAAACGGGGCTGCGGCCGGCCGCGCCGGTACCACGGCCGGACCGGGCTGGTCAGCAGCCGGCGCAGCAGCGGCAGGGCGTGGGGGCCGAGGATCGCCGGCGGGCGCAGGCGGACGACGCGCAGCCCCGGCGCCCGGTCCGCCAGACGGTCCAGCTCCGCCTCCACGGCGGCCTTGTCCTCGGCGTAGGCGAAACCGGGGTTGGGGCGCGACGGGGCGTCCTCCGTCAGCCGCTCGGGGTTGTCCGGCCAGGCGCCGTAGACGGCGGCGCTGGAGAGGTGGACCAGTGTCCCGGCGCCGGCCTCGACCGCCGTCCGGAAGAGCCCCGCGCTGCCGTCGACATTGATCCGGCGCAGTTCCGCCCGGCGGCGCGGCGCGCCGGGTCCGCCGCGATGGACCACGAAGGCGAGATGGATGACGGCGTCGACCTCCGCCAGGTGGTCGGCCAGCCCCGGCGCGGTGATGTCGGCCTCGACCGGAGTCAGGCGGGGATCGTCGGGAAACTCGGCGGGCGGCGGCGCGCGGTCGAGGGCGACCACGCCGGTGATGTCGGGGCGGGCCAGCAGGGCGGGGATCAGGACCCGCCCCAGATGGCCGCTGCTGCCGGTGACCGCGACCCGCATGGCCGGCTCAGGCGTCGCGCAGGTCGGGGATGACCTGGTCGGCCAGCACCCGCAGGCTGCGCTGCACCTCCTCGGTGGGCAGGATCCCGGCGCCCACCGCGCACAGGGCGTGATCGACCCCCGCCTCGGCCAGCGCCCGCAGCCGCTTGCGGCAGTGGGCCGGGTCACCGACGATGACCATGCCCAGCGACTCCAGCAGCCGCAGGTTCACCGTGCGCTCCAGCAGCGGCCGCCAGCGGCCCCATTTCTGGTAGTACTCGTAGCCCTCGTAGAGCTGGCGCAGGATCGCCCGCGTCTGGCCGAGCAGGTGGCCGTAGAACCACTCGATGGCCGGCTTCGCCAGCCGCTTCGCCTCGCGGCCGTCCTCCAGGCAGAAGACGCCGAGAGTCATGCCGACCCGGGGCGTGGCCGTCTCGCCGTGGCCGGCGGCGGCGAACGCCTCGCGGTAGAGGCGGATGTCCTCGCGGACCATGAACCACGGCTTGAACGGCCCGGCCAGGGCGCCGACCCCGAGACCGGCGGCCAGCTCGAAGCTCTCCGGGCTCACCGCCGCGCCCCACAGGGGCGGCTGCGGCCCCTGCGCCAGCCGGGGCAGCACCGGCAGATCGTCGAACTGCCAGTGCTCGCCGTGGAAGGTTACCCGGCCGTCGCGCCAGCCGTCGCGGATGATGGTCAGCGCCTCGTCGGTGAGGCTGCGGCTGGCCGCCATGTCGGCGCCGAAGGCGGCGTACTCCGTGGGCGAGAAGCCGCGCCCGAAGCCGAACTCCAGCCGGCCGCCGCTGAGCTGGTCCAGGGTCGCCGCCGCCTCGGCCACCCGGATCGGATGGTGGTACGGCAGCGGGACCACCGCGTGGCCCAGCCGGATCCGCTCGGTGCGCTGGCTGGCCGCCGCCAGAAAGAGCCCCGGAGCCGTGGCGTGGGAGTACTCCGGCATGAAGTGGTGCTCCACCAGCCAGGCGGTGTCGAAACCGAGCCGGTCGGCCAGTGCCCATTCCTCCAGCGTCTCGCGGAAGACCCGGCCCTCGTCGCGGGGGCCGTCCTTCGGCACGGAGAGTTCGTTGAAGAGATCGAAGCGCACGGCGGGCTCTCGGTTATCGGCACGATGGAGCGGGGATTGTGCCACAGGCGAACGCGGCGGATGCACTCCGGTCGCGTGTTCTCCACAGAACCTGTGGATAACCTTGTGGAGAAGCCCGGGGAAAGAGCGCTAAGTTACCGTGATTGCAGGTGGCTTGCTGGATTGGCTAACGAATGACCACGCATTTCTAAGTTCCTGTAAACAAAGGGATAAATGTAAGATCCTGAATTCTCGTGGAGCGCGATGGCCGGCCGCTGTCAAGCGTTGAAACGGATGGGCGGGATTGTTGACAACTTGCATCGGGCGTTCGGTCGGAACGGGTGCATCCGGTTTTCGATGCTGCAACAATGCCCCGCAACATCCTGGTGCCTGGAACGCCACTGCAATGACTTCCCACGATCCCGATATCGCCTGGTATGACCGTCATGCCCCTCGGCTGGCGGAGCAGTATGAGGGGGTGTGCTTTGAATCGGTCCATGGGTGGCTCCTTCCCTGCCTCGGTGATGAGGATATGGGGGCGGTCTTGGACGTTGGGGCCGGCTCTGGGCGTGATGCGGCGTGGTTCGCGGCGCGCGGGCATCCCGTAGTGGCATCGGAACCCTCGGCAGGCTTGCGCGCCGAGGCGCGCGAGTGCCATGCCGACCGCTCCATCGAGTGGCTGGACGATCGGCTCCCCGATCTCGAAGGCGTGCGGGCGAGGGGTCGGACCTTCTCGCTTATCCTCCTGTCGGCGGTTTGGATGCATGTTGCGCCAGCGGATCGGGAGAGCGCCTTTGAGACATTGGTCTCCCTACTGCGACCCGGTGGTCTTCTCGCGGTGACGTTGCGATTGGGCGAGCCGGATACCGAACGGGGTATGGCTTCGGTGACCCGCGAAGAAGTGGTGGCCTTGGGAGGAGCGTATGGGTTGGAAGTGGTTCACAACGGGGTTAGCTCCGACGCCCTGGGCCGTTCCGTAGTGGCCTGGGGCGAGGTCGCGATGCGCAAGCCGGCCTAGTCCTTGAGGCGGAAGGTGATGCCCATGGGGGCTGAGCCCTCGTGGGAGAGGTATTCAACTGGGCCGAGATAGCGGAAGGGGGCGGCCCGGCCATCCGGACCGAGTTTGTGATCGCGGACGAAGAGGTGGATCGGGGTGCCGCGTTGAGCCTGCTCAATGATCTCCCGGCCACGCTGACTCTCCGGTGTGGTCTGGTTCTGGCTCTGCCAGTGGAAGGTTCGCTCGTCGATGAAGTAGTCCAGGTAGCGGTGATCTTCCTTCCGGCCCTGCTTGTTGAGGGTGACGAGTAGGATATGGGTGCGGTCCGGTAGGACCACGTGGCCCGCGTTCCAACTCCCTGGATTGAAATTCGCGCCAAACAGCGCCGGGATGGCCTCTCGTTCGAACTCCTGACCTCGGGCTAGCTCCAGCGGGTCGAGGACGTCCTTGAGCCGGGCAAAGGTCCGCATGGACTCATCCGCGACCAGATCCTCATAGTCGGGATTCTGGGCTTTGAGGATGTAATGGCCAGCTGAGGTTTTGGTGATCCCGCGTAGCAGGTACTGGGTGTCGCCGGCCTCGTCCTGGCGCTCGATGGCCATGGTGTCGCCGGTGATGGAGCCGGCGCTGGTGTCGGTGACCCATTCGAGCAGCAGGTAGTCGCCGTCCCGGATGGGGTGCTTGCCGCCATTCATAGAGTCCCCGCGAGCCCGTGCAACGAAGTGCCGCTCCGGCTCTAGGCGTCCGTGGCCGGGCGGGACGGCGATGGTCTCTACCTCCTCGGCGCGGCTGTTCCGGAAATGGCCACAGGCGATCCCCAGATCGGGGTAGTAGGGCACACCGGTCCGATCCGGCGGCTGCGGGAAGGGCAAAACCTGCCCGGCGCCAGCCGGCACATCACCGGCCTCATTCGGCTGATACCGTGCCAGACGGTAATCCACTAATTCCTGGACCATGCTCGCAAAGGTTTCTACCGACACTTTCGCGCCCAGTTGGAAAGTGGGTTGGAATCGCTCCCCCTTGATGGTGAACCAGCGTGTCACCTCCGAACCCTTATTCTCCTTGGTCCAGAAATGGATCGGGTTCTTTCGCCAATCGGCCGCGAGGCTGTCGCCGTCCAGTGCCCGGGGATCTCGCAGCGCCTCCGGCAGATCCCCCAAGAGATTGGGGCGGCGGCGGAGAACCTCGGCCGAGGTGGCGGTCAGTGCGTGCAGAGTGGGTGGGTGACGAAAGCCATCCAGCTCCAGCAGGGCCTCCAAGAGGATCATCTTGTAGGATTTTTCCATCCTCGTGGTCTCGACCTCCCGCAGGAAGCTGCCGTGGGCGCTTACACAGCCCTGTTCCGCTTCGGTGAGTTCCTCTCGCACCGCCAGGAAGCCCCACCAGTGGCCCCCTTCCTTGCGTAGTTTCGTCATGTTCAGCCCGGCGCGGAAGGCCTCGGGAGCGGTGGGGCGTCGGCCAAGACCGGCCTTCAGGTTCTCGAACTCTTGTCCGGGTCCGCCGCCGATCAGGGTTTCGACGAATTCGATGTACCGCAGGTCAAAGTTGGCGAAGCAGCCCGATGGCAATTCCAGGGTGTTGTTCCGGGCCTGCGTAACGAACTCCCGAAGTTTCTTACCGGTGTTGCCGGTCTGGAGCAGGGCCTGGGGGCGATTCAGGAAGGCGCGGTGGTTGCCGATGAAGTCCAAGATCACCAGGTGGTCCTTGCCCTCGGCCCGGCGCAGACCCCGCCCGAGCTGCTGAAGGAAGAGCACGGGCGATTCGGTGGGTCGCAGCAGCAGGACGGTATCGACGGCGGGGATGTCCACGCCTTCGCTGAACAGGTCCACGGAAAAGACCACCTGCACCGTGCCCGCCGTCAGGTGTTCGATGGCCTCGTCCCGGGTGGTCTCCGAGGTGCCATGGACGGAAAGGGCGGTGACCCCCGCGCGCTGGAACTGGTCGGCCATGAAATCGGCGTGGCTGCGCGAGGCGCAGAAGGCCAGTGTCCGCTGCCCCCCTTTGTCACGCCATTCCTGGAGGTTGTGCCGGGCGCGGGCGCGGGTGACCAGCTGGTGTTCCAGCGCGGTCTCGTCGAAGCGGCGATCGCGCCACGGGATCGCCTGGTAGTCCACCGCCTCGTCGAGGATCCCGTAGTAGTGGAAGGGGCAGAGGAGGTCATTCTGGATCCCGTGCAACAGGTTGGCCTCGTAGACCAAGTTGTCGTCGCAAAGGGAGAGGATGTTGGCCCGGTCGGCGCGCTCCGGGGTGGCCGTGAGACCAAGCAGGAAACGGGGCCGGAAGTGGTTGAGGAGCCGCCGATAGGAGCCGGCCGCGGCGTGGTGAAATTCATCCACCACAATGTAATCGAAGGCCTCCGGGTCGAAGTGCTCCAGGTGTTCACTCCGATAGAGGGTTTGGACCGAGGCGAACAGCATCGCGGCCTCGGTATCCTGTTGGGTGCCCCGGTAACCGCCGACGCGGGCCTGCGGGAAGACCCGCTGAAAGGTCGCCTCTGCCTGCAAGAGGATCTCCTCGCGATGGGCAATGAAGAGCACACGGGCGGCGCCAAGCTGGGCGGCATCGAAGGCGGCCAAGAAGGTCTTTCCCAGTCCGGTGGCCAGGACCACCAAACCACGGCTATAGCCGGCACCTCGGCTTTCGGCGAGTGCGGAGAGAGCGTCTTGTTGGGGGGCGGTCGGCGTCGGCGGCGGCAGCTCCGCGTCATTACTCCCGGGGGCGATGTGCGGGCGCTCGTCCGGCCGGCGCAGCTCGTAGGCGTCGATCCAGTCGTAATCCAGCCACCGCGTCTCAGGAGTAGCCCAGAAGATCGCCTCGAAGCCCGCCCGGATCTCAGCCAGCCGTGTCTCGCCCGGTGGGTCCGGCTCTTCAATGCGGTAGTTCCACTCCAGACCGGCGGTCAGCGCCTCGTGACTGATGTTGCTGGACCCGATGAAGGCCTCCCCGCGTTGGCCATGTTCCCGAGTGAAGATGTAGGCCTTGAGGTGGAAACTGTGCTGGGCCGTTTGATAGATCCGGACTTCGGCCCCGCGCTCGGCCAGGAGCATGAGCCAGCGCAGGGCCTGGGGATCGGTCACGCCGAGATAGTCGCTGGTGATGATCCGGATCCGGGCGGGTCGCTCCCCCTCGCAGCGCTCGCTCAGGGCGTTGTAAATCAGCTTCAGGCCAGTGGTCTTGATGAAGGCGACGGCCAGCTCAATCTCCTCGGCTCGGCGGATGGAGGCCAGGAGTTGGGGGAGTAAGGGGTCGGATTCGCCGCCGCGGATGAGGCGGGGGAGTGCAGAGGCTTCCGAATGGGCTGGGTCAGCCATGGAGCACCTTGGTTGAAGTATGCGTGAGGCAGTCACGCTCCACGGAACACCCATTCACGGTGGAATTTCATATATTCTTGGTGTTTAGGTTGCATTGCCACCCTCATGGAAGCGGAGATGCCTAATCTTTCAGGCTCCTGAAACCAGGGGGATATGAGTGCTTTCCCATCATCTTTGAATGATAGAAGACCCGTATCGAAGGCTTTGTCGAGCGTTGGCAATAGAAGCAGGCCATTGTAACCGTCGAGCCTTTCGTCATCTCTGGAATCACGCCAGGGCTTGATGTGTGAGGCTACCAACATCATTGGATCTTGATAGCCGGTGACAGCACAACCGCCCCAATGAGCGAATAATTTTTGACGGAATGAGGCTTGGCCGGTTCTGGCCTTGAGTAAGGCGGTTTTATCTGTTTCTGAGATGTCCTTTCGCTCTAGGATGGAGTCAATGTCATCCTCAATATTGGCGTCAAAGCCTTCTTTCAGATACTCCGCGTACTTGTTCAGGGCATTGTGGTACATGTTGTGACCACGGGTGTTCGTTTCTTGATATTCCGGCAGGCTTCGAAGCTGGTCGGCGATGGATTGGAAGCGTTTACTACTCTGGATTGCGGTGAGAGGGCCATCAACGAGCCCATTCTTACAGGCCCACCGAGTCAGAGAGCCGCTGATAGCGTCTCCATACTTCTTGATTGAGGATTCGGATAGCCCACGGAGCCTCATCCAGTTTTCGAACGTCATGGCTTGGGCTCGTTTGGGAGTGGCTTTGATTCCATCTCATATGTCCAGCGGCTAGCGAACTTCTGACAAGGAGATGCATTGTTTGCATCCCTGTTCGTAGGCATGGCCGGTCGTCATTAGCCGACCTGTGAGGATAAGCATGCCCAACCCCGTGACCGGATTCAAACCCCCATGGCCAAACACCACCCACTCGGTATAGCCTTGGCACCAGACCCCAACGACCACGAGCCACCCATGCCCGAAACCCCTGCCCCGACCGCCCTGGTCGCCGCCCACGGCTGGTGGCATCCCGACTGGGTCGGCCCCTTCTACCCCGACGACATGCCCGAGGAGTGGCAGCTCACCTACTACGCC